>CANPZZ010000017.1 GCA_947589125.1 uncultured Lachnospiraceae bacterium
ATATCGAACAGAAAACGACATAAATCCCGAAAGGAGCTGCCCATGAGCCAGAAGAATACTCCCCTTCCGCTTACGACCCGCGCCGACGAAGACAGATATCTGAGCGAGACCCTGGAGGTCGTAAAGGCCAATACAGCCAACTACAAGCGTCAGGCGGCGCAGATGAAGGCGGACATCGACGACATGCTGGAGCATTACCACGATAACGACATGGAATCTCTGACTGAATTGAATAACACCGTAACTCTCTATGAACATGTGAAAACAGCTCTCGAACATAACACCCGCGCGCTTGCAAAACCGTATTTCGGCCGGATCATTTTCCAGGACAAAACCTTTCACTGCCAGGAATCTCTCTATATCGGCCGCGGCGGCATTTCCCGGGATACGATCCATCCGGTAGTCGTCGACTGGCGCGCGCCCGTCGCGAACGCCTACTATGAAAGCGGTCTGGGGGAATGCTCGTATACGGCGCCCGGCGGTCAGGAAATGCCCATCGACCTGCAGCTGAAACGCACCTATGAGATCGAGGACGGAACGCTGAAGAATTATTTTGACAGCGAAATCATTGCCAACGATGAGCTTCTGACCCGGTATCTGGCCAGAAATAAACAGGCGGTCTTAGGTGAGATCGTCGCCACGATCCAGAAGGAGCAGAATGAGATCATCCGGCTCACGCCCTACCGGAACCTGATCGTCCAGGGAGTGGCCGGTTCCGGCAAGACGACCGTCGCGATGCACCGGATCTCCTATATTCTTTACAACTATGCCGAGCGCTTTAAGCCGGAAGATTTCTACATCATAGGCAGCAACCGGATCCTCTTAAATTACATTACCGGCGTACTTCCGGAACTGGATGTCCACGGCGTAAAGCAGATGACCATGGCGCAGCTTTTCACGCGTCTCCTCTACGAAGAATGGGACGAGAAGAAATACCGGATCAGCGGCTCCGTCCGCGACAATATCCGCGGAAAGCTTGCATGGTTTGAAGATCTGCAAAGATTCTGCGGCCAGCTTGAATGGAATTACATTCCGCGCAAAGATATCTGTCTGGATACGGATGCGCTGCAGGAAAACGGCCGCGTTCTCCTTCTCAGTCAGGAAGCGATCGAAAAATATATCCGGGAAAACCCTGCGCTTTCCATACAGAGTAAGATCGACGGACTGAATGAGCGCCTGATGGCGAGGCTTCACAATCATTTCCTGGAGCATATGGGCAAATATACCGAAGACGAGCGGAAAGAGATCCAGCGCGTCTACCGAAGATGGTTTGGCGGAAAGAAAATGAAGCTGTCGATCTTTGATCTGTACGACAGTTTTCTGACGGAACAGCGCAAAATATGGCCGGAACGTCAACGGCGCTCCGGCAGCATGGAAACAGTGACCTCGCCGCCGGAGATCGTGACCTCTTCCAAGCCCGTCCGCCGCGTCACAGAATTCGATGTCTACGATCTGGCCGCGCTGGCATATCTCTACGCCCGCGTCCAGGAGACAGAAGTGATCCGGGAAGCCCACCACGTAGTCATCGACGAGGCGCAGGATTTCGGCATGATGGCTTACGCGTCGCTCTCCCACTGCCTCCGCGGCTGCACCTATACGGTCATGGGCGACGTGTCGCAGAACATCCGCTTCGGAAGCGGCCTGAATGACTGGGAAGAGCTCAAGGTGCTTCTTCTTAAGGATCCGGCGGACAGCTTCCGCATTCTGAAAAAAAGCTACCGGAACACCATCGAGATCTCGGAATATGCCCTCCGGATCCTGCGCCACGGGAACTTCTCCGTCTATCCGGTAGAACCGATCATCCGCCATGGAAAGCCGGTGCAGGAGATCCTGATCGAGCCGCCCCATAAGAAAGGGGACGCTTCCGGTACCTTTTCCTCAGAGGAAGGAAAGCGGATCCGCAGACATTTGATCCGCAAAGCCGCACAGATTCTGAGCCAATGGCAGTCAGAAGGCTACAACACTCTTGCCGTCGTATGCCGCGACTCCGAAAAGGCAGCCTGCGCCGCGAAAGAACTTGGAAACTATATCGCTGTCTGCGGAGACGATCTCGAAAATGCAGTGTTCAGCGAAGGGATCATGGTACTTCCGGTCGAATATACGAAAGGTCTGGAATTTGACGCGGTACTGCTTCTTGATCCGACCTCGGAGGAATATCCGATTGACGACGGACACGCTAAACTCCTGTACGTGGCCGCCACAAGAGCCCTTCACGAACTGTGCGTGCTCCACAGCGGCAGCCTGACCGGACTCATCACGGAAGAACCCGGTTCTACAGTTACCGAATATGAGGATAATACCGGCGGCAGGACTGCCGCCTTTCAGAAAAAGACAAAAGCAGATCTGACGACGCTGTTTTTTGCCTCTGGCAAATCCCTGCAGATGCCGGATCAGTATGACGCGGAGAATATTTTAAAGAAAGCCAGGCAGGCACCGCCCGCGCCGAAAAACAGGCAGACATCGCCCGCGCCGCCGGTGTCAAAACAACAGGCGGTCAGACAGCCGGCAGCCGCTCAGCCAACTCCTGCACAGCCGGCAGCCGCGCCCACACCGTCGGTGTCCGGCCAAGGAACCGCTGTCCGGAATGCCGCACAGGCTTCCGCGCCGGGTTCGGCCGTCCGGAAGAACCCGGCCTCTTCCCGCCCCCGCTTTGGCGACATTCCTGCCGCTGCCGCGCTCCAACTGCCCGGTCATTCAAAGATCGACCTTGCCGTGCGGTGGGTCTCGCGGCAGGCAGACGGCCTGTGCCTTCAGAGCCGCTACGGTGTACTGCGCTTGAGTCCGGTGACCAGCCGGATCGTCCGGGTATCTTTCGCCAGGCTCGGCCAGCTGGAAGCTGCTCCCCATCCAAAGATTGCCGTAAACCGTATGGACAGGGCATGGATGTACCGGGAGATCGGCGGAATCGTCGAACTGCTGACGGACGATCTGTGCCTGCGCATCGATAAAACCGCTGGGACGATCCAGTATATGAACCGCGACCGTAAGCCCCTTATGGCGGAGTCCCCGAAGGACTGCCGGGTGCTGGAAGCCGCAGGCAATGTCTCGCTGTCCGCGTGGATCAATCTGCGTCTGGATAAAAAGGAGCTATTAACAGCCTTGAATCCCGGCCAGATCACCGGTTCCGGCAGACTCTCTCTCCGCGGACGCGCCTGCTTCATTTCCCCGGAGGATCCGGACAGACCGTTCCCGCTGATCATGTCCGACCGCGGTTACGCCATTATGCCAGCGACAGGAAGTCCTGTGATCTTCTGCGACCTTCCGGCGTATGGATCTTATATCTGTATTACAAAATGCGCCCAGATGGATTTTTACTTCCTTCTGGGCGATGAAAATGAATGTTTATCAGCATACAGTTATCTTTGCGGCAGGTAAGCGATATCTGCGCGCTATCTCTTCCGCGGCCTTCATACCGTCCATGGCCGCGGAAGTAATGCCGCCGGCATACCCGGCTCCTTCCCCGCACGGGAAAAGCCCTCTGACAGCGCTCTCCATATGTTCATTTCTGAGAATCCGCACCGGCGAGGACGTTCTGCTTTCCACGCCGGCCAGAATGCTGTCGTATCTGTTGAATCCGCCGATCTTCTGTCCAAAGCTTTCCACGCCTTCCACAAGCGCGGCGGTTATATATTCCGGCAGCGTCTCCCTCAGATCCGCGAATTCGTTCAGTCCTCTGAATTCCGGCGTCACATCTCCCCAGCCGCGGCTGATCCTCTTCTCCTTAAAATCGCCGTATAGCTGCACGGGAATTCTGCCGTTTCCGGCCCGGAACGCCGCCTTTTCCAGCCGTCTCTGAAATTCCACTCCGGCAAGAGGAGAATCGCCGCCGAAATCCTCCGGCGTGACCGTCACAATCAGCGCGCTGTTCGCGTTCTTGCCGTCACGGTCATGGTTGCTCATGCCGTTTACGGCCATCCCTCCGATTTCCGACGACGCGTTAACCACATAACCGCCCGGACACATGCAGAAAGAATAAACGCCCCGTCCGGCCGATGTCTGATGCGTCAATTTGTAAGAAGCCGGTCCCAATATCCCGGTATCGCCGGCACCATACTGGGAGCGGTCGATCATCTCCTGGGGATGCTGGATCCGCAGTCCTACGGCAAAGGATTTGGGCTGCATCGGGATCCCGCTTTGGTAAAGCGATGAAAATGTATCCCTGGCGCTGTGTCCGATGGCCAGAATGACAGCCTCAGCAGGTATCTCGATCTGTGTACGCTGTCCGGACTTCCATTGCTCCGCCTTAATGCCGGTTACGCGATCCTCTTTCAGCACAAGTCCTGTCATCTGCGTACCGAACATCACGGTTCCGCCCAGTGAGAGAATATGTTCGCGGATGCTTTGGACGACACAGGCCAGCACATCCGTGCCGATATGGGGCTTCGCGTCATAAAGGATCTTCGGATCCGCGCCGTGCCGCACAAAGATCTCAAGCACCTTCCGGTTCCGCCCTGCCGGGTCTTTCACCATCGTATTCAGCTTTCCGTCAGAAAATGTTCCCGCGCCGCCTTCACCGAACTGAACATTGGAGCGTAGATCCAGCTCTCCGCCCTTCCAGAACTGTTCCACTTTCTGTTTTCGCACAGAAACCTGATCGCCTCGTTCCAGAATAACAGGACAGTATCCTGCCTCTGCCAGCATATAACCGGCGGAAAGCCCGGCAGGACCGCTTCCGACGATCACCGGCGGGTGGGCAAGACTCATTTCACCTGGAGCCGGGAAATGGTACGCAATATCCGACGCAATCGAGATCTGATCATTTCTCAGGCGCTTTACGAGCCGGGGTTCATTTTTCTCCGATACTTCCACATCCAGAGTATAAATAAACTGTATCTGTTCCTTCTTCCGGGCGTCTATGGAACGCCTGACGATGGTTACCGCACGCAGGGCATCCGGCGGCAGTTTTAGAATTCTGGCCGCTTTCTCATACAACTGCTCTTCCGTATGTGTGATCGGAAGCTTTAACTGTGTGATTCGAATCATATTTTCTGCCTCACTGGTTCCCGCGCAGCGCCTCGCTGCAAACTCTTTCCCATGTCGGTTCTCACGTTCCGCCTCACGGCACAGCGGCATGGATCCCCGCCACCGCGCCGCTGGACCAGGCCCACTGGAGATTGTAGCCGCCGCAGATCCCGTCCACATCCAGTATCTCTCCGGCCAGATACACACCGTCCATTTTCCGGGACATCAGCGTCGCCGGATCCAGTTCCGACGTATCCACGCCTCCGCAGCATACCTGCGCCTGCTCATAAGAATTCGTGGCTGTAACTACGGTTTCGAAGGAACGCATCTGCTTTATGAGCACGCGCCAGCCGCTCCGGCCGACGCTTCCGGCCTTCTGCGACGGACTGAGCCCCGCCAGCTTAAGAAGAACCACGGAGAGCTTTTTATTAAAAAGACCGCACATCCACTGTTCGCAGGTTTTATCCGGCATCGCAGCGGCGCGCTTTCTGACCATGGCAGCCGTCTCATCCAAAGTCTGACGCGGCAGGAAATCGATCACCGCTTTTACGCGTTTTTTACTATGTAACGCAGCCGACGCGTAACGGCTCACCTGGAACACAGGGATACCGGAAATGCCGTAATCCGTCAGCTGAAGCTCGCCGCAGTTGGATGCAGCCAGACGCCACCGTTTCGGATCTGCAGCATTACCAGACTTCTCTTCGATATAGATCTCCACCTTCGCGTCCGCACGGACGCCGGCCAACTGTTTATAATAATTCTCCGCGCATCGCAGCTGCACCAATGCCGGGAGCGGCGGAATAATGCGATGGCCCAGTCTGCGGGCCAGTTCATAGCCGCTGCCGTCAGAGCCGGCAGAAGGAGCTGCCTTCGATCCTGCGGCCAGTACAACCGCATCGGCCGGAAAGGTCCCTGAATCTGTCCGCACGCTGAGCCGCTTTCCGTCCCTCCGGATCTCCGAAACCCGGCATCCCGTACGAACCGAAATATGCAGCCGCTCCAGTTCCAGCCGCAACACATCGAGTACCGCCGACGCCTGATCCGAATTCGGATAAAGGCATCCGTTCCGCTCCTTCGCCAGGATTCCCAGCCCCTCGAAAAATTCCAACGTTTTCTCCATCGGGAACTGCCCGATCACTTTCCACGGAAAATCCGGCTGACTGCACCGGTAGTATTCCGGTCTCTGGTCCAGATTTGTAAAATTGCAGCGGCCATTGCCGGTGGACAGAATCTTCTTTCCCACACGGTCCATATGCTCCAGCACCGTCACAGACGCGCCGGCACGCGCCGCCATGATCGCGGCCGTCATTCCGGCTGCGCCTCCGCCGATGACTAAGATCGATCTGCCCATACGCGCCTCCTGGTTCGTATCCGATTCGCTCCTCACATATTGCCTATGTGGACATTTTACTCGTTTTCTGCTTCGTTTTCAACCGGATTTTTCGGAGCGACGGTCAGCTCGTATAAGATTCCAGATAAAAGAAGACCTCCATCATAGAGTCGAACCAGATCCCTTCCCGCAGCTTTTCCTGCTCTTCCTCCGGAAAATCCGTGATCGGGATATGCGTCTGCATACACTCATCCTTTCTCCCCTCTGTGAAAACCAGAAGATACCCGGTTTCCGATACCAGAAAAAAGCGGTCCATATGAACCGCCTCTTCCGCCGCTTCCGTTTCCGACGACGGCTCTTCCTGCTGTATCACGACGCGCACGTCCGGAACCGTCTCTGTCTCATAAACGGTGTCAGGAACCGGCTCTTCCACCCGGATATGCCGGCTTCCCAGACCCATCCCCGTTACGAATCCGAGAAGAAGGGCGATCAGCGCAGACAAAAAACAGATACCATACCGTTTCATAAGTATTCCTCCTTATGAGATATAGTATCTGCCTGATCTTTCATTTTTAAACATCGCTTTCCTGTAAGACGCATCTATGCCAAAAGCCGCCGAAACAATACGGAGACCGCGCCGTAAATCATCGCTCTTACATCCAACGCAGTTTTCGCAGCAAAGTATTGCTCCTACATCAGATGCAGCTTTCTGGCCAGGACAAATACCCTGGTCCCGCCCGGCATCCGCTTCAGTTCCTGCTCGTTGACGCCGCGCATCAGAATCAGCAGGATAAAGTAAATGACCACGGCCGCGCAGACCGATACGGCGGTACTGACCAGATTCCCGGTAAATTTCGCGCACAGCTTATAGATTCCGTAAGCCGCGCCGCCCATGACGGCCGAGGCCGCCAGCGGAATCAGAAACGTCCTGACGATCTCCTGACGGTAGCGCCGCACATGCCGGGTGATGGAAACCGCGTTAAAGAAGCATACCAGAAGCGCAAACAGGATATTGGAATACAGCACGCCGTAGATTCCCATATGGAACAAAGTAAGCATCACGTAAAGAATCGCCACATGGAGCACCATCGCAATGCTGGCGTTGATAATCGGCGACCGCATCCGGTTGATCCCCTGCAGTACGCCGTTTGTAACCGTTGACAGTGAGAATACCACTACCGCCGATGAACCGTAGGCCAGCATCGGGATCAGCATGGAATTATCCAGGTTCGGGAACAGCAGCTTCGAGATCGGTCCCGCAAGCACGGCCATTCCGACCGCGGCCGGGATCGCGATGATCATGGAGAACCGGATCGCCATCGCGATCCTCGATACCACCTGCCTGCGGTTTCTCTCTGCCACCGCCATGGACAGAGACGGGATCAGAGAAGAAGAAAGCGCATTTGCAATGGCCACCGGAATATTAAAAAGCAGATGGTAGCGGCCGGAATAAATGCCCCACTGGGAGACGATCTCCTCTTCCGCGCCTGTGCGCGCCATGACCTGGCCGAAGATCACATTGTCGATGACCGTTCCGCTGTTGTAGATCGTACTGCTAATGAGGATCGGCAGGATCGTCATCGCCATGACAGAGGAAATGGTCCCGTAGCTTTCCATGCGTCCTCTCTGATCCCTCCGCAGCTGTCTGCGGATGACCGGACGCCGTTTTATCATCAGGATCAGGAAACAAAGTAACGCCGACAGGGCGCCCGCTCCGGTACCCATGGTAGCCCCGACCGCGCCGAACGCATAGGAGTATTCCGACACGCCATAGACAAGATTGGATTTTAGTCCCACTGAGAACAGCGTGCTTGCCGCCAGAAGGCTTACCACCGCGTTGACGATCTGTTCCACGATCTGCGAAAACGCCGTCGGCACCATCGTGGAATGTCCCTGAAAATATCCCCGGAACACGCCGAGATACGCCATGATCCAGATCGTCGGGGCAAGGGCCCGCAGCGCATAGGAACAGTAGGGCATCTTAAGCATTTTATTCGCGAAGAAATCCGCCCCGAACCACATCAGGCAGAAGCATAAGCCTCCCGCCACGGTCGCATAGAAAAGCGTCGCCTTCAGGATCCGGATGGAGTTGCGGTACTGCTTAAGGGCCAGCCGGGATGCAACCATTTTGGAGACGGCCACCGGAAGGCTGTAGGAAGACATAACTAACAGCGTGGCATAAATATTATACGCCGCGCCGTAATAACCGTTTCCTTTATCTCCGATGAAATTGGCAAGGGGAATCCGGTACAGCATACCGATCAGGCGCACAATGATACCCGCGATCGCCAGAATGCTGCCCTGCACCAGGAAATTAGCCCCGGCGCTCTCCTGTTTCGCCCTGCTCTGTTCTCTACTCGTCTTTTCCATGAATCTCCGTCTTGCTGAAATCACTGGTCGGTATGATGCACACCCAGGTCTTGCCCTGGTTCAGTATGATTTCCTCATGCTCCGTATTATAGTAATGGGTAACTCCGAACTCTCCGTCCTTCTCCCAGGATAACGGGATCGCACGCCCATTGGTAATATAATATCCATACTGGGGAGTATGTACGTCAATATTCCGGTACTGCGTCGTCGCGTAATATCCGGAAGAACAGTACTGAAATATGATATTCTTTACAGCGATCGGTCCTTCGCTGCCGAGATGTACATCCCCGTACTGATATCTGTGATAGAGACCGTCCTCTTCATTATAGACAAAATACGGTTTATTATAAGCATAGCCGGGAACTACTTTATAAGCGTCCAGGGAATTCTCCAGATTGATCTCCATACCGTCCACGACAAACTGATAATGCCCTTTGTATGAATCAGAATACTCCTGGGAATATCCCATCTGCTTGATAGCCTTCTGGAGCCCTTCAAAACTCCCGTAGGCATTGTGGGGCGATTTTTTATCCTTCGAACGGTAATACGCTACGGTGCCGATCCCCTCGATGCCGTTGATATTGTCGATATACTGCAGATATGGCTTGGCAAATGTACTCTGGCCGAAATGGGCATAGATCGCGTCAAATTCCCTGGCAAAATAAACATAATAGGTCCTGCAGCTTCTTACGGAACCGATCCGGTCCAGATCGTCATAATCTTCGATGATCGCCATATAGCGGTTCATGGATGCCTCCACAGGCGCCTCATAAACCACGCCGGCACGGTTGATACCGTAATTCGGCATAGCCTCCTTGTCGTTGCTCATCATGATCGCCAGCGGACGCCGGTTGGCTTTCTCTATATCCACCAGCTCTCCGGTAAGGTAACTGCGGATCTTCCCGTCCACTTCGATGCGGTCTTCCGGCTTCTGGATTATTTCCGGCTCCGGTTCTGTCTCCGGTTCCGTCTCAGGCTCCGGCGCTGTAGTCAGCTGTACAACCGTGGTTTCCTCCGTCTCTTCCGTCTCCTCTTCCGTTTCTTCCTCCGTAGACGGCTCCAGTGTCGCGACCGCCTCATCGGCCTTCTGACCGCAGGCCGTAACGAACATTGCCGCGGCCAGTGCCAGAACCGGCCAAACCATCCATCTCTTCTTCATCGAAAGTACCCTCTGCTCTCTAAGATTTCTTCCTGCTTGCGCTCCATGACGGTGCGCTGTGCGTCTTCCATATGGTCGTAGCCGCACAGATGAAGCATACTGTGGGCCGTCAGAAACGCCAGTTCCCTTTCGGGAGAGTGGCCGTATTCTTCTGCCTGTCCGATCACGCGGTCCACGCTGATCATCATATCGCCCAGCATCAGTTCCCCGGTCTCCGGATTGAAGCAGTCGGCAAACGCCTCCTCAACATGGTCAAAGTCTGAAGGCCTGTCATATTCCAAAGCCGGAAATGAAAGCACATCCGTAGGCTTGTCCAGATTCCGGAACTGCCGGTTGACCTCGCGGATCTCTTCATCGCCGGTCAGGACTACATTGACTTCCGCCTCGTAAGGGCAGGATTCGTAATCCAGAGACGCCTCTATAATCTCACGGATGATCTTCTCCCAGGGAACAGGAAGTTCTCTCTCTGCCTCGTAATCAATGTTGATCGTCATACGTACCTTACTCCTGCCTGCCTTTTTTCTGCATATGATCCATCGGGTAACGGTGCCCGCCGCCATGTCCCGCGCTGCGCGATTCGTATTCATCGTATGCTTCTACGATCTTCTGTACCAGCGGATGCCGGACCACATCCGTATTCGTCAGATAGCAGAAGCCGATATCCTCTACTTTCTTAAGAACCCTTACCGCCACGTCAAGGCCTGACACACTGCCCGCGGGCAGATCCTTCTGGGTCTGATCGCCGGTGACGATAACCTTCGAGCCGAAGCCGATCCTGGTCAGAAACATCTTCATCTGCGCCGGCGTCGTGTTCTGGGCCTCGTCCAGGATGATATAGGCGTTATCCAAAGTACGTCCGCGCATATAGGCCAGAGGCGCGACCTCGATCAGCCCCTTCTCCGCATTGTGCTGGTAGCTTTCGGCCCCCATGATCTGATATAGGGCGTCATACAGAGGACGCAGATACGGATCGATCTTGCTCTGCAGATCGCCGGGAAGAAAGCCCAGCTTCTCTCCGGCCTCGATCGCCGGTCTGGTCAGGATGATCCTGCCGACTTCCCCATCCTTAAACGCCTGGATCGCCATCGCCATCGCAAGGTACGTCTTGCCGGTACCGGCCGGTCCGATACCGAAGACGATCATCTTCTTGCGGATCGCGTCCACATAGGCCTTCTGGCCCAGAGTCTTGGGCTTCACCGGCCGGCCGTTGATCGTCCGGCAGATGATATCCTTATCGATCTCCAGAATCTCGCCGTCCTTCTCGGAAAATGACAGCGCCAGCGCGTAATCCACATTCTGGGCTGTGATCGCATTCCCGCGCTTCGAAAGCTCAAGCAGATTCCCAAAAACGCTTTTCGCCCTGCGGATCGCATCCTCCGGTCCGATGATCTTCAGTTCTCCGTCCCTGGATACCATAGTCACATGCAGGGTCCGCTCGATCTTCTTCAGGTATTCATCGAACTGGCCGCAAACATTGCGTTCATGCTCCATCGGGATATCAATAATCGTTTCAATTATACTCATTCCTGTCCTGTCAACTCCTCACCCGGCGTGTCCGGCATCTGAACGGATCTGGCCTCGGCAATCTCCTCCTCGCCCTTCACCGTACATTCGATGACCAGCGACGCGCCATACTCTTGTATTTTAACATTATTTTCAATAATGTGTACCCCCTTTTCACATAAATTTTCAATATATTTTGCTTCCTCGTACCGCGCGGCCTCAGATATTTCCTCCTGCGTGTACGGACGTTCATAAAATGTGTACTCTTCGGATACGGTATTCTCCCAGTAAACCGGCAGATAAAAGTCCCCGAACAGACGCAATTGATGGATCTCGGACGTCTCATTCCACAGGGTATCGTCCTTTGAAAATGCCGGGACAGGGAAAATGCTGTCCAGCCCCGTCTTCGCCGCCAGCCATCCTGCGAACGAGACCGTTCCGCCGCGAAGCGCGTTCGTCAGGTCTCCGCGGGCAGGCAGAAACAGTCTCATACGGAAAGCGCCGGCCGATATAAGAAACCTTCTTCTGACGCGGCCCGTAGGCACCTCCTGGCGGCATATTTTCGGCATTTCCGTCCTTCGGACGAAATCCGTCTGCGCGTAGATATCGGCATCGGCGCGGACGTATTTTGTGCGGACCACCTCTCCGGCGTCGTTCATCACTGACAGTCCGGATTCCACAAGAAGCTGTCCTTTCTCTACCGTATCCCCGACCGATACGCAGGCCTTCCCCTGACGCACCACCATCCGGGTAATGGTTCCCGAATCGGAAGCCGCCAGCTCGCATGGCGATTCGTCCTTTTGCGGAACCGAGGAAAGAACTTCATTCTCCTTGACACGTACCACGAGCCGCGTTCCGGTTACGCTTGCCGATACCCAGGTGATCTCCGGGAACGCGCTTCTGATCGATTCCTCAAGGTCTTCGCAGGATATCCTGTCTTTGCGCATTCCGTACCGGATATCCAGCGATTCCAGATAATTCAGCAGCGTATCGCGGCTGTAATGATAATTTCCCTCAAATGTGATATTCCATACGAAAAGAGACAGCGCGTAAAGCAGAATACCGCATGCAAATACACCGCAGACGGCGCCTTCCCTTTTCCTGTTTCTGTAAATAAAAAAAGGAAGCCCATATCTTCCCGCGATCCTCACCCTGACGCCGGCCTTCCGCGCAAACGGCCTGACCCTCCGAAACTGCGCAAGCTCCATGAAACACTCCGCGGCGCCTTTGCCGCACGCGCGCAGATCCCATGGTTCGATGCCGTTTAAGCAGCAAAGATTCAGGAAACGTTCTATGCCGTCTCCGCTGATTCTTACCCGCAGATAGCCTTTCCTGCCGTAGTTTAATCCGTCCGTCAATCTGCCTACCCCCGCACTGTCTTTGATTTCTGCTGATACCGGCCGTTTTTACGGCACGATCAGATATTTGTTCCTCATTTCTTCTCTCCTTCGTGCATTTAGGTCTTCGTTCTGCCGTTCTTCTTCTCAGCTTTCCATGCTCACGGAGGTGATCTGTCCCCCGACCAGCATCTCGTCCTTCGTATAGTATTCAATCTGAAGTCTTTTCCCGCATATGATCAGCTGGCAGGTCTTAGCCCTGAGCCGGATCTCATCCTCGCAGAAGCACTCGATCCGGCGGTAATTTTCAATGTACACATTCCTGCTTCCCATTACCGTGACCACCGGCTCCCCCGGTATCACTTCCTGCGGAATGTGAAGCGCCGCGGCCGCGCGGCTTCCGATTCCGTCAAGCATCTTCATCCATCCCGCTATCTGTCGTTTATTTCAGCTTATGCAGGCTAAACCCGCTTTAGAAGAACGGAATATTTAAAAAAAAGAATCCCCGGTTACAATGAACCGGGGACTCGGACATACACATCAAAATAAATTAGTTATACTTCCTTTTTCTGGCAGCTTCGGACTTTTTCTTACGTCTTACGCTGGGCTTCTCGTAATGCTCTCTCTTACGGATCTCCTGCTGAATGCCGGCCTTGGCGCAGTTTCTCTTGAATCTGCGCAGGGCACTGTCCAGAGACTCGTTATCCTTAACGATTACGTTCGACATCGCTCACACCTAACCTCCCTCCAGTTGCTAATTTGTGCACAATACAACTGTTTGGGTATTCCTAGCACTGTCATGATTATAACCACAAAATTGTCATTCGTCAACTGGTTTTTTTCACAGAAAACGACTTTTTCATGATTTCGTCAATGTCTGTCCGGCCGGACCACAAAACTATGGCCCGATATTCCGGACAATACCCAATTGTCAAACAATGATCAGCCGTTCAGCTGCTCCTTCAGCACCTCGGCGGCTTTCTCAAGCGCTTTCTCGATGCCTGACGGATCTTTGCCGCCTGCCTGGGCCATATTCGGCCGTCCGCCTCCGCCTCCGCCGACCAGTCCGGCGATGGCCTTGATCAGGTTGCCGGCGTGAGCGCCTGCCTTCTGGGCCGCGTCCGTAGCCGTAGCCATCAGGTTCACCTTGCCGCCCTGGGACGAAGCGATGACGATGATGCCTTCTCCCAGCTTCTCCTTCATCTGGTCGCCCAGATTGCGAAGGCCGTTCATATCCACGTCGGCGACTTTGGTGATCAGCGTCTTCACGCCGCCGATCTCCTTCACCTGGCTCATCACGTCGCCCATGGCGCTGTTGGCCAGCTTGCTCTTGAGTTTCTCATTCTCCGAACGCAGAGCGCGGATCTCCTCCAGCATGGACTCGATCTTCTTCGTCAGTTCCGCCGGCGTCGTCTTGGCCGCCTTCACCGCCTCGTGAAGCTGCTCCTCTACGCCCTTATAGTATTCCGTCAGGCCTTCCCCGGTCAGAGCCTCGATCCTGCGGACGCCGGCCGCAATACCGGTCTCCGAGAGGATCTTGAACTGGGAAATGACTCCCGTATTGCCCACATGGGTACCGCCGCACAGCTCGATGGAGAAATCGCCCATCTTCACCACGCGAACCTTCTCGCCGTACTTCTCACCGAAGAGAGCCATAGCGCCGGTCTTCTTAGCTTCATCCAGACTCATCTCCTGGGTCACTACCGGAAGCGACTCCCGAATCTCCTGATTCACCAGATCTTCTACCTGCGTGAGCTCCTCAGCCGTCATCGCGGAGAAATGCGTGAAGTCAAAACGCAGACGCCCGGCGTCCACATAGGAACCAGCCTGCTCCACATGGTCGCCCAAAACCGTACGCAGCGCCTTCTGAAGCAGATGGGTCGCGCTGTGGTTCTTACAGGTAGAGGCGCGGTTGGCCTCGTCCACCTTAAGCGTAACCACATCGCCGACTTTGAACATGCCGCTTGTCATCACGCCCACATGGCCTACCTTGCCGCCCTGCAGATGGATCGTATCCTTCACTGTAAATGTACCGGAAGCGCTCTCGATCACGCCGACATCAGCCTGCTGGCCGCCCATGGTGCCATAGAACGGCGTTTCTTCCACGATGATGGTTCCGTTCTCGCCGTCGGTCAGCGCCTCCACGATCTCGTCCTCCGTGGTCAGCACTGAGACCTTCGAATCATGGACCAGACGGTCATAGCCGACAAACTTCGTTGTGATCTCGGCCGGAATGGACTGGTAGACCGTCACATCCGCGCCCATATAGTTGGTAGTCTTGCGGGCCGCGCGGGCTTTCTCCCGCTGCTCCTTCATAGCGGCCGCAAAGCCTTCCTCATCGACTTTAAAATTCTTCTCCTCCAGGATCTCGATCGTAAGATCCAGCGGGAAGCCGTAAGTATCATAAAGCTTGAACGCGTCGGCGCCGGACAGGACCGTACCGCCTTCCGCCACCATCTTCTGTTCCATCTCGCTTAAGATCTCAAGCCCCTGGTCGATGGTCTTATTGAATTTCTCCTCTTCCTCGGAGAGAACCTTCAGGATCATGACCTTCTTCTCTTCCAGTTCCGGATAACCGCCCTTGGACAGCTCGATGACCGTCTTAGCCAGCTCCGCCATGAAGCGCCCCTCGATACCCAGGATCCGTCCGTGACGGGCGGCGCGGCGCAGAAGCCGGCGCAGCACATAGCCGCGGCCCTCATTGCTGGGCATGATACCGTCGGAGATCATAAATGTACAGCTCTTCACATGATCCGCAATGATGCGCAGGGATACATCTTTCTTCTCATCCGCCTGGTAGGTCGTGTGCGCCATCGCGCAGACCTCGTCCAGAAGCGCCTTGTTTGTATCCACGGTAAACAGGGAATCTACATCCTGAACGACAACGGCAAGACGCTCCAGTCCCATGCCGGTGTCGATATTCTTCTGCTTCAGTTCAGTATAGTTGCCGTGGCCGTCATTGTCAAACTGGGTAAATACATTGTTCCAGACCTCGATATAGCGGTCACAGTCGCAGCCAACAGTGCAGGTGGGCTTGCCGCAGCCGTATTTCTCGCCGCGGTCATAGTAGATCTCCGAACAGGGACCGCAGGGGCCTGCGCCGTGCTCCCAGAAGTTGTCCTCCTTGCCGAAGCGGAAGATCTTCTCGGCAGGCACGCCGATCTTCTTGTTCCAGATCTCGTAGGCCTCGTCGTCGTCCATGTAGACCGACGGATAGAGACGTTCCGGATCCAGTCCGACCACTTCCGTCAGGAATTCCCAGGACCATGCAATGGCCTCGTTCTTAAAATAATCGCCGAAAGAGAAATTGCCCAGCATCTCAAAGAAAGTGCCGTGGCGGGCGGTCTTGCCGATATTCTCGATGTCGCCGGTACGGATGCACTTCTGACAAGTAGTGACCCTGCGGCGCGGCGGGATCTCCTGGCCCGTAAAATAGGGCTTTAAGGGAGCCATGCCGGAATTGATCAGCAGAAGGCTGTTATCATTATGGGGCACCAGCGAGAAGCTCTTCATCACCAGATGGCCCTTGCTCTCAAAAAATTCCAGAAACATCTTCCTGAGTTCGTTTACGCCATACTTTTCCAATTGTCTCATCCTCCAGTTATCGTTACTTTCCGGCAGTTACTGCTTCTGTTCCGCTGACGCGGCCTTTGCCGCTTTCTCAGCGTCTTTCTTATCGCGGAATTTCCGCCCGCAGATGATGCCGGCCACCGCTACGGCTCCTAATATGACCATCTCGATCAGATTGCTCACGATGCTTCCTAAAATTGCCGCCATACGCACTGCCTCCTTTTCAGTCTGTTCTGCCAGATTTCCAATCATTCCTTATCCTATCACAAGAAATCGGATTTAGCAAGACAGGGAACGAAAAAAGTCCGTCTGAGAAAGGCGGCCTCCCGGCCGCCTCATTATACTCTATCTTACACTGCTTCTCACTCTGCCAGCATTGATGCGTACTGATTCACCAGCTCATACGCCCTTGTCCTGGTGGTCTCCGCCAGCGACGCGGTGTACTCCACGCTTTCCAGCGAACCGCCCGCCGAGTTCTTCGCCGCTTCCACCGCGGCCGCGTCGCGGTTCTTCATCCACTGGCGTTCCGCAGCTACCAGTTCCTGCGTCTGCTTCTCATCCAGAGTCTTAAGTATCGCGTTATAGATCGTGTTCAGCTCGCTGTCCCACAGTTTCAGTTCATTGCTTGCCGCGTTCTTCGCCAGGGTGCTGCTGGCGGTATTCGACACATTCTGGGTTTCGCGGCTCTTCTGGATCTGCACGTCCAGTTCTCTCAGTCTCTTAAGATAGGGACTCTCTTCATCGGAAGATGCCCCCCCGTCGAGGCTCTCAACGCTTACGACTATAAAAGTCTGACCAGCCGAGTCCTCCGCAGCCGCTGTCTCAAGCGGCGACAGCGCTACCTGCTGGGCGTTCGCTTTCTCATAAACGATCTCCCCGCTTTTCGGAGACATACCTGATGTATCCGAAACAGCAGCATTATATGCCGCTGCCTCTTCCGGGGCATTCGCATCCGCAGTATCATCGGTATCCGCCAGTATCTGTACCGTGTTCTCCTCCACGACCGCAGGCGCTGCTTCGCCGGCGGCTGCCGCTTCTTCACCTGCGTCCACCGTCTCTTCCGCGTCCGCCGTCTCTTCCGCGTCCGCTTCGTTCTCCTGCGTCCGCGGTTCAGAAGCCGCAGAAGTTTCCGCCGTCTTCTCGTACGTCCGCGGTTTCTCCGTCAGTTCCATACCAGTGACCGCAGCCTTCGCGGTATCTTCGCCGGAAGACAGACCGTCAGCGCCGTCTGCCTCGCCGGCCTTTTCCTCTCCGCCCGCCAGCGTCACCGTCACCTGGCCGGCACGGTTCAGACCGCCTGTCAAAAAGCTGGTACAGAGCGTCACGGCGCTTCCGATCACAACAGTCAGAAGCAAAATATACAAAATTGTACGGTCCCTCATTCTTATCCCTCAAAGTCTCCCGTATGCCTCTGCCCTGCGGAAAACATCATGCCGCATCCGAAGGCTTTCCGGAAAGCATAGACAATTCTCTGAATCTACCATAGCATAAAGCGGATAAAAATGGAATAGTCCGCAAAAAATAGTAATGTTTTGTAATCCAATCTTAAATATTTTCTGTACGCGTCTCTTTTTACTCAACCGGGCGTTCGGCACAGACCACATACTGCGCCCCGTCCCACCGGTAATCTCTCCAGTGTACGATCCGCCGCTCCGGATCCAGAACCATCATACTTGAATGTCCCCGGCTCCGGCCTTGTCCAGGAAACCGGATCATTCATGCCCGCACACCGGATTTCTATCGCCTCGCCGTCATCCGTAAGCACGTATTGCAGTTTTGCATCCGAGGAAGGATCTCCATAATAGACGCTTATATCCGCAAACTCCTGCTTCCATTCCTTCACAGGAAAAATCCCGTCCGCATCCCAGCACAACAGAATATAATCCCGGTTCTCAAGCCACGGACACATCTGATCCGGCAGTCTTTCATATCTTATATAATCGTTAAGCCCTTCCTTTTGTCTTTCCGAGAGAGCCGGGTCTGAAAAGTCCTCCGGATGACGGTCTTTGATCTCCTTACAGAGCTTAAGGGCTCCTCTCGGATTAATGTGTACGGCATCCGAAAAATAGACTGTCCCGCGCGGCTCGAACCAGTCGACCGTAATTTCCTGATACTCTTCCTTAAGCTCCGCGTAATATGCCCAGAATTCTTCACGATAGGTATCCATACAGATAGAATTATCCGGCATCGGCGGCTTGAATAACCGCACCCTGATCCCATTTTCCATACATAATCCGATCAGTCTTCGGTAATAGAAATCAATCATGGGATCCATCTGAAAATGCTCATAGACGACAGGTACCGTACCTTCCTGATAGTCCTGGAAATAGCTTCCGATATACCTGCCCCTGTGCAGTTCATTTAACCGATAAATGAATTCATTATCGGCGCGCCGGCCTTTCAGTCCGGCATTTACCAGCGAAGTCATATATTTATTCGGCAGGTAAAGCTCGTAAGACAGGAAATCAGAAAACGCCGTCGGAGAAGATATCCCGCTGCAGTCATATTTGCGCGCGCAGGCCAGGATCTTAAGGCTCTGCGACGGAGAAAGCCTGTGGGAGTACATAAATCTGGGCCAGAAGCATTCATCCTGCTGAAGATGAAGGTCCTGATACGCGATATAGCACGCCTTCGGCGCCGGGTGACTGGCCAGCCATTCCTCCAGAATATAATAACTCTCGACCGGCGTCATTCCGCCCAAAGCCATATTGAGCGTTCCGTCCGAGAGTACCTCCGGCAGAAAAGCAGAATTGGCTACGGAATCTCCAAGGATGATCGTTTCATAGTAGGTCTCCGATGCCTGCCGGGCCTGGTCCCGGTTCCATATATAATAAGGCGCCTCGCCATCCACATAATTGAGCGGCTGCCACCGCAGATAAACGGTCACAGCGATCATCGGAAGACATACCAGCAAACATTTAACCGCCAGCTTCAGCAGATTCTTCATACCGCTCCTCCCTAAAACTGAAAATAAATGAATTCCTGTCCCATAATATTCATGGAACACAGAAGGAACAGCATGGCGCCCCAATAAACACCGTAACGGATCAGGAAATTCCTGGATGAGAGCCATTTGAGCGGCTGGATCTTCATTTCCTTCATAATCTCCGTAACCGCCAGGACGCACATCGCCAGGAACAGGATCAGCAGATTCGTGCCGTTAAGTCCCAGCCGAAGACGGTCCGTCTGAAGAAAATAAGTAAGATCCGTCAGCACAAAACTGTTTCTGAGGATCCAGAGCGCAGAAGAAACCGACTCCGCGCGGAAAAACACCCAGCCGATCTCTACGAGAACAAAAGTTTTAAGGATTCCAAGGATCCGGCAGAAAACATTGCCTTCATGAATCCTCAACAACTGCCGGAGCTTCGCCCATAAAGGCGCCGCAAGATCCTCCGCGATCTGAAAGACGCCATGTAACCCGCCCCATACCAGGAACGTAAGTTTTGCCCCATGCCAAAGTCCGCTTACGAGAAACGTGATCAGGAGGTTCCTGTACTTCTTGAGTCGCCCGCCGCGGCTCCCGCCAAGCGGAATATAAAGATAATCCCGCAGCCAGGAGCTTAAGGATATATGCCAGCGGCGCCAGAAATCACGGATGGACGCCGCCAGATACGGCTGGGAAAAATTATCCATCAATTCATAGCCCATAACGCAGGCAGCGCCCTTCGCGACCACCGAATATCCCATAAAATCGCAGTATATCTGTACGCCAAACAGGAGGTTGGCAAGAATAAGGCCATACCCCTGAAAGCTCTGATAATTGCCGTAGACGGTATTGACAAGGACTGCGCACCGGTCGCTGATCACCACCTTTAAGAACAGTCCCCAAAGCATAAGCAGAAGGCCGGCGCGGACTGAATCATAGTCAAACGGTTTCGGCTCCTTAAGCTGCTTTAGGAGGTTTCCGGAGCGCTCGATGGGGCCCGCCACCAACTGCGGGAAGAACGAGACAAAAAGCGCATATTGGAAGAAATTTCTCTCGGCGAAAATCTTTTCACGGTATACATCCATGGTATAGCCGAGCGCCTGAAAGATATAGAATGAAATTCCTACCGGAAGGAGCACGTCAAAGAACGGTACTTGAAGCTCGACATGGATCAGCGCGAACAGTTGCTTAAGCGTCTCAAGTGCAAAATTTATATACTTGAAATAGAAAAGGATAAACAGATTCAGAAAGAAGCTGACGGCTACGACCGCCTTCTTCCGGTTTCTTTTCCGTTTCACGGACAGGCCGCTTTTCTGCACACGATCCATGAGGAGTCCGCTTAAGTAGGTAACCACTGTGGAAAACAGCAAAAGCAGGGCATATCTGGCGTTCCAGCACATATAAAAATAATAGCTGGCCGCCAGAAGCCACAGATTCTTCCACCTTTTCGGGACAGCGAAAAACACAATTACAACGATCGGGAAAAAGATCAGGAACTCCAGCGAATTAAACAGCATACCGGTTACTCTACTCCTGCATAGATATTTTATATTTTGATGCTGAAAGGGTGCCGGCAGCACACTTTCTGTATCTCCATACAAACAGAACGCCAAAGACGCTCTGTTTGCACGAATGCCTTACAGCGCTTCTTCCACGCCTTCATCCACCAGCAGGTCTCCGCCGTCCGCCGCCGAAGTCGCCAGAAGGTCGCAGCGTTCATTTAAAGGATTCCCCGCGTGGCCCTTGACCCAGATAAATGTCACCCGGTGGCAGCGTTTGGCCTCCAGGAGCCTCTCCCACAGGTCGATATTCTTCACCGGACCGCTTTTGCCGCGCCGCCAGTTATTGCTGACCCAGTTATCGATCCAGCCCTGGTTAAAGGCGTCGGTCAAATACTTGGAATCCGAATAGATCTCTACCTCGCAGGGACGATTGAGCGCTTCCAGACCAGCGATGGCAGCCATCAGCTCCATACGGTTGTTAGTGGTGCGCTCATAGCCGGCGGAAATACATTTCTCATATAAGTCGCCTTTTTTATCTGTATATTGAAGAATGGTTCCATAGCCTCCGGGGCCGTCGGGATTGCCGCGGGCGGCTCCGTCCGTATAGATCATTACTTTGCCCATATCACTTACTCTCCCTTATTCTGCCTTACAAGTCCGGCTTCCGCCGCATACGTCTCTGCCGGTCACGCTTATCGCTGCGTCTCTGCCGGTCACGCTTATCGCTGCGTCTCTGCCGGTCACGCTTATCGCTGCGTTTCTACCGGTCCCACTTGTCGCACAGCGAATGGATCTGATCGGCGAATTTCGCCAGATCCTTGTTCGATACGCCTTCATTCTTCCTCACGACCTGCATGAGCCGTTCCGCAGCCGCCACGAGTCTGGCGAATACACTGTCGGCGCGCTTCTTACCGGCGGTCTCTTTCACAATCGGCACACCCTCGGTCTGCACAAGCCACCGGCCGGCTGTCAGATCATAGACCGAGCCGGAAAATGGCGCCGACGCCGTCAGCTTCTCCGCCCGGTTCAGCTGCTGTGCGAACACATCGCAGACCTTATCCTCGCCGTGAACCATGAACACCATCTGCGGCTTCTTCTGAAATGCACGGATCCACTCCAGGAGCCCTTCCCGGTCCGCATGGCCGCTTAAGCCAGGAAGTTCGGCAATCCGCGCTTCTACATCAATGGTCTCTCCGAAGATCTTCACGGACGCCGCGCCGTCCATCAGGGCACGTCCTAGCGTCGCCGTCGCCTGATAACCGGCGAACACCACGCAGCACTCCGGCCGCCACAGGTTATGCTTCAGATGATGACGGATCCGTCCCGCATCGCACATGCCGGCCGCCGAGATGATCACCTTTGGCTTTGTATCGAAATTGATCGCCTTGGACTCGTCGCTTGTGACCGCGAGCTTCAGGCCGGGGAACTCAATGGGATTGATCCCCTGCTCCACCAGTTCTTTCGTCTCCTCGTCGTAGCAGCGCAGCAGATTCTTCTTAAACACATGGGTCGCCTCGATCGCCAGAGGACTATCCACATAGACCTCAAAGCCGTCGTGGCCGTGGATCATATGGTCCAGCTTGATCTTCCGCAGAAAATACAGCAGTTCCTGGGTGCGCCCCACCGCGAACGCCGGGATCACCACGTTGCCGCCTTTATCAAGCGTCTCCTGAATGATCTTCGCAAACCGGGCGATATGCTCCTCTGTAGTCTTCCGGCCGCCTTCCACCTCATGGCTGCGGTCGCCGTAGGTGCACTCCATGACCACATAATCCGCCTCGTCGATGTACTGCGGATCGCGGATCAGCGGCTTATGTTTATTGCCGATGTCGCCGGAGAATACGATCTTCTTCTCCACGCCGTTCTCCCGGCACCAGACCTCGATAGACGCTGATCCCAGCAAATGTCCTGCGTCCGTAAACCGCAGGGAAATGTCGTCGTTCAGCTTCACGATCTCATCATACTCCTGGGTTCTGAGCAGATGAAGCGCACCTTCCGCATCGTTTACCGTATAAAGCGGATCCACCTCCGCGCGGCCGGCCCGGCGGGCTTTTCGGTTCTTCCACTCCGCCTCCATCTCCTGAATGTGGGCGCTGTCACGGAGCATGATCCCGCACAGATCGCCGGTAGCCACCGTGGTAATGATCTCTCCCCGGAAACCTCTCGCGTAGATCAGCGGCAGATAGCCCGTGTGGTCCACATGGGCATGGGTCACAAGCACATAGTCGATCTGCGCGTAGCTGACCGGCAGTTCCGCGTTCTCGTATACATTGACTCCCTGCTCCATACCGCAGTCCACCAAAAGCTTCGTCTGTCCGCATTCCAGATAATGACAGCTTCCCGTCACTTCATGATCCGCCCCGATAAATGTAAGCTTCATACGCCTGTCCCCGCTTTCTTCTCCAAATATTTCCACACGGCTCACTGCGCCGCTTTCCATGAAGCATTCGATTTCACGCAATACTCCATGTTTTGCCTGCAACTATAATCAGTATATCACGGCAAAACCGATTTTACAATTGCGTTCCTGTTTTTACTGTTCTCCATAGATACTCTCGCGCAGGAACTGCCTGTTCTGCTCAAAATCTACCTCCAGCACCGCCATGTCACGGATCCTGGCGTCCGCGTAGCTTCCATTTATTGGGATACTCTGCTGTTCGATCCCGTAGGCAACCGCTGCCGGTGCCATAAAGCTCAGCCGCATACACTCATTTTTCGTGAGATTCGTCGTTAAATCCTCTGGAAGATCGCGGATCAGATCCATGAAATGACCGGCCAGGATAACCGGCGCCTTCTCCACAAGCGCGGACAGCACCTTCCTCTGCCGTCCTGTGCGGGCAAAATCCGTGCCGATATAGCGGTTCCTGCAGTATGCCAGGGCCTGCGGACCGTTCAGATGGATCATGCCGCTCAGCGTCTCGTCCAGATAATCCGTACCGGGCGTCCGATTCTCCAGCATATTGTATTCCGCCAGATAGCCGTTGACATAGATCACTTCTCCGTTGGTCAGCTCCAGATCAACGCCGCCCGCCGCATCTACCAGATGAGCAAAGGCCTGGAAATTCACAAGCATGTACCTATTCACTTCGATCCCGAAATTCAGCCGGATCGTCTCCATCAGAAGCTCCGGACCGCCGAAGGAATACGCCTCATTCAGGCGGTTATCCTTATGGCCCGGTATCTCCACATACATATCCCTCAGGAAGGAAGTCATATGGATCTTCTTCGTCCGGTTATTGATGGATACCAGCAGCATGGCGTCCGAACGTCCGTCGTCGCTGTCCTCTCTGGAATCATTGCCGATCAGGAGGATATTGGTGACGCCTTCTGTCTCCATGGCCGTATACTGTACAGACTCAATGGGATCATAATGCATCCGGTCATAGACGGTATTGACCGCATAGACCCAGAGCCCGCCCCCGGCGGCGAGGAGCAGGATCAGAAGCAGAAGAATCCTTCCCGGGTGGAAATGCTTTTTCTTCCGCCTCTTTCCGGCCTTTGCAGGTTTCGTCCGCTTGTCGGCGGGCTCTCTTTCGGATCTTCTTGCTTTCAGATCGTGTTCCTCTGTATATGCGTTATCCGGATAATCGCCGTCTGCACCGTTCTCCTCCGAATATGCACCGTCCGGATAATCCGCGTCTGTGTATTCTTCTTCCGAATATATGTCTTCCAGGTATTCTTCGTCAATATATCCTTCGTCGGGGTAGTCCTCATCCAAATATATGCCATCCGTATCATCGTCCGAATAATCCGCGTCATTCTCCGGCGGCCACAGCATGTCCAGATTGATCTCCGGTTCCGGCGCTTTCGGTTCTTTCGGTCTTCTTTGGTTTACCTGGTTTCTTTGCCTTATATTCCTTTCGGAATCCCTGTTCATATTCCTTATCTGCGGATGGCCTCTCTCTGCAGTCTCCTTTTCCGTACGGTCTCCGCTCCTCCCTACAGAAGTATAACGCATGGACGGCAAAAAAGATAGCGGAAAATGCAGTTTCGCAAGACGATGCAACGTTTTTGAGAATTGGCTGCACATATTCGCGGGAGAGACGCGAAGGAAGCCTACTCCTCCTGAGGTTCAGGTTTGCTCGCGGGAAAAGCCTAAGTTCACAGCGATTTGCTAAGGACAGGCGCGAAAAATGGAACCAGCCTGGGTGCATCTGAGAGGGTACTTTACTGGTCCTTCCATTTTTCGCACCAACGCAAATCACTGTTCACTAAGTCTTTTCACCGCTCACAAAATTCACCTCAGGAGGAGTAGGCTTCCTTCGCTGGTTTTTCCGGGAGCGAGGTACATTGCATACTGGGGATCGGCAGGCCGGTTATCATTTGAGCTCGCTGGTTTTGCTGAGATCAAGGTATATCGGTCCCGAAACCCGGCATGCTGATTATCTTTCACGATCGCTGCTTTCCGGAGCAAGATACATCACATCCCCACGCCTGCGAAGCACAGCGGACGGAGGACCCGGCGGCTGTGCGATTTGTGGAGGAGGGTTAGAGAATCTTAGGCAAAAAAGGGCCGGTTTGGGGGTCTGCGGCCATGACCACAAGTCATGGCCGCAGTGTCAACCTGAGCGGGAATTTCTTCAGAAATTCCCGCGAATTTGACAGTGCCCCCAAACCGGTTCTTTTTTGTCTTAGATTCTCTTCCCTCCGTAACCATGAGCGCGGCCGCCGGGTCTTCCGTCCGCGTACCTCCCGCGACCATATACCCATACCACCTATCCATCTGCCCACATATCCATCCCCTCAGATGATAATGCAGATCATCCCCCCATTCGAGTCATTAATAATCTTCTGCAGCGCATCCTGCAGCTTCACCTGGCAATCCTCCGTCAGCTGCGCCACCTTAGCCTGAATCCCGTCCTCCACGATCTGCTCAATAGACTTCCCGAAGATATTCGTCTTCCAGATCCCATCCTCGCTCTCCGCCGCATTCTTTTTTATGTACGCGATCAGATCCTCCGCCTGCTGTTGGCTTCCCACGATCGGCGCGATCTCCGTCTCGATATGGGCCTTGATCATATTAATCGACGGCGCTTCCGCCCGCATCTTCACACCATACTTATTGCCGTGGCGGATCACCTGCGGCTCATCCAGAATGATCTCCGACTTCTCCGGCGTCACCACGCCGTAACCCCGCAGACTTACCTGGCTCAGCGCGTTCTGAACCTTATCATACTCCTTCTTCATCTTCGCCAGGCTGCCAAGCGTCTGCATCAGCTGCCACTCGCCGTCGATCGGCATTCCCACGTAATCGCTCAGGATCTGATAATAATATCCGTCGTCCACATCGACGGCAACCTCCACCGTTCCGTCCGACAGATCCATCTTATCCGCCTTCATCCCTCGAACCGCCTCCGCGGCCGCCGACGCAAGCGCCGCGGCTACATCCTTCATCTGAGTCACCTTGCCCATCAGTTCCTTCACCGCCGCGATCACTCCGGCCTTCAGCCAGTGATCCGCGGGCAGGATCTCCATCCATTTGGGGATCCGGAAATTCATCTGCGTCACCGGGAATTCGTTCAGCACCATCTGCAGAATCCGGAAAATGTCCTCCTTCCTGAGCTGTTCACAGTTAACGGGAAGCACGGAAACGCCGTATTTCTGCTCCATTTCTCCGGCAAGCTGCGCCGTCTCGTCCGAATACGGCTTTACGGAATTTAAAAGCACCAGGAACGGCTTCCCGAGTTCCTTCAGCTCCTCTATGGTCTGCTCCTCCGCCGGCACATAAGCCGCCCGCCTGATATCTCCGATACTGCCGTCCGTCGTCACCACCAGGCCGATCGTGGAGTGATCCGTGATCACCTTCCGCGTTCCGATCTCCGCCGCCTTCGTAAACGGGATCTGATAGTCGAACCAGGGCGTCTTCACCAGGCGCTCGCTGTCATTTTCCAAATGTCCCGCGGCCCCGTCCACCATAAAGCCGACGCAGTCGATCAGGCGCACCTTAGCGGATACCGCGTCGTCCAGTTTGATCTGCGCGGCTTCCTTCGGGATAAATTTGGGTTCCGTCGTCATAATCATTTTGCCCGCAGCGCTCTGGGGCAGTTCGTCCCTGGTCTGGGTCCTGGCGTGCTCGTCTTCCATGCCGGGGAGTACCATCAGTTCCATGAATCTTTTGATAAACGTGGACTTGCCGGTGCGAACCGGGCCGACCACACCCAGATAGATCTCGCCGCCGGTCCGGGCTTTGATATCCCGGTATACCGAATACATTTCCATAAAAATAACCCCCTTGCTGTGGTGGTACAAATATATGCAGCAAGGGGAAAATCGTATGACTGTTTTATTCGCTTAAGTATGCCTTCTTGACCTGCTCGTTGTCCATCATCTCATGGGCGTCGCCGCTTAAGACGATCTTACCGGTCTCCAGCACATACGCCTTATCGGCGATAGACAGGGCCTTCTTCGCGTTCTGTTCCACCAGAAGGACCGTGGTGCCGCTCTTGTGGATCTCCTTGATAATGTCGAAGATCTCGTTCACATAGATCGGCGACAGGCCCATGGACGGCTCGTCCATCAGCATCAGCTTCGGCCGCGACATCAGGGCACGGCCCATGGCAAGCATCTGCTGTTCGCCGCCGCTTAAGGTACCGGCCGGCTGGTTCCTGCGCTCCTCAAGGCGCGGGAAACGCTGGTAAATGCTCTTTAAGGTTTCCTCCACCTCCGCCTTGTCCTTGCGGGTGTAGGCGCCCATACGCAGGTTCTGTAAAACCGTCATCTCCGCAAAGACCCGACGTCCCTCCGGCACATGGGCGATACCCATGGATACCAGCTTATAACCGGGCGTCTTCGTGATATCGGTTCCATTATAAATGATCTTGCCGGCCTTGGCCGGGATCAGTCCCGTGATAGTCTGCAGCGTTGTGGTCTTACCGGCGCCGTTGGCGCCGATCAGCGCGATGATCTCTCCCTGATTCACTTCGAAGGAGATTCCCTTGATGGCCTGGAT
>CANPZZ010000018.1 GCA_947589125.1 uncultured Lachnospiraceae bacterium
GAGGCCTGCAGCGGGCAGGACGCTCCGTAGAAGCCAAGATAGCCCAGCACGGTCAGCGAATAGACGAGGATCGCCGCCCAGTAGACGGCCGTTACGATCAGAAATCCCGCCATCAGCTTGGCGCGGATGGCGCTGTTCCGGCCATGGGCCGACGCGAAAAAGATCGAGTCCGATTTCCACTGGAATTCGTTGGAGAAGATCCCGGCCATCAGGTATCCCAGCACCATGATCAGGATCATACTGATCGTCGGGTAATACGTCAGAACATTATCCCAGCCCTGCATATAATCGACATAAAATGGCGTTTCCAGCGCCTCATACTGCCGGATCATCCAGTCCTTTTCCGTATCGGAGAACCGGTAATACGAGCCGTTTGTTTCATCCGCCAGAAATTCCTTCAAAAGCTTTACGCGGTTCGGATAGAAATCGCCCGCCATATCCGGAGTCAGGCTGTTGGCCCGGTAGTAATCCGACGTCTGGAAATCTTCGGCAAAATAATGATTCAGGAGACCCCGGATCTCATGGATCCCCTGCCCCCAGCCGAAGGCAATGTTGCTCTGCCTCACATCCTTTGAATTATACTCCGGCGTGGAGGTGATGCGAAGATTTTCCTCGATCACCCGGCGGATCTTTTCCTCGTCCAGAATGCCGGACCACGCCCGCTGCGCTTCCCGTTTTTTCACCATCGCATGGTAGCCTCTCTCCGTATCTCCGTTTTCATTGACCCACTCGCTGCTGCTGCCGTTTGTGGCGAACCAGCAGGTGTACGCGGTTAGGACCAGCATGATCAGAAGCGCGATCACGCCGCCTTTCCTCGCAAATACCTTCCTGATCTCATACTTCACCATTGCCGTCGCCTGACCTTTCTCCGAAATGATAGAGGAAAACGTCCTCCAGCGTGGTTTCCTGCAGATGGGCTTCTTGCTGCCGGACAGCCTGCCAGTTCTGAATTTCTGCCGGGGCCTGACCTCTTCCTGCGTCTGACCGCGCAGCTGCCGGCGGTTCTGCGGACAGTATCCTTAGTTCCGCTCCATTCGGAACCGCCTTCACATTCGATACCTTATACCGGCGCAGGTAGGCTTCCACATCCTTCTTCGGCACCGTCAGGCTCCACACCTTCTCCGGCATGGAGGCGATCATCTCATCCGCCGTGCCGCGGCAGACAAATCTTCCATCCTTCATAAGCAATATCTCTTTCGCGATATACTCCACGTCCGACACGATGTGGGTGGACAGAAGCACGATCCGCTCCTCCGACAGCTCGCTGATCAGGTTCCGGAAACGGATTCGCTCCGTCGGGTCCAGCCCGGCCGTCGGCTCGTCCAGAATCAGGATCTGCGGGTCGTTGAGCATGGCCTGGGCGATTCCGGCGCGCCGCTTCATGCCGCCGGACAGCTTCTTCATTTTCCGGCCGGAGGCTCTGTCAAGACCCACCTGCCGGATCAGTTCCGCCGTACGCCGCTTTGCCACCACGGGCCGAAGTCCCTTGATGGACGCGATGTAGAGCAGGTAATCCTCCACCGTAAAATCCGGATAATACCCGAATTCCTGGGGCAGATATCCCAGGATCCGCCGGTACGCCTCCGCCATGGAGAAAATGTCCTGGCCATCCCAGGTGATCTGCCCGGAAGTGGGCGTATTTAGCGTACAGAGCATCCGCATCAGCGTCGTCTTGCCCGCGCCGTTGACGCCCAGAAGTCCGTAGACGCCGCCGGTCATCGTGCAGCTGACGCCGTCTACCGCGGCGACTTCCTTAAACTGTTTCGTAAGGTCCGTTATTTTCAATTCCATATCGGTTCTGCCTCCAATAATTTGTGTAAATTTCTCTGTCCGCATGCGACGCAGAATACCAGATACACTGCGGACAGCGCCAGAAGTCCGCACCAGACAGGAAGCGTGATCCGGTCGTACAGCTTTCCGAGGACGATCTCGACCCAGACGGCGATCCAGCATCCGCATAAGAAAACGGAAAAGATCTCCGACTGTATCCGGCGGCTGTAAAGGGTCTGAAAACAGATGCAGCAGGTCACATTGAACGGCAGCAGGAACTGCGCCGCCAGATCCGTCACCGGAACGCCGCCGGCCGTCACCGCCAGCCCGCCAAAAGCCGTGATCAGCAGTAGATCCGCCATGGCGAACAAGGTCAGTCTGGCCGCGTAGATCTGCCTCAGGGAGTAATAGGCCGCCCCTTCGACTTCCGTAGCGCCGCAGCTTCGGTTCTTCCAAAGTTCCGGCAGGATCAGCACCGCGAAGGCGGAGCCGGCGATCCCCATGCTGCGGGCAGTGTAGAAGCTGCTGTCCGCGCGGATCAGCATTAAACCCAGCGCCGCCAGGAGAAGTCCCTGCAGGATCCACCAGCGCTTGCGGATATAGCGGCTCTGTTCCATCAAAAACTCAAATCGGGTCAGCGGACGGACGGATTCGGCTTCGCAGTAGGCGGATTTCGCGGCGCGGATCGTCTGTTCCAGGTGGTCGGAGTATGCAGGGGTATGCGGCGCCGGAACAACGGATGGTTTTCTTTCAGCGATTATCGGTTCTTCATTTTGACCGGTGTTCATGAGCTCCCTGGAAATAAGCGCGTCTGCTTCTTTTCGCAAAACCCGCGTCAGTTCGTCCTGGAGTATCCGGCTCTGATATGTCTTGCGATGCTTCGTTACATTATGACGAGTTTTATCCTGATATAACCTGCTCAGCTGCGTCATTCCCGTACCTCCCTCAACATTTCCTGCAGTTGTTCACGGGCTTTTCGGATCCGGTATTTCACGAGCGGAAGCCCGATTCCGAGGATCTTCGCGATCTCCCGCTGCTTTAACTCCTGACAGAAGAACAGAATCGCCGTTTCCCGAAGCTCCGGCGGCAGCGCGGCAAAGGCTCTGCGGAGATCCATGCGGAGATCCGAGTCCGGAGAGCTTATTTCCGCAGGCGCTTCCTGCACTGCTTTCGCCTGCAGCCTTCTGTCAGCTGTTCCGGGCGATACAGAACCGTCTTCTTCGCAGTACCCGCGAGCACCGGCTTCGCTGTTCCGTCTTCGAAACCGCAATACTTCTTCTGCGTCTCCCGCAGCCACATCCCGCCGGTTCCGGTAATAGTCCCGGCAGACGTTACCCGCGATCACATACAGATAATTCGCGGCCTTCCCATAGTGCCGGTACCTGGCAAAACTCCGAAAAAGCCGCTCGAAGGTATCCTGGACCGCGTCCAGCGCGTATCCCGCGTCGTCGATGCGCAGCATACAATACCGAAGGACCGCCGGATAATATTTCCGGACAAATTCTTCGATCGCCTCGTCGTCTCCGTCTTTCATTCGCCTGACCAGAAGGAAATCCGGGTCCATACCGCGTTCAGACCTCCGTAATGATTCTCCGGCACCCCGGTTAGCGGCCGGAACGCCGATCGTTCTAACATAGAAAGCACTTTCTACTGAGTATAACGCAGTTGAACTGGAAAAAGATAGTCTGCAAAATAGATAATGAGAAAAATAAAATTATCTATTCGGAGGGAAGTTCGATCGTAATACTCAGTCGTCCATTCTCGTATCCGGCCGAGATCGTCCCGTTCATCTGCTCCACCAGCGTTCTGGCGATCGCCAGGCCCAGACCGGTCGATTTTCTCGCGGCTTCCACCGTGTAAAAACGGTCAAATAATCTGCCGACCTGCACCTCATTTAAGCCGGACGCCGTATTTGAAAAGACAACGGTACCATTTTCCGATAACGTAATATCCAGATCGCCGCCGCTGTATTTGACCGCGTTGTTCAGAAGATTAGAAAATACGCGAACCAGCACGGAACGGTCGAGCGTCCGGATCACCTTCGTTTCGGGGATCCGGATCTCAGGCACGATATTCCGCTCTCTCAGCGCGGTATAGAAGGAGGCGACGCTCTCTTCCAGCACGCCTCCTACATTTACCGGCTCGCGTATTCCGCTGTTTTCTGCGGAAATGATCACCGAATACCGGAACAGCTCTTCCGTCAGCTGCGTTAAAAGCTCCGCCCGGTCCCGGATAATATGAAGATATTGTTCTGCACGTCCGCTTTTCTCTTCCGCCTCAAGCAGATCCAGATAGCCGCAGATGGCTGTCAGAGGGGTGCGCAGGTCATGGGAAATGTTCGTGACCGCGTTCTTGAGTTCCAGGTCTCCCTGTTCAAAGCGATGCCTTTCCTCACGCAGCTTTCTAAGCTCTCTGTTTATGCTGTTGGCCAGGCGGCGCATATTCCGGTCCGCGGAAGAGATATCGATCAGCGTATTGGTATCGGTCATGAGCCTGTCGGCAAAGGCGGTTTCGATCTCCTTTGCGGATTTTCGCAGGGCATGGATCTTGAGAAGCAGCAAAATAATGACGGCTGTCATAATGCTGAAAATTATAATAGCGACAGCTAAAATGCCGCCAGGCGTCCATGACCACATTCTCATTATAGGCTCCTTTCACCGTATATTCTTCCTCCTGAACGCCAGCATCCCGCCCGCCGTCGCAACAACCGTAATAAACAGCGAGGAAACGACCATCCTAACCGGATGTGCGATCTCAAGCTGCCACATCCGCAGTCCCTGTCCTGTCGGCAGGAAGTCAACGGCAAAATCATAGATCTCCCGCCTCATCCCGGTAACATAGTTCGGATTCGGGGAAGGTTCCGTCATATTAAGCCCGTTCTGGGTGATCTGAACGCCGCTCACCATTTCCGGCTCGCTAAGGCCGTTGTAGATCATGCTCGCCAAAAGCAGCAGGCCGATGAACAACAGAATCGAAACGAGGAACGTATTGGCCTTGCCGGACGAGAGCATATTGATCACCGTACAGATCGCTGACAAAGCCAGAACGAACATGACGGCGATCAGCAGGTAACTAAGCAGCCGCAAAACTCCAATTTTCCAGAAGCCAAGCGCGGGAACCGCGACAAGCGCGCCGACAAGCCATACCGACATGATCATAAGCGTCGCCGCGAATGTGGTGATCAGGCTTGCCAGATAGATGTCCGCTCTCGTGTGACCGACGATGATCTTATTCCGGATCGTTCCGTCGTTGTATTCCGTTCCAAAAAACATACTGCCGCACACCGAGCAGAACAGTCCGATCGATAACGCGAAGTGAAAATAATATTCATCGATAGAATACTGATATTCCGACATGTCCACAGTCGCCTGCCTGCATCCATTCAGCATAAATGCGACCGCATATACGAGCATGGCTCCCATGCAGAGCCAGAACAGCTTATCCCTCCAGAGCCTTGCAAAATTTGACCGCAGCAGTTTATTCATTCTTTCCGCCTCCCACCAGACTCACATAATAGCTTTCCAGACTTTCATCCCGCTCCTGCGCCGAGATCAGCTCGCAGTTTTCCGCCGCAAGCGCGCTGCTTAAGCGGGAAATGTTCACTTTCGCGTAGACGTCGGCAGTCGTGCCGCTTAAGACCTTATAATCGATCTTCATCCCGTCCAGGACGCGGGCGAGGATCTTCGCGCTGCTGACCTCCATGCGGACACATTTTCTGCATGCAGCTCCCAGTTCTTCGGCGCTGAGTTCCTTTACCATGCGTCCGCCGTCAATGAAACCGTAGTGGGTCGCGAATTTCGACAGTTCGTCCAGAATATGGCTGGAAATGAGAACCGTGATCTGCTGTCTGCGGTTCAGATCCAGGATCAGTTCGCGGATCTCGATGATCCCCTGCGGGTCAAGCCCGTTCGCAGGTTCGTCCAGAACCAGAAAATCCGGGTCTCCTGCGAGCGCGACGGCGATCCCGAGTCGCTGCCGCATCCCCAGGGAAAAGTTTTTGGCTTTCTTCTTCCCTGTATGATCCAGCCCGACCAGCTTCAGGATATCGGAAATCCCATCAAACGAGGGCATCCCCAGAATCCGGTACTGGGTCTTCAGATTCTCTTCCGCCGTCAGGTCCAGATAAATGGCGGGCGATTCCACCACCGCACCCATCCGCCGGCGGGATTTCGTAATGTACTTTTCGGTGTTTTTTCTGCCGTACAGCGTGTAATCTCCCGAATCCGGCTCCTGCAGGCCGCAGATCAGGCGGATCAGAGTCGTCTTTCCGGCGCCGTTTTTCCCCACGAATCCGTAGATCGCTCCTTTGGGAACATTCATCGTGAGACCGTCAAGCGCCCTGGATCCTTTATAGCTCTTCGTCAAAGCATTTGTCCTGAGAACATAGTCCATAAAGGCTTACCTCCCTTTCGTTGATGGCAACAGAATATCAGGCAGCCGTAAAGAAAGCGGTAAAGGAAACGGTAAAGAAACAGTAAAGATTATTCCTGGCGCAGTTTGAATCCGATCCCCCACACGGATTCGATATAATCGGTTCCACTCGCTTCGCGCAGTTTTTTTCTCAGATTACTGACATGTATTTTCAGCGAGCTTTCCGTACAGTCCGGCGTGTCCTCGCTGATCCGGTCCAGAAGGCGGGACTTCGGGATGACCTGAGCGGGGTTCTGCATCAGAAGCTTTAAGATCGCGTATTCCGTTCTGGTCAGCTTCACTTCATGTCCGCCGGCCGCCGCGCGGCGTGTGTCTGTATTAAGCAGAAGATCCGCGTACCGCAGTTCGGAAGGCGCGTCGCTTACCGGTTCCCGCAGATGCACGGAGATCCTGGCCAGAAGCTCTTTGATCTGAAATGGTTTTGTGATGTAGTCGACCGCGCCGCCGTACAGCAGCTTCACCTTGTCGTCAACGTCCGCCTTCGCGCTAACGACAATGACCGGTATTCCTTTGATCCGCGGCAGCACTTCCTCCCCGGAGAGTCCCGGCAGCATCAGATCGAGAAGGATCAGGTCCGGTTTCGTCTGCGCCAGAAAAAGCAGCGCTTCGGTGCCGGAATAGGCGTGGGAAACATGGTAGCCTTCGCGGCTTAATGCTTCTTCAATCAAATTATTAATAGGAATGTCATCATCGATGAGCAGGATGTCTAAGCCCTGCTCTTTCATGTATTGTTTTAGCATGATTTCTCCACAAAATAACGATACATCGGTAAATATAATCAAATTATACCGATGTATCGTTATTTTGTAAATATCATCTGTCCGTTTCGATTCTATTCATCACTTTTTGCCGGTTACTTTCAATTTGCCAAAATGGACATGCCCCAGTCCCTTTTCCTTCTTCTGCGCACCTTTTCCGCCGCGCTTTTGCATATCATCCTCAATCTCCGCCTTCCAGTCCGCTCCCACAGAGGCACAACTCGGCGCCATACGCATCTGCGTAAGAGTCTCGCCTACCACCTTAAAATTCAGCTGCACGCCCTGGCTGTCATTCTGATAGGTCACTGCCCGGTCCGCGCCGATGCCGAACTTTCCGGCCTCTGTCACCGCGTCGATATTTGCTCCCAGGAAGAGAAAATCCCACCCCAGTTCCTTCTGCTGTTCGATCATGTTCTTCAGACGGCTGTAAGAATATTCGCGGCTGGCGTTCTCCATGCCGTCTGTGGTGATTACAAAGATCGTCTTCTCCGCACGGTACTCTTCCGGAAGGTTCTCCTGGATGTTTTTGATCCGGCTGATAGTTCTGCCCACCGCGTCCAGAAGCGCCGTGCAGCCTCTCACATAGTATTCCTTTTCCGTCAGGGGCTTTACCGCCTGCATCGGGAAACGGTCGTGAATCATCTCGTACTGATCGTCGAACAGCACCGTCGTCACCTCGACCTGCCCGGCCTCTTCTTCCGCCTGCTTCTTCTGCCGTTCCAGCATGCTGTTGAATCCCCCGATGGTGTCCTGCTCAAGCCCTCTCATGGAGCCGCTCCGATCCAGAATGAATACCAGCTCTGTAAGTCCTTTTTTCATAATAAAATCTCCTTTCATCTGTGTGGTTTCTTTGTTATGAACCAACTATAACAGATAAAAGGAGACAAATGGTCGCATGAGAAGCGACATTTTATTTAGTTGCTGCGCAAATTTCAGTCCGGACTTTATCCTAAAGTTCCAATCAAGGGCCAAGTACATCTCTAGTCACATAAGAGCGGCTCGCCGTAGTCCATCAGCACCTCGTTGATCTCGAACAGATCGTAGCGCCGCGTTTCAAAGAAAAAGGAAACGATCACATCGAATCGGGAACTGTTGGACAGCGCGTAGCCGGCTTTCAGAAGCAGATCCCTCGTCTCATCCATTGACAGTTCCAGAGCGACGGCAAATGCCAGCACCGTTTTCTTCGTCGGCGTGTAGTTGACGTCGTTGCGGATCTTGGAAAAGAGCCGCCGGTCGATGTTCGCCCTGTGATAGACTTCGGAATCCTTCAGTCCACGCTCGTCGATCAGGCGCAGAAGCATCTGGGAAAATGTCTCGTCCATCTGCCTGAGGAGATCGTCCAGCCTGCGGGAAGATGCCTGAGCCTGCGTCTTCTGGACCTGAGAGTGTGCGGGAGACATGCCGGCTGTGCTGAACATTGTTCCTCCGTGCATCGCGGAAGTTCCCGGTGTGCCCGGCGCTATGGTCTTTGGCGAAAATGTCGTGACGTTTGGCGATGCAGGTCCCTTCGAAAACTCTGCAATATCTGAATTTGCAGCATTTTGCGGACAAGACGGGCTATCCGGTTCCGTGCATTTTTCCAGAATTTCCGGTGCTTCCGGCTTTGCAGCCGTTCCATAAGAAGTTGCACGGAACCCCTTCTTCGGCGCAGACACAACTGCATCATCTGATTCCGGCACCGGCAGTGCCGCCTCATCCGATTCCGATGCCTGCATCATAGCCGTGTCAGACATCATTGGCATCTGCATCTGATATGCAGCTAAACCATCTGTTCCGCCATCTCCGTCTGCTTCTTTATAATTCTTGCGGACATACTCCTGCACGGCCAAAAGCAGATCGCGGCTTACGCCTGTATTTTTCCGGTTTTTCTTCTGTCTATTCAGAAACATATTCTTTCACCTCAAAGAACTTTCAGCAGCGTATTATACGATCCGCTTGAATTTCTTCTCCAGTTCGTATTTACTCATGGAAATGATCGTTGGTCTCCCGTGGGGACACGCGTATGGGTTATCCAGCTTAAGCAGTTCGTCGATCAGATGATCCGCTTCCGCCGGCGAGAGGCGGTGATTTCCCTTTACCGCCGCCTTGCAGGACATGGTCGCCACCCGATCGCAGACGGATTCCACGCCGCCCTTCAGGATATCGTCGGACAGATCGTCCAGCATCTCCATCAGCAATTCCTTCTTGGCAATGGAGAACAGATTGTCCGGTACGGCCCGCACCGCGTACTCCTTACCGCCGAAGGGCTCGATCTCGAATCCGATCTCTGTGAAATACTTCATATATTTGTTGAGCAGGATCTGCTCCTCGCTGCTCAGGGTCAGAATGATCGGCGGGTTCACCATCTGGGAGGTATATTCGCGGCTCTTTAATGTCTTCATTGTGCGCTCATAGAGCATCTTTTCATGGGCCGCGTGCTGATCAATGATATAGAGATGATCGTCAAATTCCACCAGCCAGTAGGTGTCAAACAACTGGCCGATCAGCTTGTGGCGCAGACGGCTCTGCGGCGTCAGGAGTTTTTCCTCGAAGAGGTCAAGCTGCTTCGGCTTCTCATCTGCGGCTGTATCCGCAGCTCCCTTCGGTTTCTGCAAAAATGAATCATCTGATTCTTTAACTGCCGTACGGATATTTGAAACCGCAGACGCAGCCGGCCCTTGCGGCGTCTCCGTTCCACCGGCAATCTGCGCCAGGCTGACCGGTCTCGGCGAATGCGCGGGCCCATTTGATTCCGCTCCCGGCTGCTTAACCATACGCTCCTGCCAGGCCTTTTGCGCCTCTGCGCTGTCATATTCGACCTGTTTCTCGGCGACGCTTTGATATACTGTACGGTTGCTATATTCCCCCGATGGAGCGGTACTGCTGCTCAGTACGCTTTCTCTCTCAGACCCCAGTCTGTCCTGGGTGTTTTGCTGTGCCTCTATCGTACGGTTTTGCATTCCAGAGCGTTCATCTGCTGTCATAGGAATGCCAGTGACAGAACTTCTCCCACCTTCCAGGCTTCCCCGACGCTTCACCTCGAACGGCTCCGGCCGCGGCTCCAGAAGTTTCTCCACCTTCGCCTTCTCCAAGTCCGCCTTCTTCTGCGCAGCATCTGCCGCCGTCGCATCCTTCCGTGTACCTGCGTGATCCAGCGCCACCTGCGGAATCAGTTCCTTGTGGGCCAGCGCGTCGCTGACAGCTCGGAAGATCATCTGATAGATCCGCTCCTCATCCCGGAAACGGAGTTCCATCTTCGTCGGATGCACATTTACATCCAGATACTCCGGCTCAACGCGGATATGCAGAAGCACGAACGGGTATTTATGCTGCATCATAAACGGCCGGTACGCCTCCTCGATGGCCTTCGCCACGATCGCGCTCTTCACATACCGCCCGTTGATATAATAATTTTCGAAATTCCGGTTGCTTCTGGCAATCACCGGTTTTCCGGCGAAGCCCTTCACCTGCAGGATCTCCTGCTCGAATTCCACCGCCAGCAGATTTGCCGCGATATCCCTTCCGAACACCGTGTAAATGATATCCTTCAGGTTATGATTGCCCGATGTATGCAGCTTATTCTGATTATTCTGAATGAACCGGATCGAGATATCCGGGTGCGACATGGCGATCTTCTCCACCAGCGCCGCCACATGCGCTCCTTCCGTCTGCGCCGTCTTAAGGAATTTCTGGCGGGCAGGCGTATTGTAAAACAGATTCCTCACGATAAACGTCGTCCCGTCCGGCGCGCCGATCTCCTCCATCTGCCGCTCCTTACCGCCCTCGATCACATACCGCACGCCGCTCAATTGCTCCGCAGTCTTCGTGATCAGTTCCACCTGCGACACCGCCGCGATACTGGAAAGCGCCTCCCCCCGAAACCCCAGCGAAGCCACCACGAACAGATCATCCGCCGATTTGATCTTGCTGGTCGAATGCCGCAGAAACGCCAGCGATACTTCATCCTTCGGAATTCCGCACCCATTGTCCGTCACCCGGATAAACGAGATTCCCCCGTCCCGGATCTCCACCGTCACCGCCGTCGCCTTCGCGTCGATCGCGTTCTCCAGCAGCTCCTTCACCACCGAAGCCGGCCTCTCGATCACTTCCCCCGCCGCGATCTTGTCGATCGTACTCTGATCCAGCACCGTAATATGCGGCATACCAATCCCCTCCATTTTGATCAAGTTTGCTTGTTATACCATGTCCTCCGGACATGCTCCCTCCGGGGGATGCGCACGGTTCGGTCCGGTGTTTTGTCCTCACTTCGTTCGGACACCGAACCGGCGCGGTATAATCTCTGTCGAGATTATACCATCTACTGCCACCGGTTCCTCACCTTACTCTGCAATCTGCTAAGTATATTCAGTGCCTCCACCGGCGTAATCTCATTGATCTGCACCTGCTCGATCTCCCGCACAATATCCTCGCTCTGCGCCGTCGCGAACAACGTCATCTGATTCAAATCCACCTCATCCGGCTTCGTCACTGCCTTATGAGCCGGCTTGGCCGTCACATTGGCCCCCGCCTCCGCGATCTCTCTCGCCTTCGTCGCGATATCCGCGCTGCTCAGTTCCTCCACCAGTTCCTTCGCCCGGTTCGTCACCTGCTCCGGCACGCCTGCCAGCCGCGCCACCTGGATGCCATAGCTCTTATCCGCACCGCCCTTCACAATCTTCCGCAGAAATACAATATCGTCCCCCTGCTCCTTCACCGCGATACAGTAGTTATTCACCCCGCTCATGGTCCCTTCCAGTTCCGTCAGCTCATGATAATGAGTCGCGAACAGCGTCTTCGCCCCCAGAAGCTTCGTATTGCTGATATGCTCCACCACCGCCCATGCGATGCTCAATCCGTCAAAGGTACTGGTCCCCCTCCCGATCTCATCCAGTATGATCAGGCTGCTCCGCGTCGCGTTCCGAAGAATATTGGCTACCTCCGTCATTTCCACCATAAAGGTGCTCTGTCCGGATGCCAGATCGTCCGACGCGCCCACGCGGGTGAAGATCCGGTCGCAGATGCCGATATCCGCTTCCTCCGCCGGAACAAAGGAGCCCATCTGAGCCATCAGCACGATCAGCGCCGTCTGCCGCATATAGGTAGATTTGCCGGCCATATTCGGACCTGTGATGATCGAGATCCGGTTCTTTCCGTTGTCCAGATAAGTATCGTTGGCCACGAACAGCTCGTCCTTCAGCATCAGCTCCACCACCGGATGACGGCCGTTCTTGATCTTGATCGTCCCTTTCTCATTGATCGACGGCTTCACATAATCGTTGCGGGTCGCCACCAGCGACAGCGAACAGAACACATCCAGCCCCGCCAGGGCCTTGGTCGTCTTCTGGATCCGGTTCACCTCCGCGCCGATCCGGTCCCGCACCTCACAGAACAGATCGTATTCCAGCGAAAACAGCCGGTCCTCCGCGCCGAGGATCGTACTTTCCATCTCCTTCAGCTCGTCCGTCGTGTACCGTTCCGCATTGGTCAGCGTCTGTTTGCGGATGAAATAATCCGGCACCAGGCTCTTGAAGGAATTGGTCACTTCGAAGTAATATCCGAACACTTTATTGTATTTGACACGCAGGTTCTTGATCCCGGTCTTATCCCGTTCCCGCGCCTCCAGATCGGCCAGCCACCCCTTGCCCTCCGTCTTGGCGTGGCGCAGCCTGTCCGCCTCCTCGCTGTAACCATCCTTGATGATGCCGCCCTCTCTGGTCGTGAGCGGCGGATCCTCCTCGATGGCCGCGTCGATCAATGCGAACAGATCCTCCAGCGGATCCAGATCATTCATGATATTCGTAAGCAGCGGACTGTGGAAATCTTTCAGCAGATCCCGGATAAACGGCAGCATCTGCAGCGAATTCTTAAACGCGATCAGATCCCTGGGATTGGCCGACTTGTAGCTGATCCGGCCCAGAAGCCGCTCCAGGTCGTATACCGGGTTCAGATACTCCCGGATCTCCTCCCGGGATATGTAGCTGAGGTTCAGTTCCTCAATGGCCTCCTGCCGCCGCAGTATTTCATCCCGGTGGATCAGCGGCTGCTCAATAAACGTCCGCATCAGCCGCGCTCCCATGGCCGTCTTCGTCTTGTCCAGCACCCACAGAAGAGAACCGCGGCGCTGTTTCTCCCGAAGGGTTTCCAGAAGCTCCAGGTTCCGCCTCGTCGAAGTGTCGATAATCATGTATTCGCCCGTCGTGTACGGCAGGATCGTCGTGATATGGTCCAGAGAATTCTTCTGTGTCTCATACAGATATTCCATGACCGCGCCGGCCGCGATCACTCCCGCGTCATAGTCGCCCAGCCCCAAACCGTCCAGGTTCTGCACATGGAAATGCTCCCGCAGCACCCGCCTGCAGGCGTCGTCCGCGAAATACCGGCTCTCCAGCGCGGAGACCGCCATCTGATAGCGGTTCCGCAGATCGTCCAGATCGACGCCCGACATGACGAACGCCTCGTTGCAGATGATCTCCGAAGGAGAAAATTTATTGATCTCGTCTAAGAGATTGCGCTGGCCGGTCACCTCGCTGACCAGATAGTCTCCGGTGGTAATGTCACAGATGGAAATTCCATAGATGTCGCCCACGCAGACCACGCCCATCAGATAGTTGTTCTTCGTCTCATCCAGAGCCTGGCTGGCCGTGATGGTTCCCGGCGTCACCACACGGATGACCTCCCGTTTCACCAGTCCCTTGGCCAGCTTCGGGTCCTCCATCTGCTCGGCGATCGCCACCTTGTAGCCGTTCTGCACCAGCTTATAGAGATAGGAGTCCACCGCATGGTACGGCACGCCGCACATGGGCGCCCGCTCCTCAAGGCCGCATTCCTTGCCGGTCAATGTGATGTCCAGCACCTTTGACGCCGTCAGCGCGTCCTCGAAGAACATCTCGTAGAAGTCGCCCAGACGGTAGAACAGGATGCAGTCCGGGTACTGCTTCTTTGTTTCCATATAGTGAACCATCATCGGAGATAATCCGGCCACGTTCATTTCCTCTCTTTTCTGTATTTTCTCGTATATCTGAACTCCCGCAGTATTGAACTCTCACGGTACAATTTCCTGTCTCCATATCACGCTACAGAATATTTTGATTTCTGAGCTGCATATCCATAATACTCTGACTTCAGGAGTGCAAATACACATACCCAAATTCTCAGTGCCGCAGTTACTTCTGAAAATCAATTATTTTCAAACTCTCCAAAATCAGGACTCGGTCATCCTCCCCATGTAATAGAATCCCTTGCTCTCTTCCAGATACACGTCCACGATCTTTCCGATCAGTGACGCGCCGCCGGGGAAATGCACGACCGTATTGTTGTCCATGCGGCCCGTCAGATATCCTTCCAGATGATCGTCCGGTTCTTCCGCCAGCACCTTCTGCACCGTATGAAGATCTCTTCCGCAAACTTCGGCGGAGATCTCCTGCACGCGCTTAAGCAACCGGTCAAACCGTTCTTTCACCACATCGTCCGGAACCTGATTCTCCATCTTCGCCGCCGGCGTCCCGGTCCGTTTCGAATAGATAAATGTAAACGCGCTGTCGTAGCGTACCCGTTCCACAACGTCCATGGTCTCCTGAAAATCTTCTTCCGTTTCTCCCGGGAATCCCACGATGATGTCCGTCGTCAGGGAAATATCCGGAATCGCCCTGCGGATCTTCCCCACCAGCTCCAGATACTGCTCCTTCGTGTAGCGCCGGTTCATTTCCTTTAGGATCCGGCTGCTTCCGGACTGAACCGGCAGATGCAGATGATGGCAGACTTTTTTCTCGGAAGCCATAGTCTCGATCAGCTCGTCTGACAGATCCTTCGGATGCGAAGTCATAAAGCGGATCCGCTCAAGCCCCTCGATCTGATTCACCTGCCGCAAAAGCTCCGCAAATGTGACCGGCGTATCCAGCGTCTTCCCGTAAGAATTCACGTTCTGCCCCAGAAGCATTACTTCTACAACTCCATCGGAGACCAGCCGTCGGATCTCCGCAATGATATCCTCCGGCCTGCGGCTCCGCTCCCGGCCGCGCACGTATGGCACAATACAGTAGCTGCAGAAATTATTGCAGCCGAACATGATGTTAACTCCGGATTTGAACGGATATTTGCGCTCTGCCGGAAGATCCTCCACGATCCGGTCGGTGCCTTCCCAGACATCTATCACCATACTGTTTTTAGAATTGGCTGCCGTTCCGGTACCGGAATTCGACGGTCGGGACAATGATGCAGGAATCGCGCCGCCAGTCTCCGTCCCTGCATACCGGCGTAATTCGTAACGCCTGCACAGAAGCTCTGCCAGCTTAAAGATGTTATGCGTTCCGAAAATGATATCCACGAACCGGTAGCTTGTCTGTATTTTCTCCACTACCTGCGTTTCCTGCATCATGCAGCCGCAGAGAGCGATGATCATGTCCGGATTCTTCTTTTTGATCGTATTCAGATAGCCGAGCCGTCCGTAGACCCGCTTGTTGGCGTTCTCCCGGACCGTGCATGTATTGTAAAGCACGAAATCCGCGTGCTCGTCGTCCGTCTCCTCATAGCCGATCTGTTTAAGGATTCCCAGGAACTTCTCCGAGTCGCGGCTGTTCATCTGGCAGCCGAACGTCTGGATACAGCACGTAAGCGGCCGTCCCAGCCGGGCGCTCTCTGCCGCCGCGTACTGCCGTGCCCTGGCCGTAAAATAATACTGCCGGTCCGGCTCATTCTCCGGAGGAGGAAGCTGCAGATCTATCGTATCAAAATCTATATCTTTAACCATATATTTCCTTTTGCCTTTCCAAATATATACATCAGCTCATCACACACAAATCAGTGGACACCCCAGGGCGCCCACTGGACTTGCCGCTTCTTCTATTTTACATGATTCAAAAGAATTTGCCAATACGAAAATTACTTTGTTTCATACTTTGTTTTGAACTGCCCCGGATAATATTCTGAAGCAGCACGACAGACGTTATCGGTCAGTCAGACCGTGTAAATCCCCAGGAATCCCAGAACCAGCTGCTGATGGAGCCGTCCGGGCTCCTGAACTGGAGAACCGGTTTGGCTTTCAGCGCGGACGGATGGCTCGAATTATTTGAAGGGATATTAACTAAAGCGCTTCCCATGCCGGAATCATCTGCGTTTCCTGCCAAACTGAATATCGGCATACCGCTGACCGTCATCTCCGCCACATCCGTTCCCATATAGGACGACATCCACTGCGGCGTGACTCCATCTGTGCCATATTCATAGACAAACAAATGCTGGGACCAGCTTTTCTCATCCTGCTCTACCCAGAACGGCCTGCTTGCGCCAAAACGCCCTATCTTCCAGCAGAGCAGAAGGATCTCGACAGCCCCGTCTCCGTCTATATCACAGATCATGGCGTCCTGAACCAGAATATCCTCCGGCGACGACCATATCTTCTGTGCGTCCTGTGTGTACTTATCTTGTGTGCAGTTGTTCTGTGCATACTTGTCCTGCGTGTACACACTCTGCATGTACATATTCTGCGCACGCTCATCCGGCAAGTACTCATCCCGCAAATACACAGCCGCCTTCCGGTGTTCGATTCGGACACCGATTGGGCTGTTCTCCTGCACGGTTCGTTCCCCGCTTTTCCACTCGATCCATCTTGGAAGAAACCACCCGGCATTCCATCCGTAAAGCAGAACGACAGCCAGAACAATGACTGCCACTATGCAAATAACGCAGCACAAACGGATTCTCCTGCGGCGCGGCGAATCCGCTGTTCCGCCTTCAAAACTCCATTCCCCGCGGCGCGCCTTATTCCCATCCATACAGATACCGGTAACTCAGCGTCCATGACGGCTTCTTAATGGACGTATCTCTGCTCATAAAACCGGAGTCATCGATCGCAAGTCCTCTCATCTGACGCCATTTGCTGTCTGTCAGCCGGTCGTCTGCCGGCCATTCAAACTGATAGAACGAATAGACGCTGCCCGTGGCGATCTTCAGCTGCCCGTCCACATTCACGATCACACGCAGAAGCGACGGAATATCGGTTGCCATCTCAAGCACACTGCCTTCTCCGGTCGCCACATCCACTGCCAGAGCCGCCGGACTCTCCTGGGTGGAAATGCCTCCTTCCACGCCGCTGACCGACTCGATCCAGAAATGCTCCAGCGTTCCGCCGTAATCCCGGATAAAATCATATTCGTCATCTGTCAGAGTCTCTTCCTGAAGCTCTTTAACGGAGATCCCCCGCAGGATTTCCGCGATCTGCGTCAGTCTGGCAAGATCTTCCTCGTTATCCGCGCTGAGCATACCGTACTCCTTAAGGCCCTTGGCCGTCCGTTCCGCCAGAGCGGCAAAGCGGGCGTAAACAGACGGTTCCGGCTCTACATAGCCTCTGTCGTCCATTTCATCGAAGCCGCCTCCCATCTCCGCTATCACCTGCTTGGTATATAGAACGGTATCGTGCTTCAGCTCCGTAAAGCTTCCGGCAAAACACTCCAGATCCTTCTTCCGCCACTCCTCGTTCTGCATAAACATCGGATACCCTTCGCCCTTTTCCTCCAGAAGAGGCCGCAGCGTATCCAGCCAGCCTGCATAGAGACTTGCCGACCACAGTTCGGTATTATCCCCGGCCAGATAATCCCGCAGTTCGCTCATGTTCTCATCGTAGCCTTCATAATCAGAGGCGCCCGTCTCGTCAAGAACCGCCAAAGCTGTTTCGCTTCCCAGTGCAGCCGGAACGTCGAGAACATCCGGAAGCATGCGGCCCGTTACGCTGTCATGAACCAGAAGCTGCATGATCGCTGCGTCGATAGTAAAGCGCTGTCCCATAAATCGGAATCCCAGCGTCGCGCTGTCGCCGCTGTCATCGGCCGGAACGGAATTGACGGCAGGCGCGGCAAATCTGGACGCAAGGCTTTGGAACTGCTTAAATCCATCCTCATCCTCGGCCAGATCCCTGATCGAAATTGAATTGCCATAGACTTTCTCAAGGATCGGCAGATACTGATCGACCCCCAGGTCATCGCTGGCGCCCACAAAGAAGGCGGTCACATCATACACGGACTGCCAGAGCCGGTAAGCCTCATCGTCGTCGGCAAACATTTTCGTGATCAGGATCGCGCTCTGATCCAGGCCATCGTCGCCCTGTACAAAATGCGCGCGTCCGTAGAGCATCATGGCCCGGAAATATCGCTCCAGCAGCTCATCTCCTTCATAATATCCGCGGGGAATATACTGCGAATAGTCTTCCGGCTTTCCGGTAATGCCGGAAGGAAGAACCGAAGCGGCTTCGGATATCCGTCCGATCTCCGCTTCCGCGTCCGCCTGCACGTCGGGATTCACCTGCGCGCTGTCGTCAAGAAGCTTCAGTCCGACGCTGAACAGAAGCAGATCCCGTCTGGCCGCATCCTCCCAGCCGGTTCCTTTCAGCTGTTCATAGTATTCCGCGGCGGTATCCGTCATCCGCCGGCTCAGCTGAAGGATGCAGTCAGACAGATAATCCTTCTCCAGATTCTTCATCAGATAGCTGAAATAAAGATGATACGTGTGCATCAGGGAATCCACCGTTACAAAGTTCGGCATATACTGGTAACGGTTGTTCTCATAAATCTCAAAAAACTCATTGCCTGCGGAACCGTCGACGGAAAATCCGTTTTTCACCAGAAGTTCCTTCACCTCGTCCTGCAGGTAATACTGACTCAGATTCGCCACATTGCTCAGGTCTTCCGCAACCGTATAGGGGGCCACGTTGGGCTTCACGTCGACTGTAACGGAAGTGGTCTCCGCCTCCAGCGGACTTCGGCGAATCGCCGGCAGTTCTTCTTCCGCATCTTCTCCGGCAGTCTCTTCTGAGGAAGTTCCCGCCTGCACCGTGTCAGCTGACTGTTCCGCCTGCGAATCCGCTGCCCCCGACGAAGCGTCCGCCTGCTTGCTCGAAGCAGTTGTATCCGCAGTGTCTGCCGGATTCTCTTTGGATATTTCCGAAGTCTGAACATCCTGCGCGCCGGCTCCCGGCTGCGAATCACCATTTTTTCCGCCAGGCGAGCCGCAGGCAGACAGCATCATAGCTGCCAGAAGGAATATTCCCAGAATAATTGCCGTTGTTCTTCTTTTCATGTCAGAATCCCCCTTTTCAGATTTTCAGATCATCCGCGGATCTGGCCGTTTCCGTAGATCACATATTTTGTCGTGGTCAGTTCCTTAAGTCCCATGGGCCCGCGCGCATGAAGCTTCTGCGTACTGATGCCGATCTCCGCGCCGAAGCCGAATTCATTGCCGTCCGTGAAGCGCGTGGACGCGTTTACATAGACCGCCGCCGCGTCGATCTCATTCAGGAATTTCTGCGCATTGGCATAATCCGAGGTAATGATCGCCTCCGAGTGTTTCGTGTTATAGCGGTTGATATGGGCAATGGCCTCGTCCACGCTGTCCACCAGTTTCAGAGATACAATATAATCCAGATATTCCGTCCCCCAATCCGCCTCCGTGGCCGGTACAAATCCGTCGGCCATGGCGCAGGCCGCCTCGTCGGCCCGGATCTCCACATTCTTCTCATCCAGCCGTTTCTTCAGAAGCGGCAGGAACCGCGGCGCAATGGCTCTGTGCACCACCAGAGACTCGCAGGCGTTGCATACGCCGATCCGCTGGGTCTTGGCGTTGAAGATGATATCCAGCGCCATGTCGAAATCCGCCGATTCGTCTACATAAATATGGCAGTTGCCGGTTCCCGTCTCGATAACCGGGACGGTACTGTTCTCCACAACGGTACGGATCAGCCCCGCTCCGCCTCTGGGGATCAGCACATCCAGATAACCGTTCATCCTCATGAATTGCTGCGTTGTCTCCCGGTCGGTGCTTTCGATCAGCTGCACCGCGTCAGAAGGAAGTCCGGCGTTTTCAAGTCCCTTCCGGATCAGAGACACAATCGCTTTGTTGGACTGGAGCGCGTCGCTGCCTCCTTTCAGGATCACAGTGTTGCCGGCTTTGAAGCAGAGCGCGAAGGCGTCCGCGGTCACATTGGGCCGGGCCTCATAGATGATGCCGATCACGCCGAGAGGCACCCGCTTCTGGCCGATCAGAAGTCCGTTGGGCCTGGGTTTCATGGAAATGAATTCGCCGACCGGATCGTCAAGCGCGGCCACCTGGCGGATCCCGTCCGCCATTGCGGCGATTCGCTCCTCCGTCAGCGCCAGCCGGTCGATCAGGCCGCTGTTCATGCCCTTTTTACGGGCCGCTGTCACGTCTTCCGCGTTTGCCTTCAGAATCTCTGCGCTGCCGCTTAAAATCGCCTCAGAAGCCGCATAAAGGCCGCTATTCTTCTGACCCGGGCCAAGATTATTCAAGGTGTGCGATACCTCGCGGGCACGCCGGCCGATTTCTGTTAATTCCATAATGTGACTTCTCCCTTGTTTGATTATAATCTGCTTGACATACGATTCGTATATCTGCCCACTATAATACACCGCTTATTCACTATAAGGTTTGCTATACTGCCGGCGGCTCCGGTTACTCGCTTTGAACACCGCCGTACTTCTTGCCGAGATCCGTGATCGTTCCGTCCGCTTCCTGGATCGAAATGCTGTTCAGCGTCCCCCGCATATTGGCGCGGATGGCCTCGATATACTTCCGGCGCAGATCCGCCTGTTCCTTTTTCTCTTCTTCTGTCAGGCCGACCGCCTGGGATTTATGATATAAAGTATTGATCCGGTCGATCATTTCCTGGGTTATCATTTTGACATATCTCCTTTTTTACTGTGCGGTTCTATCCAGCCACTTGAGCATGAAAACAGCCGTCCGCACAGTTCACACTGGCATGTGTGCGTTTCCAACACCGGTTCAGACTGAGCAGTCTGCAAGCGTCTGTTATACAGTCCCTTACGCGTTCCAGTACCGACGTTTCTGCTCCTCGTCCAGATTCGCCACAAAATTGATCTTATATTCTAAGAATTCCCTCAGATCGATCAAAATATGAAAGATCAGCGCCCTATTCTCAAATTCGTCCGCGGATGTAATCGGGTCTCCGGACCGCATATGCTCGACAAGCTGATCAAGCTGTTCAAGCTGCCCCGTGGGTACATTTTTCTCCACCACATAATTCGCCATCTCCACCATATACTCCGCGATATGGCGCGATTCCTGCGGCATCGTTCGGATGCGGGTTATCTCCGTGTGGAGGTTGCTTAAGACCGAGCACTGGTTGCGCCGCATCTCAAAATAATCGATATAATATCCCGGATGTGACTGGAAGGTATTGCCCTGATACTCATTGGCCTCGTTTATGTAATGGAGCAGCAGCTTCTCCAGTTCACGCAGCTCGCCCCAGACGTCCGCTTCCAGTTCCTTTCCATAGAAATAGGCCGCCAAGTGCATAACGATGATCTGCAGCCGCCGTTCCGTATCCTTCATCCAGTTTATAATGTCCTGCCTGCGGTGGCGGTTGTTCGTGAACTGGTTCAGAACCAGGGCGATCGTAATGCCGATCAGGAGCAGATACAGTTCATTGGCGACGGCGTGGGCGCTGAAATCCAGCGTGTCCAGAAAATGCATTCCGATGACCGCGTTGACCGACAGCGCAGACCTCCACCCGATATAGTCGCACAGAAGCGTCATGATCATCAGAAAGCAGCCGTAGGCGAACCAGTCGCTGTGGAACAGCGTAAGCGTCCCCCATGCGACGAACACGGCCGCCACGAAGGTGAGGATTCGGAACAGCGACAGCTTTACCGTCTCCCATTTCGTCGTCAGGATCGTCAGCAGCGTGATGGAACCGGCCGACGATGCGAATTCAAGCCCGAACAGATGGGCCAGGTACATGGCAAGGGCGCTTCCGAAACCGATCTTCGCCGCCTGCAGAAAGATCTTCCAGTGTTGTTTGTTCTCCATAAATGCGTACTCCCCTGTACTATATTCTGCTTGATCTCTTATACATTCTGGCAGTTATGCGTCCATCTCTTATACATCTTGGCAGCTATGCGTCCAAATCGTTCATTTGAACGACGCCGCACAACGCAGATATACGGTTACCTTTCTCTCTTCCACTCTCTTGCTGCCGCAAACATGGCAGGAGAAATATGGCAGTATCCGTTCGGATTCTTCTCCAGATATTTCTGGTGGTATTCCTCCGCCGTATAGAAATTCGCGAGCGGCAGCGCTTCGACCGCCAGCGGCTTGTCGTACTGTTTCTGCAGTTCTTTAAGCGCCGCGTCGATCACCGGCCGGGCCGCCGGATCCGTATAATAGATCCCTGTCCGGTACTGTACGCCCACATCGCCGCCCTGGCGGTTCACGAGCGTCGGATCGATGACCTTGAAATACTGCTCCAGCAGTTCTTTCAGCGTGATCCGCTCCGGATCGTACGTGACGTGAACGGTCTCCGCGTGGCCGGTATGCTCGTATTTCACCTGCTCGTAGGTCGGATTCGCCGTATTGCCGTTGGCATAACCCACCTCCGTCTTCACGACTCCGTCCAGGCAGTCAAAATACCGCTGCGTACCCCAGAAACAGCCGCCGGCCAGAAAGATCTCGTTGAATTTTTTCTCCGCCATCCTGTCGCCTCCTTTCCGGTTAATCTGTCCGATAACGATTTCCCGCATACTCATAACGTTTTGCGTCTTTTCTGTTTTATATCCCCTCCGCGCCGATCCCGGCCACCGTCACGTCTTTGATCGCCGCCGCGAACGGACCGTCATAGAGCGCCGACTGATACCGGTCTGTCGAGAATACCATATGCTGCTGCGCGTCCAGGATGCTTCCGTTCATGGAACCGCCGGTGACAAGTCTCACCCGCTCTCCGTCGTACAGATACGCGAGCCGGATCTCTCCCCCGAAATGACCTGTCATGGAATCCATCTGGAAATCGGAGAACAGCACGATATGAAGATACGGCTGCTTCTTCATTTCCGCAAACGGCACCGATCCGGTCGGTACCTGAATCCAGCGGTAGACGCCGGTCGGCTCGATCCCCAGATAGTAAGCCATGCGGGCGCTGCCGGGAATCGTCTTAATGACGCCGTTCTCCATAAGCGTCCGGTCGCACAGCGGGATTCCCTGCCGGTCGTAGGGTTCCGCTGCCTTCAGAATGATCGTCAGCGGGTCGCCTTCAACCTGCTCTCCCTGCACATTCTTTCCAACCGCGTAATCTGAATAATGCTGATAGATCATACCGGCGTCCGCCCGGTCCACATAGTAGCTCATGACCGTACGCAGCGAATCGCCGGACAGGATCACCGTGTACTTTCCGGCCGGAGCAGCTTCCTTCGCGTGGGCTCGGTCCCGGGTCTGCTTCATGGCGTGTTCCACATCAGCGCGGAACGTATCGGCATCCGGTTCCCCGAAATTAAAGGTATGATGGGTTTCCACATCCTCCGGTGTCAGGCACTGAATCACATACTCGCCGTTAACGTTGAATGTCTCCCAGCTCACGTCCGTACCCGCGGAATTCACCACGCGCATGATCTTCTTCACCGCGAAGAACTCCGCCGAATTGACGAAGGCGTCCCCTTCCGTGTCACAGGAAAATAGGGTTTCCGCCATAAAATGGATCGCTTCCTCCAGTGTCTTTCCCGTAAATGCGCTCTTCGACGGAACCATTTCCTTCTTCCCGCTGTCAAAGAGCGGATAATAAGGATTGCGGACGAAGGTCGCGGCATGATACGCGGAGCGAAGTGTTTCCTTCAGTTCCGCGCCGTCCATTCCCGGATAGACCGGCACGACGGAATCGCCGACGAATTTCTGTCCGTTTTCTTCTGACTCCACATAGACGCTGACCATATAATCCTTCAGCGTAGTACGCCGTTTCAGGTCCATGGACCTGCGGATGAAAAATGCCTCCGCCGACCAGGAACGGGTCTCTGTAATGCTGTATGTGCTGATATTCAGCTCTTTGAGGGCTGATAAAATTTTATTGATCATAGTTTCTCCTTCTGATATTACACAGTTATGTCACATTTCTCACAGAATCGTGCACTCCGGATTCTTTCATTCATCATCCCAGCCGGATCCGCGCCTTCATATAAGGACCGCCGTCGGACACCTTGACCCACTCCTTGTAGCCTTTGCCGCAGAATCCGCTTCCGGACAGTTCCGGCGACGGCGACATCATGCTGATGGATTTCAGAAGATCCGGTACATAACCGGTCAGCACGATTGGCGAGAAGATTTTGCCGGTAAGCTTGCCGTCTTTGATCTCCCTGGCGATGCTGACCATGCACTGGATGCCCCAGTTCTTTGGATCCTCCATGCCGCTTCTGGGCTGTTCCAGCAGGAAGCCGTACTCGATGGATGCGATCATGTCCTCCACGCTGTCCGTGCCGCCCTCAAACCAGGTGTTGGTCATGCGGGTGTAGGCCTTGCGGCGGTAGCTCTCCCGGCGGCCGTTGCCTGTCGGTTCCGTACCGAGGATCCGTGCAGACTGATAATCGCTGATGCCGGTCTTAAGGACGCCTTTGTCGATCACCACCGTGTCATGGGCCATGGTTCCCTCATCGTCGAAGAAATAACTCCCGGTCTGCTCATAGGCGGCTGCGCCGTCATGCATAGTCACAAGGGGCGACGCCACATACTGACCGATGAATTTCTCCGCCTGGGCGCGCTTCTTCACGAACATATCCATCTCCACGCCGTGGCCGAAGGCCTCGTGGACGATCATTCCGGTGACCTCCGGCGAGCAGACGCAGTCGTATTCGCCCGCGACCATAGGCAGACTGTCCAGAAGTTCGATCGTCGTCTTCGCCGCTTCTTCCACATCCGCGCCGAGCTGATCCAGAAGCTCCATTCCGCCCAGCGACGAGACGGACCGGAAACTGCTCTTGATCTCCTGCCCTTTCGCGGCGATCGTCCCGGCCATTCCGGTAGTCCAGAGGACAGTCTGTTCCAGATCCTTCTTCGGCGACAGGAATAATTTGGATGTGCGGTTCCAGTTGATCCGGACGACGCAGTCCAGGATCTGCCCGTTTACGGCAAGACCGCGGTCGCGGACGGCCTTCATTTTCTCCAGGATCACGTCGTCGCCAAGCTCCTCCGGATCATTCTGACAGGAAGTACTGTCGGAGAAAACCGTCTCTTCCTCTTCCGGCGCCGTGTATTCGTTCTCCATAATCCCCGCCGGCATGGCTGCCGCCGACATGGCGGCTGTTTCACGGATCTGTGCGAGAATATCCGGGATCTTTTCCTCTGTGATCTCGTTAAAGGAATGCTCCGACCAGTGCTTTCCGTCAAATACCTTTACCACAAATCCTCTGGCGGACATCATGCCGCTGCCGCTTATGGATGACAGCCGGCGGTTCACGCTGTATGATTTCTCCCTGCTGTCCGCCGCAAGGATCGACGCGTAGGGGTAACTCTTTTCAAGTTCCGCCAGCAGCTCCTTAAGAAGCGGTCTGACAGACTGAATGTAGGGACTTGGTTTTACTTTCATAGATGCCTCCTTATATTTAAATTTGGCGGATCAATCCGAATGTCTGAAAAGGCTTACAGGAAAAGTATACCGTATAGAAATGATTCTGGCAAGCAGATAAAACGCGCCGGAACCGTTTTTGCCGCGATTCCGACGCATTTTCAATTAACTTTTCTTGCGATTTCTAATATACTCACTGTATCATATCAATATGCAGAAGCGTATCCGTGACGTTTCTTTCTTATGTGAATAAACTGCAACATATATTGCGCGAATATTCACCGGAAATTCCACTGCCACAGTCCGCGTATTTACGCCTCCTGCGGCTTCGCTTCCCGAATCACTCTCGAAGCGATCTCTTCCTTCAGTTCGGCGATAAAGGCTCCGATCTCCTTCTGGCCTTCGTCTCCCGCGAAACGGCTGCGGACGGCGATCACGCCGTTCTCCGCTTCCTTCTGTCCGACCACGATCATATAGGGGACCTTCTGCAGCTGGGCCTCGCGGATCTTGTAGCCGATCTTCTCCGAACGGTAATCTGCCTCTACGCGGATTCCGGCGTCGTCAAACTGCTTCGCCACCTGCGCGGCGTACTCCTCGTACTTGTCGGAGATCGGAAGCACTTTCACCTGCACCGGCGCCAGCCAGGTCGGGAACGCGCCCGCGAAATGCTCCGTGATCACGCCGATAAAGCGCTCGATGGAACCAAATACCACGCGGTGGATCATCACCGGACGATGCTTCTGTCCGTCCGCGCCCTGATACTCCAGTTCAAACCGCTCCGGCAGCTGGCTGTCAAGCTGGATTGTACCGCACTGCCAGGTACGTCCGAGGCAGTCGGAAAGATGGAAATCAAGCTTTGGGCCATAGAACGCGCCGTCGCCTTCATTGATCGTGAATGTCTTGCCCATGCCGGTGATTGCATTTTTCAGGACGTTCTGATTGTATTCCCACTCCTCCAGCGTACCGATGTGGTCTTCCGGCATCGTGGAAAGCTCAATCTCATAGTGCAGTCCGAACGTCGAATAGACCTCGTCAAAAAGCCGGACCGTCTCCTGGATCACGTCCTCCATCTGCTCCCTCGTCATGAAGACATGGGCGTCGTCCTGGGTGAAGCAGCGCACGCGGAACAGGCCGTGAAGCGTGCCGGATTTCTCATGGCGGTGGACAAGGCCCAGTTCGCCGACACGCATCGGCAATTCGCGATAGGAATGTGGCTCGCTCTTATAGACCAGCATTCCGCCGGGGCAGTTCATCGGCTTGATGCCGAACGGGATCTCGTCGATCACCGTCGTATACATATTCTGCTTGTAATGCTCCCAATGTCCGGAACGCTCCCAAAGCTCGCGGTTTAAAAGGATCGGCGTGGAGATCTCCATGTAGCCGTACCGTTTATGGACCTCGCGCCAGTATTCCAGCAGCGTGTTCTTAAGCACCATGCCCTTCGGCAGGAAGAACGGGAAACCGGGGCCTTCGTCCGCCAGCATGAACAGCCCCAGTTCCTTGCCCAGCTTGCGGTGGTCACGCTTCTTGGCCTCCTCAAGCATGGTCAGATAGGCATCCAGTTCCTCTTTCTTGCCAAATGCGGTCGCGTAGATCCTGGTCAGCATCTTGTTATGCTCATCGCCGCGCCAGTAAGCGCCGGCAATGCTGGTCAGCTTATAAGCCTTGCCCACATCCTTCGTGTTCATCAGGTGAGGGCCGGCGCACAGGTCAGTGAATTCGCCCTGCTCATAGAAGCTGATCTCCGCGTTCTCCGGCAGATCCTGGATCAGTTCCACCTTGTAAGGCTCTTCCTTCTTCTGCATGAAGGCGATGGCCTCCTCCCTGGGCAGCGTGTAGCGCTTAAGGGGCAGGGCCTCCTTCACAATCTTCTTCATCTCCGCTTCGATCTTCTCCAGATCCTCCGCGGTGATCGGCTCCTCGAAATCGATATCGTAATAGAAGCCGTCGGCGATGGACGGACCGATCGCCAGCTTCGCGCCGGGATACAGGCGCTTGATTGCCTGTGCCATCACATGGCTCGCCGTATGACGCAGGGCAGCCAGGCCCTTCTCGTCTTTGGCGGTAAGGATATTCAGAGTGCAGTCGTGATCCACCACGGTGCGCAGATCTGCGCCCTCGCCGTCAATCTCTCCCAGGCACGCCACGCGGGCCAGCCCGGCGCTTATGTCCGCCGCGATGTCGATGACCGTCATGGGCTGGGCGTATTCTTTGAAGCTTCCGTCTTTCAAGGTTACTTTCATGTTCATAAACTCCTCTCTTATAAAAA
>CANPZZ010000019.1 GCA_947589125.1 uncultured Lachnospiraceae bacterium
GTCACCTGGCTGCGGAACTCATTCCATTCTTTCTTCTTCGCTTCCAGATACTTGGTATAGACCGTCTCGCCAAGCACCGACTCCAGGAATTCATCATTTTCAAACTGCTCAATGGCCTCGCCCAGAGTCTCCGGCAGATGGCGGATCCCTCTCCGCTTCATCTCCGCCCTGGACAATGAAAACGCATTCCCGTAAAACGGCTTCGGCGGCACCATTCCCTTGCGGATGCCGTCAAGACCGGCCGCCAGGCAGGCCGCCAGCGTCAGATAGGGATTCATGGCCGGATCCGGGCTTCTGAGCTCGATCCTGGTGGACGCGCCCCGGTTGGACGGGATCCGCATAACCTGGCCCCGGTTGGCCGCAGACGCCCACGCGATATAGACCGGCGCGTCGTAGCCGGGGATCAGCCGCTTGTAGGAGTTCACCAGCGGATTCGTCAATATCGTCATGGATTCGATATGGTACAGGATCCCGGCCAGGAACTGATACGCCAGCTGGCTTAAGCCCATACTGTCCGACGGATCAGAGAACAGGTTCTTGCCGAGACTGTCCTCCAGCGACATATTGATATGCATGCCGGACCCGTTGATCCCCGCCTTGGGCTTCGGCATAAACGTAGCGTGAAGACCGTGACGCTTGGCGATCGTCTTCACCGCGTTCCTGAACGTGACGATATTGTCCGCCGCCTTCAGCCCCAGCTCGTACTGGATATCCACCTCATGCTGGGCCGGCGCGATCTCATGATGGGACGACTCGATGACAAAGCCCATTTCCTCCAGATTCAGCACGATGTCCCGGCGCACATTTTCCGCCAGGTCGATGGGCGCCACATCAAAATATCCGGCTGTCTCATGGGTCTGGGTCGTAGGCCGCCCTTCCTCATCGGCGTGGAACAGGAAGAACTCGCACTCCGGTCCCACATTGAAATAGTAGCCCATGTCCTCGGCTTCTTTCAGCACCTTCTTAAAGACATACCGGGGATCCCCTTCAAACGGCGTCCCGTCCGGGCAGTAGACATCGCAGAGAAGCCGGGCCACCTTGCCCTGCTGGGGCCGCCACGGGAAGATCTCAAAGGTGTCCAGATCCGGATGCAGATACATATCCGTCTCCTCCTCCCGCACGAAGCCTTCAATGGCGGAGCCGTCGAACATGCAGAGATTGTCAAGCGCTTTCTGCAGCTGTCCGGCCGTGATGGCCACATTTTTCAGCATACCGAACATATCCGTAAACTGCAGGCGGATGAACTCCACATCCTCCTCTTCCACCATACGGATGATATCTTCTTTATTGTACCTTCCCATGATCGTGATCTCCTTTTCCAACGAATTTCCACTTTGGATTTGGAATTACGCGAAATTCCAGCCGCTGACGCATCGTGTCTTTCCGGCCTTCACCCGTCCTGCCGGCATCCCGCATCTCCTAACAACAAACAAGGGTGTCACAAATAAAATGTAACCCCCTTGCTACATACATATGTGAAAATAATATCAGCAGAACATGGAAATGTCAACTGAAAAAGGTGGCGGATCTTTTATATCCCAGCGCACGGATCGCGTTCAGGATCGCCAGCACCGACACGCCCACATCGCCGAACACCGCCATCCACATTCCGGCCGCGCCCAGCGCCACCAGGAGCAGTATCAGGATCTTCACGCCGATGGCGAAAATGATATTCTGCCGGACGATACCGACCGTCTTTCTGGCGATCCGGATACCGTCCACGATCTTGGACGGCTCGTCGGTCATGATGACCACGTCCGCCGCCGCCACCGCCGCGTCGGAGCCGATACCTCCCATGGCGATACCCACATCCGCGCGGGACAGAACCGGCGCGTCGTTGATGCCGTCGCCGACAAACGCCAGCGTGCGGCCTTCCGGCTTCTCCGCAAGAAGTGCTTCCACCTTCGCCACTTTATCCGCCGGCAGCAGACCACCGTATACACGGTCCAGCCCCAGCTTCTTTCCGACTGCCTGGCCGACAGATTCTTTGTCACCGGTCAGCATTACCAGCTTGCTGACGCCTTCGCCGCGCAGACCGGACAGGGCCGCCGGTACGTCCCCGCGGACCGTATCGGAGATCGTGACCGCGCCGATATATTCCTTGTTCCGCGCCACATAAAGAGTCGTTCCCGCAGCATCCTGAACAGTACGGAACGCGATGCCCTGGCGGTTCATCAGTTTCTCATTGCCGATGTAAAGGTCGAAAGTGTCCATATCCTGTGTGCCCGCCTTCAGCACCGCATGGATCCCATGCCCTGCGATCTCTTCCACCGACACGATTCGGCTCTGATCCAAACCTTCCGCCGCGGAATATCCATCGCCCGCTCCGCTGCAATCCGGAGCTGCGTCGGGCCGAGTTTCATTCATTTCCCGGTACGCCTCCAGCACCGACAGCGCGATCGGATGGGTCGAATGGCACTCCCCGTAAGCCGCCAGCGTAAGCAGTTCCTCCCTGCTGACTCCCGCCGGCTCCACATCCGTCACCGCGAATTTCCCGGTGGTCAGCGTACCGGTCTTGTCAAATACGACCGTATCCAGATTGCCCATGGCCTCCAGATAGTTGCTGCCCTTCATCAGAATACCCTGCTTCGATGCCGCGCCCAGGCCGCCGAAGAAACTGAGCGGTACCGAGATCACCAGCGCACAGGGACAGGACACCACCAGGAAGCTGCAGGCCCGGTACACCCACACCGACCAGGACTGTCCGGCCAGAATCGGCGGAAGCAGCGCCAGGGCCAGCGCCAGGAATACCACAACCGGCGTGTAGACACGCGCGAACCGGGTGATGAAGTTCTCCGCTTTCGCCTTCCGCGAGCTGGCGTTCTCCACCAGTTCCAGGATCTTCGCCACGGTGGAATCATCGTAAAGCTTTGTGACCTGGACTTCAAGCAGTCCGTTCAGATTGATGGAGCCGCTGACGATATTCTCGCCCTCGCTGATCTCCACCGGCATGGACTCGCCGGTCAGCGCCTTCGTATCCAAACTGGAAGTCCCCTTCACCACAACGCCGTCCAGCGGCACCCTCTCGCCGGGCCGTATCACGACCGTCTCGCCGATCTGCACCTCGTCCGGATCCACCTGCTCTTCCCTGCCGCCGCGCACCACATTGGCAAATTCCGGATTGATGTCCATCAGATCGGAAATGGATTTGCGGGATTTATTCACCGCGTAATCATTGAAGAATTCCCCTACCTGATAGAAAAGCATGACCGCGACCGCCTCTTCATATGCCCCCACCAGGACCGCGCCAACGGTAGCCACTGTCATCAGGAAATTCTCGTCGAATACCTGACCGCCGCGGATGGTCCTCGCCGCTTTCAGCGGAATATCGTAACCCGCCGCCAGATACGAAACCGCAAAACAGATCCAGTCGAACGGATGGATTCCCTCCGTCACAATCCCCACAACCAGAAATACCGCGCTTACCGCAAGCCGCGTAAGCATCTTTTTCTGCTTCTTTGTCATAGCTTTCTGCCTCGATTCATCTTATTCTGTCTCAATTCTTTTTTAGCTCTTCTCTCAAACATATCTCCAGGCCGTTCTGTCTTACCCATTACATCTTAGACCACTCCGTCATATCTCCAGCCGCTTTACAAATGTCCCGACCGGCTTTTCATAGTTTTTCGCGGCCTTTCGCATCCTGCCGCTGTCCGCAGGCCTCACTCACTGATATGCTCCATGCCCTGCGCCAGGATCGTCTGGATATGATCGTCGGACAGAGAATAAAACACCGTCTTCCCTTCCCGCCGAAACTTCACCAGACGCATCTGCTTTAACACCCGAAGCTGATGGGAAATGGCCGACTGCCCCATCATCAGAAGCGACGCGATATCGCAGACGCACATCTCCGACTGACTCAGCACATACAGGATCTTGATCCGCGTGGAGTCTCCGAATATCTTGAAAAACTCCGCCAGATCCAGAAGTTCCTGCTCCTCCGGCATCGCCTTCTCCACCTTCTTCACAATATCCTCATGAACATGGATAAACTCGCAGACGCCGTCCGCCACTTCCTGCTCGATCTTTACTAAATCCTTCATTACAAAACCTCTTTCCTTTGGTTTATCATATGAACAACTATTCATATGTTTATATTAACACATTTTCTGTAATTGTCAATACCTTCGCTGTAATATTTTCGCATATACCATGCGACGGGCCATGAATACCAATGTCAACCTTCTCATAATCACATACAAAGTGTCACATTATCATGCACGGCGGTCCGCACTTACAAAAACGATAACTCGCGCATATCATATACGGCGGTCAATGTATACGTCTCGGGTTGCTATTTACCCGGTCTATGTATATTCCCTTGCGAAAGAATAGATTTTTCGCTATAATATACCTCAAAGGAGGATATGTCCATGAGCCTGATCCACACCACTGCATTGACCGATTCACAGAAGGAGGCCATCCGAGCGCTGACAGACGCGTGCCGGAAGGCGGAACCGATCACGCTTTCAGCCCCATCTGAAGATGGTCTGGATTATTATCTAGTCTATGAAAATGCGCCGGAAACCAGCGAACTGACCGCTTTCAGCTTCCTCTTCTTCGTCCCCCAGGACGACGCGGAACCCGAGGCCGTCTATACCTGCGAATATACCGCCTTTGTACATCCCGACCGCCGCAGGCAGGGCCATTTCACTGCAATGCTGAACGCGGCGCTTGAGACTGCCGACAGCTTCGAGCGGGAGCACAACTGCCAGGTAGATTTCTGTTTCCTGACCGATGAGAAATCTCCGGCCGCCTCCGCCGTACTGGAAGCGATCGGCGCGGAATACTGGTACTCCGAATACAAGATGACGCGGGAACTGCGAAAAAGCGACGCAGACTACACGGCGAATGTGCAGATACAGAAGGCTGACGCACCTTCCGGTGATATTTCCGGAGCCGGCCTCTACACTGCCTCGCTGAACGGAGAGATCATCGGCACCTGCGCCCTGCTGCCCTCCGCGAATGAAATCTACCTCTACGCATTTCAGATCAAAGAAGCCTGTCAGAGCCAGGGACACGGGAAGGATTTTCTGAAAGGCATGCTTGCCCTGATCGCGCAGGCGCTTCCTCTCAGTCCCGGTTCTGCTTCTGATACCTGCGAACCTTCGACAGCGCAGACCAGAGCCGAAGCAACGGTGCAGCCCTTCTCCGCCTTCGCCACTGTCTCCGTCCAGGTCTCCGGCCTCAACTACATCGCGCGGAATCTGTACAAAAAGACAGGGTTCCGCGAGACGGAATCCCTGTCCTATTATATCTATTGAATTGTCACACCGGATACGAATCCTAATCTAAGCCCATATCCTCGAAGGATAGGAAAGAAACAAAAGACAGATACGCGGGGGAGATCATTTCCCCGCGATCTTCTCCGCCGCCTCATCAAGCCACGGCGCCTCCACATACTCCACGGAACCCTCATCCACAGCTTTCGCCACCGCAGGCTCGATCGGGATCTTGGCCAGGACGCAGGTATCATAATCCACCGCGATCTCATCGATACGGCTTTCACCGAATACCTCGATCTTCCGTCCGCAGTCCGGGCAGTTCAGATAACTCATATTCTCCACGATACCCAGAATCGGAATATCCATCTTCTTCGCCATATTGACCGCCTTGCCGACGATCATGGACACCAGCTCCTGAGGCGACGTAACGATCACGATGCCGTCCACCGGAAGGGACTGAAACACGGTCAGCGGCACATCGCCGGTGCCCGGAGGCATATCCACAAACATATAATCGATGTCTTTCCAGTACGTCTCATTCCAGAACTGCTTCACCGCTCCCGCGATCACCGGGCCGCGCCAGATGACCGGATCGGTGTCATTCTCCAGGAGGAGATTCGCGGAAATGATCTGGATTCCCGTGCTGGTCGTAGCCGGAACCATCAGGTTCGAACCGCCCACTTCCGCCATGCCTACGCCGCCGTCGATGCCGAACGCCTTCGGAATGGAAGGTCCTGTAATATCCGCGTCCAGGATCGCCGTCCGATAACCCTTCGCGTTCATCTTCACCGCAAGCAAAGACGTGACAAGGGACTTGCCCACGCCGCCCTTGCCGCTGACGACGCCGATGACCTTCTTCACCGAACTGGCCGGATTCAGCGCCTCCAGGAAGCTCTGCTGCTCCTGGGTCCTGCTGGAACAATTCGCACCGCAGGTATTGCAGTTATGCGTGCAATTTTCAATCGCTTCTGCCATTTCATCTACTCCTTCTTAACGGGCGAATCGTTCGCCCAAATTTATACGTTATTCAGCCCTATTTTCATCTGCCTCGCGAACACCGGCGCAGGCATTCTCCGCCTGCTTTCGATATATATACCGGCATCAGCCATGCAAGCGCGGTTCCCTGTCCGCCCGCAGTCGACCTCGAACAATCATAGTCCTTAGACCTTCACCGCATAACTACTGTCCACAGCCTCTGCCGCAGCCACATTGTCACACTGCCCCGCGGATCGCCTTCAGCACACCGCCATGCTCCATCGCCCAGGCCATAGAATAAAAGATCAGGGAATTGACCGGCCACATGATCAGGTTCTTCAGAACCCGCATCGGCAAAAGCGCCAGAAAGCCTTTCTCATACATCATGGTCAGCCACAATGTGCCAAGGATCATATTACATACCACCGACACGATCAGTTCCGCCGCCAGCACCCGGCGCAGGCTCAGCGGCCGCTTGTACAGGATGCATCCGTACAGCACTCCCGCTACTCCGGCGCTGATGGTCCATCCGGGGAAGAACGCTCCTGTCGGCTTCACAAGATATTTCAGGATATCCAGCGCGGCCCCGAACAGTCCTCCGACCGCCGGTCCGTACAGATAATACACGAACTGGTTAGCGATGGTCGAGAATCCGATCTTAATGTAGTCGCCCAGTACCAGCGTAAACGCTCCAAGCACCACGGCGATGGCCCCGAACAGCCCCAGGGTCGTGATCGTCCGCACCCGGACGCCCTTTACGGTCTTCCCGTCCGGCGCGTACTCGTAGAATTCTCTGTAAGATTCCTGAAACAAAGTTGCTAATTTCTTCATAAAAAATTACCTCCTTTGCAGACCTCTTACCACAACAGGAGATAATCATCCTATCTTCCATTGCAGCGGGATGCGACCTGCGCACCGCGGGATCATGACCATATGGTCCGTCTCCTTCGTCCCACCGGCAACTCCCCGTCCGATGGGCACTTGACGCGCGCAGACCTACTCTGCGTTTTATTCAATTTTCTGCGACCGTCTTATCATACCACCGTTTCAGAGAAATTACAAGAGGTTTTCAGGATGTTAACGATCCTAATCCCTGCAGAATATACCCGCTGTATTTCTTCTTTCCTTCGTACCCCAGATCGCAGTGTCCCCGGCCATGAATAATATCCAGGGAAATGTCATACCCGGCTTTCTTCATCTCTCCGGCAAACGCTTCCGAATGCCGTTTCAGATCGACAGCCTTATCCTCGTCGCAATGAAGGATATGGTACCCGATCCGCGGCAGTTTCCCGATCAGATGCAGCGGCGATACCGAATGCAGCGCGTCCGTCAGACTGCCTTCCTCCTGCCACAGCGCGCTGTAAATGGTACGCGGCAGATCGGGCCTCTCTCCGAAATGATATTCCATGTCACAGACCGGACAGTTCGCCACACAGACCGCAGGCGTCCGCTTCGCATAACACGAATAGACCAGCGCCGACTGCCCGCCCATGCTTCCACCGGTAGACGCGACCGGAACCGACGGATCCAGCGCGTATTTCTCAAACAGGACGTCCAGGATCTCATCGGTACAGCCCACCGCCTGCCGGTTCATCCACGACCAGGGATTGGTATACGGAATGACGAACAGAATGCCTTTCTCCCCGTAGAATTCTCCCTCCAGCGTATCCACCGCATACATCGCGTTCCCGTTCAGTCCGAAGAACTGCACGATAATGCCGCGGATCGGCTTTACGCAGACGTTGTCGTTTACATAGGCGAAGCTTCGAAGATTCTCATAGGTGATGATCTTTTCCACGATTGCACCTCTTTTCATTTGTTTCACTTTCTGATTGCCCGGTTATATGAGAACCGTCATACACGGAAACTTTATCTCCAGATAGGAGATTCTCATTTCCATTTTACAGCTTCTCCAGAAATCCGATCAGCCGGTCTGCGATCCGCTCATGTCCGGCATCGCTGGGGTGCAGACCATCCGGCATATAGCGTTCGCGGATAGCCGGTATCTCAGGCTGAATCCCGCTGACCCGGAACAAATCCAGCACCGGAATTCCGTAATACGCGGCGACCTCGATAATCGCGTCCACATACGCCCGCAGATCCGCCGTATTGCGAACTCCACGCTCATTATAATCGCGGCCGGACTCGCCCAGACGGTGCAGCGGCGTCATAAACACAATCAGCGCTTCCGGGTACCGTTCGATCAGTTTCCGCATCAGCAAATGGAGTGACCCGTAAAATGTATCCTCCGTCCGATCCGCCATCGTCCCGAGTGCCGCGTCGCCATGACCATAATCATTGGTTCCTCCGAAGCCCACCACAATGTCCGCGTCCGGGATCATTTCATCCACCCGTGATCCGAAATAAAGATCGAATATCGGATTCTCCGACGGCTTGCGCTGCGGCGCTATCCGGGTCCCTCCGATCCCATATCCATAGCTCTGCGCACCGGTTCTCTTCGCCAGAACATTCCAGAATGTATACTCTTCCGATGTCGTTCCATGCCCCTCTGTAATGCTGTCACCCAGGAACGCAATCTTTTTACCTTTGAGATCCATCGCTGACTCCTCCTATATCGCTGCCTATAAAGCAGCATCATACTGATAACTATAGCTATGCGGCAAATCGTTTGTCAAAAGGCAAATCTCATCGATGATTCTCCTTCCAGTGTATCCAGTGGGCGTCTGTTTCACTGTTCAGAATCATATGCCTGCAACCGCCTCAAAGCCTGCTGAGCCCCATACAATAGATAATCTGTATCCGCCCCGGCCGATATCATTGAGATCCCCATATCACGATAATACTTTATCACTTCTTCCCTAAAATCGCCAGTAGAAACACCGATATATTTTCCGTTTCTTTCCAAAATTTCTATTGCCTGCCGCATAAGCATGCCTGTCTTTTCTCCACACGGATATCCCAACTGGCCAATTGAACCAGATAAATCATTCGGACCGAAAATATAGCCGTCGATTTCTTTAATCCCTACTAATTCATCCAAACATTCCACAGCCAGTACATGCTCGATCTGAATAAAACGGCACATATCCAAAGAGCCGCGTTCTATGTATTCAAATACGTCATAAAGTCCATAACCGACTGCATCTCTTGGCCCAAATCCTCTCATTCCCTTCGGTGGATAGAATGTTGCAGCAATAGCCGACTGCGCTTCAGTCAAACTCGTAATCATGGGAAATATTACGCCGTCCACCCCCATTTCAATCACCCGTTTCAGTGTAACCATGTCATTTTGCGGCACACGGACGATTACGTTGACGCCAACCGCTCTTGCTGCGTTCAGATGAATATACAAAGATCTGCAGTCAATATATGTATGCTCCATATCGACCCAGATATAGTCGAATCCAATTCTTCCCAATATTGCACAAAGGCTGGGATCATCCAATGTAACATGTGTCCCATACACAGGCTCTTTTCGCGCGATTTTCTCTCTCAAATGATTCATGATTTTTTACTTTTCCCGTTGTATATGTGCCAACGGTGGCAGAACACGTTTAACAACCTCTTCTGCCACCGTCTGTTATTATGTTGTTAACCGGTTAATTGGGATAGTACTCCGCGTTCAATTCATCCAAAAGCGGTTCCCAGAGCCCTCTGTTCTCCTCAAGCATCTCGTTCCATGTGCTTTCAACATCTTTTCCGCTGACTACAATATCGACAATCGTGTTCTGAATAGGTACTGCATAATTGTTCTTGGTCTCGCTTGCAAATCTTTCATATTTGTCAGACTGCGGAAGCAGCGTTCCGTTTATTTTCAGATTGAACAGTGTTCTGAATTTCTCTGTCCACTTTTCCGGGTAGCTTGAATACTGGGAAGCTGTAAGGTCGTCAAAATGAGTCGCCACACAATTCCATTCCCCGTATTTCATATGAGTGTCAAAATCTCCGTCCAGCTGATTGATGCTTCCGTCATCTGCGAACTCCCATTCTACCCCGGGAATTCCTCTCTGCTTACTGATTTCACCTTCTTCTGTACAGAAATAGTCGATCATGTCCAGAATTCTTTCAAAAACCGCATCATCAATATCCGGACTGAATACGGTACTCTTCCAGTAGTTATACATACCGCTCGTATACACGACACCGTCATCTGCCTTTATTGCAGCAAGATCAAAGAGGTTCCCAAAAGCGCCATCATCACCTACATCCCCATTCAAATCAAACAGTTTCTCTAATTCCTCAATACTGCTTGGCGTATCCTCAGAGAACATCGCAGCGCATTGCCCTGTTGTAAAAGCTGCTTTATAATCCATCATGTCCGTTTTATTGTAAAACTCTTCGTCAATCAGCCCTTCCTGATACCAGGACTGCATCGTAGAAATCATCTCTAAAAACTCTTCTTCTGCCGGCTCATACACAAAACCGTTTTTCTTTTCCACAAACGGCTGCTGATTCGTGGCAGTCCCAAAATAGAACAGTCGCTCCAGATTTCCCATGATCGATCCTAACGGATACTGCGCAAGTCCCGCCTCTTTTACTTTTTCCAGATATTCTTTCAATTCTGACATGGAAATGGTATTATCTGCACCAAGGTTCTCCATACCCAACTGCTTTGCCCAGTCTTTTCTGAAAGTAACACTGATCGCATGAGGACTCTGCGTTTTTACCTCCAGGAAATTGCAATAAGTAGTTACCGGGATTGTATAGATCTTTCCGTCTATTGTGAAAACCCCCTCCGCTCCGCTGGCAGCCACAGATTTCGCGATATTAGGCCATCTTGTCTTCCAATCATCCGGAAGCGCCTTAAACAGCCCCTGATCAACATAATTGCGGTATGCCCGGCGGTCATGAGAATACCATGTCATCATATCCGGCATTGTACCGCCGTTGATCCAGAGCCGTTCTTTCTCTGCTGCTTCAGACGCCGCGCACGCCCATAACTCATAATCAACATTAAATTTCTCAGTGATCCACTTATGAAAACTATTATCGGTATAATCTGCGCCCGTTGCCGCATCCGTATAACTATACCAGGTTGTAGCAGTGAATGAAAGATGGTCAGCATACTCTGATCCGGTATTTGTCCCCTCCGTTTCAGCCTCAGCAGCAGCTGTAGTTGCCGCGGCAGTTGTCTTCTCCTTCGCAGTTGTGGACGCCGTTTCCGTCCCTCCACCGCTGCCTTTTCCAGAACAACCGGCAAGCATAGAAGCAACCAGAACACCGCTTAATAATAATGTTGTCATCCTCTTAAAAACTATTTTTTGCATAATAATCCTCCTTTTAATTTATCCGCCTGTTTACTTATATTTCCGATTCGAAAACCTGTCCGAATCGTCCCGTATCCATTCAGACATATGGTATTTGAATATGGATCTCTTCTGTTACATTTTGACACCACCCACGAGAACGCCTTTTACAAAGTATTTCTGCAAAAATGGATACACCATCATAATCGGAAGCATCACCAGAAAAACAGCTGCCATTTGAATACCTTTCGCATATGTAAGTTCAGACGCCAGGGACGTTCCAACCTCATTTGCCATCTGTGCTGCAATCTGAATCAAGGACCTCAAAAACATCTGTAATACTACCTTATCTTTTGAATTCAGAATCAGCATTGGCCAGTACCAGTTATTCCAAAAGCCAACTGCTGTAAACAACGTGAAGGTAGCAAGCATAGGTTTTTGAAGCGGAAGCATAACTTTCCAGAAAATTTCCAAATCATTCGCTCCGTCAATTCTTGCCGCCTCAGGCAGTTCTGTCGGAATGCTGCTGAACCCGTTTTTCATCACGATTACGTTATAAGTCGATGCCAGCGAAAGCAGAATCACAGCCGTATGCGTATCCAAAAGTCCCATGTTCTTTACCAACAGATATGTCGGCACCAGCCCTCCGTTGAAATACATAGTAAAAAGCATGATCATGAATAATGGCTTTTTTAAAGGAAACTGTCTGGAAAATGCATATGCAGTCGTTACCATCACAGCCATTCCCAGCACAGTCCCCACAACTGTGATCCAGATTGTATTGGCATAGGCTCGTAAAAGTCCTCCGGATTGTTTCGTCAGCGATGCGTAATTCTCCCAAGTAAATTCTCCTGGAAGCCATGAAAACGGCGCTTTCACATATGCTGATAATGTTTCAAAAGATATTACAACAGCATTCCAAAATGGAACAACGATCACTATTGCCAGTAGCGTCAAACTTATAAACGATACGATTTCGACGCTGTCCCATCTCTTCTTTTTCATACCGATCCCCCTTCTAACTGTACAGCTTCTCTCCGGTCAATTTTCCAACCGTTGTATTTGCTATCAATAAAAGTATAAAATTGATCGCTGATTTAAAAATTCCCACCGCAGTTGAAAAACCATAATTAGGTACTGCCTCAAATGTAATATCATAGATATACGTATCCAATATATCGACTGCTTTGCTGACCACTCCGTTTCGCAAATTGAATATCTGATCAAAACCGGCATTCATAATACCGCCTATAGCAAGAATGAACATGATTGCTATCGTTGACCGGATACATGGAAGCGTAACATGCCAGATTTGCCTCCATCTGCTGGCCCCGTCTACCTTTGCGGCATCGTAAAGCTCCGGATCAATCCCTGCGATCGCTGCCATATAAATAATTGCGCTCCATCCCATCGTCTTCCAATTTGCGGTTGCGAACAGCATTGCCACAAATACCGGCGTATTTGTTAAAAAATCCACCTTATCCAATCCCAGAGAGATAAGCAGTACATTGATCGCTCCATTGGATGCCAAAAAATTCTTTATAATTGCTCCAACAACAACCCATGAAAGGAAATGAGGAAACGTAAATATGGTTTGATATATTTTTTTCAGCCTTTTGCCTCTCATGGCGTCAATCAGAATGGCCAGAACGATCGGAAGCGGAAATTCCAAAAGGATTCGTCCGATACTGATAAAAAATGTGTTTCGAATAGCCCTGACCGCTGCTGGCGTAATAAAAATGCGTTCGAAATTCCCTAGTCCGATCCATTCACTACCCCAGATTCCTAACTTTGCACTATATTTTTTAAATGCAAGCTGAACTCCGTACAACGGACCATATTGAAATACGAACATCCATAAAAAAAACGGCAGCAACAGCAGATAAATATATCTGGCCTTCCACATTTCTTTCCAAATACTCTTCCCTTTTTTCAACTTCTCGCCCCTTCCTGTCGCTAAGCGCCTTTTTCCAACGCACATTCCGGCTGTTCTTCCATATATGCATACACTTCATCCAGCAGCGGCATCGATGTCTGCGCACCTTTTCTCGTAACCACAATGGCTGAAACAGTATTGGCAAATTCCGCTGCCTCCCGAATATTCTTTCCCTGCACCAGCATGAATGCCAGCGCTGCCGTAAAAGAATCGCCTGCTGCTGTCGTATCAAGCGCCTGGACTCTTCGTGCCGGAATATGAATTATTCCACAGGTAGCGGAATCGATATAGACGCCATCGCTTCCCAACGTCACCAGTACTTCCTGAATACCTCTGCCCCTCAGCATACCTGCTGCATTTCTAAGCCCATCCTCCGTCCGGCAGTCTATACCAGTCAGCATCGCCGTCTCCGTCCGATTCGGCTTTATTACATCCACATAGCCGTAAAGTTCTTCCGGGAAACTCACCGGCACCGGTGCCGGATCCAGTATGACTGTCTTTCCTTTCAGTTTAGCCATACGCGCCGCATGACAAACCGTTTCCATCGGAATCTCCATCTGAAGCAACACCATATCACAGCTCTCCAGAATATCCAGATGCGCATCGATATCCTGCGGTGACAACGTCGCATTCGCACCAGAAACCACCACGATGCAGTTATCGCCATCACGGTTAACTGTGATAAACGCCACCCCTGTTTTTTCATTCTTCTTTACAATGATCCGGGAAGTATCCACACCGGCCTTGTCCAGACTCATAAACTGCAGCTTCGCGTAGGAATCGTCGCCTACTGCACCCAGCATCGACACGTTTGTTCCCAGATATCCGGCCGCACAGGCCTGATTCGCTCCTTTTCCGCCCGGAACCATGTCCATGTCGGCGCTGATAATGGTTTCTCCCACCACCGGCGTATGATCCACATCCACTACCATGTCCACATTCAGACTCCCAATCACCAGAATCTTTCCGACCTTACATCCTCCATTCCCATTTGCGGCTTTTTCCGTACTCATCACCTCCTTTTTCTCATTTTCAAGCCCGCCTTCCGAACGAACCGATATCCGGCCTATTTTGACAGTTTCTCAAACAAATCCGCCGCCAGCTTATCCCGATAAACCTGATACACATACCTCATCAGCGGCCGGTCTCCGCCGAACACATACCGGCCATCGTACCCCGGCGTGGGCGCCCGCATGATGCAGTCATCCATGAATCCGCCCAGCAGCCATGCTACCGCAGTCACATCCCAGATGACCCGTGTCCAGGTATCAAGGCCGCTATATGTGCTGGCTTCTCTTTCAGTGATGTCGATCAAATAGTCGCACAGCCGGTTCTTTCCCCGCAGATGATGCTCCAGCTCCGGACCGCTCACTCGGAATTCCGAGACTACGCCCATACACGGCAGCTGCACCAGCGGCACGCCGCAGCCGAACACGATCCGGGCAGCCGCGTAATCACCGCGCATATTAAATTCCTTTGTGTGCGGCCAGCTGGCCGCATGGCCTCCCAGCCACACAACCACGATACGGTCGCGGATTTCCGGCTTCATCAGCAGCGCCGATGCCACGTTAGTGATGGCGCCGATCGCAACGACATAAAGCGGCTGTTCCGCCGTGTATTGCATCGCCCGTTCTGACAGATCGCGAGCTGCCGCTGAATCCACCGCCTTCGTTTCCGATTCCAGGAAAGACTCCGAACCACGGTAAACGATCTGCTTTAAGTCATCGCGCTCCATCAGCGACAGAACCTTCAGGATTTCCTGATAGCTCTTTTCCATTCCATCCCCGGCGTCGGTTGATTTTGCGTTAAAGAACGGAGCTGCGTAAATTGCCCTCAGATTCAGCCTGTCGTCAGACCGGATCAGATAGGCCAGCGCGTACTGATCGTCGATCTCATTGTAGGTATCCGTGTCCAGAACCACGTCTGCCATTCCCTCAGGCCGCCGCAGGCGCTTCAGCATCTCCGCGTCCTCGTCGGAGAAATCCGCGGGAATCTCTGCCGTCAATTCTTCCCAGTTCCACCAGCCAGCAACCCGTTTCAAATCCTGCCATCCCCTTTCTGTTCCAACCATCCATTCATTCCCTGTAACACGCGTGTTTTTTGCTCAGAAAATCATTTTCTTAAAATGTTTTCATATATTGATTATAGTTTCCTGCAAGTGAAAAGTCAAGTGACAATTTCATCTTTATGCAATACAACTATATGTGCAAATGTTTTCCTGTATGATTTTCCTAATTTTATTTGAAATGTTTTCCATTTATTCCTTTTGTTTTCCTATTATTCAAGAATTATCAGAATTAAATGCTGTTTTTCGGCCTCATGCCGGACAAAATAAAACTATTATTCTTGACAATAACCGCCCTCTCCCGATATAATTTAGAAAAACCAGATTTTGTATCACAAGAGAGGCTGACCATGACAATTAAGGAAATCGCCGAACTGGCGGGCGTTTCGATCTCTACGGTTTCAAAGATCGTGAATAACAAGGACCAGTACATCAATCCGGCCACCCGTGAACGGGTGCTGCGGATCGTTAAGGAGTATAATTACACGCCGTACGGCATGGTGAAGAATCTTTCCACCTCCCGCACATTTCTTCTGGGGGTGCTGATGAACAAGGCGCCTTCCTCCGTCCGCATGATCAATGGGATCATGCAGACCGCCCAGGCCCATGGTTACAGCATCCTTCTGCTGGACAGCGACGGGGATCTTAAACAGGAACTCAGGCATATTACCACCCTGTGCAAGAACCGGGTCGACGGCGTGATCTGGCTGCCGGCCGGCGAGGAAAGCGGACGGCAGTCCCATTATTTTTCCGAACAGGGGATCCCGGTCTGCACGATCGACAGCTTTCTGAGCGAGCCTTCCTATTCCATCGATTTTGCCGAGCTCAGCTACTCCATGACCCAGGAACTGGTCGATCACCGGCACACGAAGATCGCCTGCCTCTTTGACACGGACAGCCGGCGTTTTCCATCCATGCAGGAAGGCTACAAACGCTGCCTGTTCGACAATCAGATCACCTTCGACCGCAGTCTGCAGCTTGCCTCCGGCGGCAGAGACAGTTTCCGGAAACTGCTGGAAAGCGGAGCGACCGGCGTCATCTGTTCCCATCTTTCCGACGCGCTCTCCGTCTGCCGGGAACTGAAAACACTGCATTATGACATTCCCGATGATTTTTCGATCGTCAGCTTAAAGGACGATCCGGATGATCTCTGCTCTATGCCCCGCATCTCCGGTCCGCTCATTCCCTACTATGAATTCGGCTCCTATGTATGCGGACGGCTGGTTTCGATTCTTGAGGATACCGGCGCGCCGGCAGAGTCAGAGGAATATCTGTTTAAGCCCGATGCGGAAGCGTACAGCACAGACAGCATCGACAGTCCGCCGTTTCTGCGGGCCAAGAAGATCGTAGTCATCGGCAGTATCAATACGGACTTTACATTTTCTGTGGAACACATTCCGCAAAGCGGCAAGACGACCACGATTCAGAGCTCCGTTACCACTCCCGGCGGCAAAGGCGTCAACCAGGCCATCGGCGCAGCCCGGCTGGGCCGTCAGGTATCCCTGGTGGGCGAGATCGGCAATGACGTCTATTCTTCCTACATCATCCGCATGCTGGAGGACGAGCATGTGGCTACCCAGGGCATTCACAAGGATATGAACCAGCCTACCGGAACCGCTTACATTTATATCGAGAAAAACGGCGAGGGCGCCATCACGATTCTGCCGGGCGCCAATGCCAGACTGCTGCCGGAGAAGATCCAGAGCCAGCAGTTCCTGTTTGAAAAAGCCGGATACTGCCTGATATCCACCGAAATTCCGATGCAGTCTGCCTCTGAGGCGGCCCGTACCGCGAGACAGTATGGCGTGAAAACCATCGTTAAGCCGGCTACCGCGAAGAGCCTGCCGGACGAACTGTACGCCAATACCGATATTCTGGTTCCCAACCGCCGCGAAGCGGCGATCCTCTGCCCCGGCTGCGATACGCCGGAAGCACAGGCCGATGAACTGCTGCGCAGAGGCGCGGGTACCGTCATCATTACGCTGGGCGATAAGGGCTGCTATCTGCGCTCTCCGGAACTGAGCCGGTATTTCCCGGCAGTCGGCGCCGTCCCGGTCGATACCACCGGCGGCGCGGACGCGTTTATCTCAGCGCTGGCGTCCTTCCTGATCGAAGGCTGCAGTCTGGAAAGAGCCATCCGCATCGCCTCCTACGCGGCCGGCTTCTGCGTAGCCAGACAGGGCGTCGTCGCGGCGCTGATCGATCGGAATACACTGGAATCTTACATTCGGAAAATGGAACCGGAACTGCTGGAATAGCAGGACAGACAAGCGGGCCGCCGGCGACAGTGCGGCGAAATGGAGACCGGTATGAAACAGCTGCATACAAGATTTTCAGAACAAACGGATCCCGAACGGGTTCTTCCGGAATATCCGCGCCCCATGCTGGCGCGCGGGTCCTATTATAATTTGAACGGGCTGTGGGAATACGCCGTCACCGACGGCGGCGCGGATTCTTTCCCGGCCATTTCGGCCGGGACCGCAGTCTCCCGGGAGGAACTGACGGCCGCGGCTCCGGCGGAATATGACGGCCGGATCCTGGTGCCCTTCTCTCCGGAATGCGCCCTCTCAGGCGTAAACCGGAAGATCCTGCCCGAACAGGTACTCTGGTACCGCAGAAAACTGCCGTCTGTCCCGCTGCGGGATGGCGAACGTCTCCTGCTGCATTTCGGCGCCGTCGACCAGCATGCCTGGATTTATGTAAATGGCAGCTATGTCGGGGAGCATCACGGCGGATATCTGCCGTTTGCCTGCGATATCACAAATGCGCTGCACATCCGCCCGGACTCCGATGCCGATATCCTCACCGTCAAAGTCATTGATCTGACCGACACCTCCTACCACAGCCGCGGCAAGCAGAAACTGGAGCCTTCCGGCATGTATTACACCGCCCAGAGCGGTATCTGGCAGACGGTGTGGATGGAAGCGGTGCCGGAGAATTATATTAAGCGGATCGCATTCCGGCCGGATTATGATGATTCTAAGATTCGGATGAAGCTGTACAGCGAAACCGATGAAGAGGTTACATATACAATATATGCTCCTTGTATTGACACAGATGCATACCGCGACGGCGCGGCGAATCTGCAAATGCGGTCAGATCATCACCAGCGCTCTGTACACACGGAAATACCGACAGATCATAACCAGCACTCTGCTCGCGGGGAAATACCAGCAGATTGTAACCAGCACTCTGCTCGCAGGGAAATACCAGCAGATCGTAACCAGCGCTCTGTTCGCGGGGAAATACCGACAGACCGTCACCAGCACTCTGTTCGCAGGGAGACAGAAGACATAGACACAGAAGAAACTGCATTTGCTTCCGCAAGCGCAGTTCCCACATATACAACAGAAGAACCCTCTCCCCAATCGGAGATTCTTCTGACCGGCAAGGCCGTAACCAATCACGCCTTCTCCGTCTCCCTGCCCGATTTCGCCCCTTGGAGCCCGGAAGAGCCCTATCTCTATTACGTGACCTTCGAGACCTCCCGCGACCGGGTACAAAGCTATTTCGCTATGCGGAAATGCGCTCTTCAGAGCGGCGCCGACGGCGTTCCGCGGATGTATCTGAACAACCGGCCTTATTTCCAGACCGGGCTTCTGGATCAGGGTTATTACCCGGAGAGCCTTTACACGCCGCCCACGGACGAGGCCATGACCGCAGACATTCTCTCCGCCAAAGCGCTGGGCTTCAATATGCTGCGCAAGCACGCCAAGATCGAGCCCGATCGGTTCTACTACCACTGCGACCGGCTGGGTATGCTGGTGTGGCAGGACATGGTCAACGGCGGCAGCACTTACAAAGACTGGTACGTGACCTATCTGGCCACGGCCATGAACCAGCTGCATATCCGCCCCGGCGACCGTTTCCGCCGCCTGCTCTCCCGCCGCGAGAAATCCGGACGCGACGAATTCACCGCTGAAGTCCGCGATACCGTCCGGGCCCTTGGCAGTCATCCGTCCATTGTGGTCTGGGTGCCCTTCAACGAAGGCTGGGGACAGTTCGACACCCTGAAAATATGCTCCCTTATTAAGAAAATGGACCCCGACCGCCTCATCGACCACGCCAGCGGCTGGTTCGACTTGGGAGGCGGCGACATCCAAAGCATTCACTACTATTTCTTCCGTTATAGGTTCAAGCCGGAGCGGCGGCGCGCGATGGCGCTGACTGAATACGGCGGCTATTCCTGGTCCGTTCCCGGTCACTGCACCCACGACGAGGAGTACGGCTACCAGAAATACTCCGACTCCGCGTCGCTGACGGCGGCATTTCAGCGGCTGATCACGGATACGATCCTGCCGTCCGTCCGGGAAGGCCTGGCCGCGGCCATTTACACGCAGCTTACGGACATCGAGAGCGAGACCAACGGCCTCTACACCTATGACCGGCAGCTCTGCAAAATGGACTCAGAGACCGTGCGGGAATGCAACCGGCGGATGAAGGAAGCCGGCTCATATTCACCGTGATATTCCGCTGCCGCGCTGCCGCACCTGATATGAACAAAGCGTCGCCGGTACCCTGGCTTGTATAGAAATACGGGCAGAATGTCACTGGCACTCTGTATGCGTGACATACAAGCAAGACGGCACTGACACTCTGCTCGCACGGGCATACAAACAAGACGTTACCGGCGCTCTGCTCGCATGGACATACAAACAAGACATCACCAGCGCTTTTTGCATGGGAAGCAAAATGGCTGGCACGCAGAATCACATCCGCCTGTACCAGCCCGTATTTCTGTCATAAATTCTGAAATGATGGTCAGCGGTCCGCCTGCCGATACACCCGCCGCACGCTCTCCGTATTCGTCAGATACACCATCGACGCATAGCTGATATCGAATTCCAATACATCCCCGACATGAATCCGGTCTTTCACCGCTTCCACGTCCAGGATCGTGTGGTCCGAAGAGGCGCCGATCACCTCCACGCCTTCCATCCGCGGGTGGATATCCGTGTAACTGCCGTAATCCACCAAGCCCATCGCCGCCAGGGCACGCCGGCGGATCCCCCGGTCCTCATATTTACGGGTTCTGCCAAACGCGTCCGCCGCCAGTTCGCCTACGGGATAGCTGGGCTTATCCTTCACCTCGACCACTTCCGCTTTCAGCGTGAACACGTCCTTGTACGTAAAATCCATCTCACAGCCCAGAAAATCGCCGAGAAGCATGCTCTCACCCAACCGCAGCAGATTCACACCGGCCGGCATCGTGCCGTCCAGAACCATATGAAGAGAAGAAGACGCGCCTCCGCACACATACTGCAGCTTCCGGCCGACCGCCGCCTCGACCTGCGCGGTGATCTCAAGAAGCTCACGCATTTTCTCAGGGGTTGCCTTCACAGAACCGAAGCAGGTCAGATTCGTGCCGATGCCCGCCAGTTCCAGATGAGGCAGATTCCGCTCCACTTCTACCGCCGTGTCGATCAGCTCCTGCCGATCCCAGAAACCCTCCCGCAGGTCTCCCAGATCCGCCATGAGGATTACCTGGTGACGCCGGGCTGCTTCTCTTTCCGAGTATGCCGCATCCAGCCGTCTCAATATCTCCGGTTCGCTCTGAAGGCTGATATCCGCGATCTCCGCTACATCGTCAAGCTCAGAAAGCATCGGAATCCGCAGAAGCATAAGCGGGGTCTGAATCCCCGCCTCCTTAAGCCGCTTAAGCTGCTCGATCCGGGATGAAGCCAGATACGGACAGCCGCACCTCTCATATATCCGCGCGATCACCGGCCAGGCCGTAAAACCCTTGATCACGCCGGCCACCTGAATTCCCGATGCCGCGCAGCGTGCCATAATCTCCCGCAGATTGTGTTCCAATTTCCCCAGATCGATCTCCAGAACCGGGTATCTGTTTTCCGTCATTGTCAGAATCCTCTGTCTCTCATTTTACTGTTTTTTATCCCGCCGTATACGGTATTCAGACTTTACTCATCCAACACTTTATAATACGGACAGATATCCTCGTAGTGCCCGTCCTTCATGCGAAATCCCTTCGGAATCGTCCCAAGCTGGATAAATCCCAGTCTCTCGTACAGATGGCGCGCATGGGTATTCGCCGCCACTACCGCGTTAAACTGCAGGATACGGAACCCGCAGTTTTTCCCCTGCGCAAGGCAGTCTGTCACCAGCTTCTCTCCAATATGCAGTCCACGCAGATCGCGTCTCACCGCGTAGCTGGCGTTGCAGATATGTCCGCATCGCCCCACATTGTTGGGATGCAGAATATAGAGTCCGCAGATTTCTCCGCTTTCATTTTCAGCCACACCGCAGTATGTCTGTTCCGCGAAAAAGGCCGCGCCGCCTTTCGCGTCCAAACATTCCTCCTGCGGGAACGCCACACCGTCCTCCACCACCTGATTCCAGATACGGATCATCGCAGGCAGATCCATTTCCGTATAGCTTCTGACTGATATGTTCATCGCTGTATTCTCCTGATTATCTTTATTCGCGCCTTGCTTTCGCGGTAAAATGCGGCACGACGGCCTTCAGCACCTCGACCGCCGATGCCATCCTGCCGTCCATTTCAAAATCACGGCCTGTCTGGTTCTTCATCAGCAGCTTAAGTCCCCGAATCTTCTCCTGCTCATCCTTGACGATCTCCGCTGTCCCCCATCCAATGACGGAGGCATATGTCAGGCCGTACCGGCAGGGAATATCACCGCCGGATACAAGCTCCGCATCGCATTCCAGTTCAACGCAGACCTTCGGATTCCGCCTGATCAGATCCAGCTTATGTCCGTCCTTCGCGCTGTGCATATAGAAAATCAAACTCCCTCCAGCCGTTTCGAATCCATAATTAAGCGGCACGATATACGGATACCCATCGTCGTCCATAAGACCCAGATGCAGAATCTTCGCCCTTTCTGCAATATCCATAATCTGGTTCATATCTGTAATTTCACGATCTTTTCTTCTCATATGTCAACACCTCCCGGTTTTTCCAGCCCCTTTCAGATCCTGGCAGCCGTCTTTTTCTTTCAGCATTGGGATTTCTGCAGCATCGAACTCTTCAACATACCTTTCGGAATCCAAATCCGCCATTCAGTCCTCGACCGCCGCCTTCCGGCTGTTGATCGCCCGGATCGTTTCCATATCAAACTTCGGTTTCCGGCTGTAGGTATATAATCCGTTCATCTCCTGCTCCACATCGTAAAGCTGCGTATAGCAGAACCCAAACATACGCGGATGGTCCAGGAGGGCGTCGACCAGGCCGCGGTAGCGGTCCAGGAATTCCTTCTCCGTCTTCGGGCTGTCTCCATAGCCCCAGCTCTGCCCGTTCACGCCTTCCACGTCCCACTTGATCCCGCCGAATTCACTGATGAAGAACGGAACGCCCTCGATGAATTTCTGACGGCTGGCCAACGGGTCGAATGGCTTTCCGCCTGCGGCGAACTCCGCATAATGGGCCGCAAACTCTTTCGGATCCTGTGTGTAGTCATGAAGATCGAAAATGTCCGACTCCACATGGTAGTTGCCGCTGGTATCGATGCAGGGACGCGTAATGTCCGTCAGTTTCGTCATCCGGTATACAATCGCAAGCAGCTCGTCGTCCTGCTTCCTCCTCTGGCAGTCCCAGGTTTCGTTGAACGGGCACCAGCCAATGATCGCGGGATGATTAAAATCCCTGCAAACCGCCTCCATCCACTCCGGCAGGAAATACTTCAGCCCTTCCGGCGCGCTTATGTCTAGACCCCAGTTCGCGTGCTCGCCCCAGACCAGATAACCAAGCCGGTCGCAGTGATACAGAAACAGCGGTTCAAACACCTTCTGGTGCAGACGCGCGCCGTTAAAGCCCGCATCCATTGACAGGCGGATATCCTGAATAAGCGCTTCCTCCGTGGGAGCCGTATAGATTCCGTCCGGATAAAAGCCCTGATCCAGCACCAACCGCTGGAATACGGATTTCCCGTTAAGCAGCACCCTCTCTCCGTCGATCCGCACCTCCCGCATTCCGAAATAACTGTGAACCAGATCATCCCCAAACCGCAGTTCCAATTCATACAATCTTCCGCACCCGGCCTCCCAGAGATGCCGCTCAGAAAGCGGAATCGTAATTGTCACATGATCCGCGCAGGCGGCCGCTTCCGTGCTTCCGCAGTCCCGTCCTTCGTAAAATGCCTTTGCCTGAAGCGTACCATTTCCCTTCACCACCGCCTGAATCGTCAATGTATTCTCATAAATATTGGGATAATAGCGGACATTCTTTATATACGCCTCCGGCACGAACTCCAGCCATACTGTCTGCCAGATCCCGGTCGTCCTGGTGTATTCGCAGCCATGGGACTCATAGCGGCCGGACTGTTTGCCCTTCGGCTGCCGCCCACTTCTCGTATCGTCCCCGGCATAGACGGACAGGCTGTTTTCCCCCGGCCGCACCAGCTTCGTGATGTCAAACTCAAAGGATGTATAGCCGCCCTTATGGACGCCTGCCTCCCGGCCATTCACCCACACCCGGCATTCGTAATCCACGGCGCCGAAATGCAGCAGAACCTTTCCTTTCATCTGTTCAGCCGTAAGTGAAACCGTCCGGTGGTACCAGACCGCCCGCATAAAATCTTTACAGCCGATTCCGCTCAGCTCGCTCTCCGGGCAGAACGGTACGAGGATCTTCCGGTCCAGTTTCTCATTTTCATAGAGTTTCCGGTCGATCCCGCTGTTTCCGAAATCAAACGCGAAATCCCATTCCCCATTCAGATTCATCCAGCTGTCCCGCCGCATCTGCGGCTGCGGATGCTCCGGTCTCGGTATCGCCACAGTATTTTCCTCCTTTTCACCGCTCCTGTCAACAGCCCCGGTGGTTTCGTAAGCTCAATCGGGGCCGCCGTTTCTCATCTTATTTTATTAAACTACAAAACACACGTATGATGTTATTCTCATATACAAAAAACGTATCCGCTTAAATGCAAAACGCAGCATAGAGCGGAACCGTCTTTTTTCCATCGTCAAAGCCAAAGTTTCTCGCAGAAAGCTTGATGGCGTAAGCGGGCTTATAGGCGTCCATATAGACCTTCAGGCTCTTAGCCTTTGTATTGTCGGCAGACTTAACCTCAATGGGGATAAGCCGGCCTTCCCGCTGGATAATAAAATCAATCTCCGCCCCTCTCTCGGACTCCCAATAGTAGGTCTGATATCCGTTAATGGAAAGCTGCACATTCACATAATTTTCAGCGAGACCGCCTTTGAAGTCGTTCATTTCTTCCACCATATAAAGGATATCGTTTGCATCCAGATTCTTCTTGGCAGCAAGCAGCCCCAGATCAGAAACATAAATCTTAAAAGCATCGATGGCACGATAATTCTCCAATGGTTTCTTCACCTGCTCCACCTTGAACACCTGCGACACGATTCCCGACAGACAAAGCCATTCGATGGCGTTCTCGAATTCGGAAGCCCGCCCGCCTTTCTTGATCAGCTTATATTGAAAACGGGTATTTTTCTTTGAAAGCTGCACGGTAATATTATCGTAGGCGAGCCGTGTTTTCTTGATCTCATTTCCATTATTGTATTTGCTCATATCATTAAGATAGCCTGCCAGAATGGTGTCCTGCGTATGACGTACAAGAATATAGTCCTTCGTCTGGGCAAATTGCAAGACGCATTCCGGCATACCGCCTACCACAAGATACTGACGGTAAAGCTGCATGGCCGCATCGTGCAAAGCGGAAGGCATAGGCGTATCTGTCTGAAAGCAGCTTTTGATCTGTTCAGCCAAAGCATTCTCGCCCAGAGCGAGCAGGAATTCCTCCATGTCCATCGGATAGAGCGTTTTCATATCCACCTTTCCCACCGGGAATGAAAACCTTGTCCTGTTAACCGCAACGCCCAAAAGACTTCCTGCAGCAATAATATGATAATCTGGAGCGTCCTCACAGAAATATTTAAGTGAGGTCAGAGCCCGTTCGCAAAGCTGCACTTCGTCGAAGATGATCAGCGTCTTTTCCTTAACGATCGTCTGTCCCGCTATATGCGACAAAATGGGAATCAGATAGTCCGGACTTACGTTCTCCGCAAACGTTTCAGAGAGCTTTGGATTGGTCTCAAAATTAAAATACGCCACATTTTCGTAGTTAGTGCGGCCGAACTCCAAAAGAGAATACGTCTTTCCGACCTGTCTTGCACCCTGTAAAATTAACGGTTTGCGGTGTTCACTCTCTTTCCATTCCTTTAGAAAAAACATGATCTTCCGGTACATACGCGATCCCCCTAAGCTGAAACTTTCAGAATTATACCAAATATTCATGTAAAAATCAATGTAATTTTATTCTAAATTTACATCAAAATGCGCGAATATGCCGTGTATCATCCCTCATATGTCTGCTGCCGGACTTTTTCATCCGTTATGATACTCTTTCTTCAATTTCTGCCGAATAATCAGCTTTATGATAACAGCCGCGATCAAAACGACAGCCGTCATGATGCCATACAATAAAATACTTGTGTACCACGGCGCGGACTGCATGGCATACAGATCGGGATGCGCCTTAAAATCCCAGAATACATATATTCCGTGCCCGATAAAAACTCCAACTAACGCGCCTATGATTGTATTTAAGATCCGGTTAATTTTCTCCAGCAAAATAGCGCCTCCTCTGACCTTCAGTTTTTGTCCTCTGCAAATTCCCCCAGAATTGGAAGCTATCCATTGATCCATACGTCGGCTTCATCTCTGGCCGGCGGTTCGAACATCGCTTCAAACTTTGCAGCAAGGGCGCTGTCAACGATGTAGGCTGTCGCTTCGCCCGCCGTGACGGCCTGATTTCTTTGACATATGCGCGCCCGCCAGACCTCATCATTGATATCGAGATAATGCAGTTCGCATTCTATATTCCGGCTTCGATAAAACGCTTTTGCCTCGTCCCTTCCTTCCTTTGTCCAAAAGCCCCAGTCCAGGATCACATTGGCGCCGGCCCGGATCACCTCTAACGATTTTTCAAACAGATACTGACGCACATTGGTTGCGTATTCGTCATGCTTTTCTCCTGCATACAGTCCAAATACCGCAAGCATGATTTCGTCCACCGACAGAATGACCGCCTGATGAGCCGCTTGTAACTGTTCGGCGTATGTAGTTTTGCCGCTGCAGAGTTTTCCGCAGATGAGAACGACTTTTGCCATAGCTTTTGTTCCCCTTAACCGATTATCCGCAAATCTATCGTTCGCTCAGATTCGCTTTCGTCAAGATAATGTTCATCCATATCCTTTTTCTCGCAATTTAGACACGATGTTCTCTTATTTCCGCCAGTCCTTTCTCAGCGGCGGTTCAGAACAAATTCTTCGTATTTCTGAATTCCCGCAACCAGCCTTGAAAGCCCATCCTCCAGCACCGTGCGCGGGCAGGCTGCATTCATACGGATAAACTGGTTCCCGCAGCGGCCGTACTGCGATCCGCTGGAAACGATCAGTCCTGTTGTATTCCGGATAAATCGTACAAGCTCATCGGCTGAACCTGCGATCCTGCTGCAGTCAATCCAGATCAGATAAGTCGCCTGAGATGGAACGATATGCAGCCGCGGATCGTTCTTCTGAATATAGTCCGCCACGACTTCTTTATTCTGAAACAGATATGTGCGGAGCGCATCAAGCCAGGGTCCGCCTTTTGTGAAAGCGGCTACGGCAGCCTCGACCGCAAAGGAGTTCGGCTCGGCTACCTCGTCGGTGTTCAGTCCGCGCCAGACCTTATGGCGGAGTACCGGGTTCGGCACTGCCACAGCAGCCGTCTGTAATCCCGCCAGATTAAAAGCCTTGGTCGGCGCAATGCAGGTGATGCTGTTCTCCCGGCATTCATCCGAAACGCTCGCAAATGGAATATACTCGGTTCCGGGCGCGGTCA
>CANPZZ010000020.1 GCA_947589125.1 uncultured Lachnospiraceae bacterium
ATGTGTCCGCCGTCCAGCAGAAGCCGGTCGTTTAAGCGGTGCCGGATATTGACCGCTCCCACCATGATATTCCGGTCCATGTCCAGGCAGAAAAAGGTGGAATCGGGAACCTTTCCGTCTTTTTCTTCCTTCAGCTCCAGACCGGCCAGAAAGCGGTCATAGTCGTGACAGTCCGTTTTCGTAATCGCCCACGGAACGATGTGCTCGCCGGAGGCATACCACTCCTCCATCATGTCGCAGACCAGAGCCTTATTGTCATACGACGCCTTTACCAGCCGCAAATTCATGCATCTGCCCTCCCTGGACTTCCAGCTTTCCGACTGCCCGTACATTCCGATCATCCGTTTACCGGTCGCCCGCGCCGCTCAACGCAGTATCGGCAATTCCAAAATCTACTCGATCATCCCAAGGATCGACTCCCCGATGCACCCCTCCGGCATCTTCACGCCGAAGTTGTCCGCCACCGTGGCTCCGATCACCGCAAATGTATCCTGATCCGGCAGGGCGCCGCCGTTTGCCATGGACGGCGAATACGCCAAAAGCGGCACCGTCTCCTTCGTATGGTCCGTCCCCGTATGGGTCGGATCGTTGCCGTGATCGGCGGTTATGATCAGCAGATCGTCCTCTTTAAGCTTCGGCAGCAGCTCACCCAGCTTCACGTCGAACCGCTCCAGCTCCTGACCGTAGCCGATCGGATCTCTCCTGTGCCCCCACAGCGCGTCGAAATCCACCAGATTCACGAAGCAAAGCCCATGGAAATCCTTATCCGCGATCTCGATGGTCTGCTCCATGCCGTGTACGCTGCTCCTGGATTTATAAGCCTCCGTGATGCCTTCGCCGTCGAAGATATCCCGGATCTTGCCCACGCTGATCACATCGAAGCCCGCAGCCTTCAGCGCGTCCAGCGCCGTCTTTCCGTAGGGCTTGAGCGCATAGTCGTGCCGGTTGGAGGTGCGCTTGAATTCGCCTTTCTTTTTGCCCACATAGGGTCTCGCAATAACACGGCCTACCTTCCACTCGTCCTTCATCGTCAGCTCCCTGGCGATCTCACAGCACCGGTACAGCTCCTGCAGCCCGAAGGTCTCCTCATTGCCGCAGATCTGCAGCACCGAATCCGCAGAGGTGTAGACGATCATGTCGCCGGTAGCGATCTCATGCTCGCCCAGTTCGTCCAATATCTCCGTGCCGCTGGCCGCCTTATTTCCCACGATCTTATGTCCCGTGCGGCGTGTCAGTTCGTCCAGGAGCTCCTGCGGGAACCCGGTGTCAGTAAATGTCTTGAACGGCTTCGTGATATGAAGCCCCATCATCTCCCAGTGGCCGGTCATCGTGTCCTTGCCCACGCTGGCCTCGAAAAGCCTGGCGTAACGGCCCAGCGGCTTCTCCGCTGACGCCACATGAGTCAGCGGGTGGAGATTGGCCATTCCCAGCTTCGCCAGGTTCGGGATCGTGAAGGATTCCATTCTCTCGTCAATATGCCCCAGCGTATCCGTCCCGGCGTCGCCGTATTCCGCGGCATTGGGCATGGCGCCAATACCTAAAGAATCGATGACAACTACAAAAATGCGATGATATTTTCCCATTTCTTCTCCCTTCTTTGTATGCGGCGGTCTTCCTTTCACAGAAGACCGCCTTAATGATTATTCAATATACGATATCCTCACGCTTTCTCTATCGCATTGACATACAGGATTCTCACCAACAGCGCTCTCCGTATCTCGACATTTTACTAAAATGAACGCCTGTGGCTTGTCTTCCTGAAACTCACCTACTCTTTCCTGCTAAGCCACTCTCTGCACTCCAGCGGGTAATTGGTAATCACCCCGGCGTACCCTCTTTCATAAGCCTTCGCCAGATCCTCCATATCATTGACCGTCCAGGCGTTGATACGGATGCCGTACCGGCGGCAGCTTTCCAGGATCTCGTCCGTCACGCCCGTATGATCCGGATGATAGCACTCAAACCCGTACCGATTGCAGTAATATCCCGCGTTGCCCATACCGAAGCGGCTGATCAGCGCGCCGCACTCGCATTCCGGCAGCAGTTCCTTCATCCGCAGAAGGCTCACATGGTTGAACGACGAGAACATCATACGCTGCTGCAGGCCATACCGCTTCACGATCTCCGCCGTCTTCTCCTCAAGTTCCTCATAGTAATAAAATCCGGTCTTCAACTCCACATTTGTGGAAATATTCTGCTCCGCCGCCCATGCGCAATATTCCTCAAACAGCGGGATCCTCTCAAATTCCGTCAGCTGCGGATACAGCTTGGCGGCATTCATCCGCCGAAGTTCTTCATAAGTATAGTCCTTCACCGCACCGGTGCCGTCCACAGTCCGTCCCAGCACCTCATCGTGACAGACCACCACCTGCCCGTCCTTCGTCACATGGACGTCCAGCTCGATCTCGTCACATCCGGCCTCTACGGCCTTCTTAAACGCCAGCATCGTGTTCTCCGGATACTTTCCGCTGTAACCTCTGTGTGCAATCACTTTCATTGCCGCAATCTCCTTTGGTTAAATAATCTGGTAAATTTTTTTGAAATTTCAGTATCATATTGCGTGGATTCCACAATACTTTCATAGCTGCGTTGTCTTTGCAGGCATAATTTATCATACATTTTTCCGTTTCGTCAACATATTTTGTGAACTTATTATTCATTTCACTTGATATTATGTTGAAAAAATGTTACAATTAGTAATGAGTAGAAGCTTTGTCAACCGCCAACCATAGCAGCGGGGGGAAATGTATGAAAAAAGTTACAATCAAACAAGTTGCCGACAAGGCGGGCGTATCGACCGCCTGTGTTTCCATGATCCTGAACGGCCGGAATCTTACCCGTTTCTCGGCAGAAACGGTTCAGAATGTCAACAGCGCCAGTCAGGAACTGGGTTATGTGCTGAAACGCCGTTCTCCGCACAGAGCCCAGCGTCAGCTGATCCTGATCATCTGTCCTTCCATGATGAATCCCTACTACGCCACTCTGGTCCAGAGCATGGAGCAGGAAGCGCGTCTGCGCGGATTTTCCAGCCTGATCTATACCACCTACTGGGACAAGGACGCGGAACGGGAAGCGCTGGAACTGGCGAAGGAAAAGATGGTCGCCGGCGTGATCTTCGCGATGATTCCGCAGCAGCCGCCGCTCGCCGAGGAAGCCAGCCTTCAGGTCCCGATGGTCACGGTCGGGGACCGTTCCATCGACATCAAGATCGATACCGTGGATGTCAATAACTACGAAGCCGGCCGCATGATGGCTTCCCATCTGATCGGCATGGGCCACAAGCACATCGCCTACCTGTCCACGACGCTGAATGAGGAACATTCCTCACGGATGAAGCGCTGCATGGGACTTCAGGATGAATACCACCAGTCCTGCCCTTCCGGAAGCGTGACCGTGTTCAGCGAGGACGTGTCCTCCGAGCAGGAACTGCATGTGATCGACGTGGAACATGAAGTAGGCTATTCCCTGGCCAAGCGCTGTCTGGATGAAAGTCCTGAGGTGACCGCCATGGTAGCCATCAACGATATGGTGGCCTACGGCGTCCGTGAGGCGCTGATCGACGAGGGGCGCAGGATTCCGGAAGATATCAGCCTCTGCGGCTTTGACAATATCTATCCGTCACGGTTCCACGGCATGGAACTGACGACCGTGGAACACGCCATCGTCGAACGCGGCCGAAGCAGCATTCAGCTTCTTGCGGAAAAGATGGAGAAGCAGCCCTTCGAGACGCAGCCCGGCACGATCCACCGGCTGGAATACCAGAGCCATCTGGTCGTAGGCGGAAGCTCCGGCGCGGCCAGAGCGGTATAACCGATCCCCTGCTGCTTTCTGTTTCGGCCACGGTTCCACTTTTATCTGCCGATCAGGAAATCCTGCCGGATAATATCCGCATCATACACCGGCTGTGCGGGAGTCATTTCCCAGAAAGTCCCGCATCCGGTGTCTCACCGCACAAAAGACGCTTCATTTCTCCCAGGGAACCGTACACTTCATGCGGCTTTACCTGGGAGTTTTTGATGTCTTCCAGCTTCGTCTCCCCAGACAGCACCAGAAATCCTTTCGCGCCGTGATTGACGCCGACGGCGACATCCGTATAGAGCCGGTCGCCCACGAACGCCACTCTCTCCCTGCTGACGCCGGTCTTCAGAAGCACCATATCCACGGTCTCGCGAAACGGCTTTCCCAGATACTTGGGTTCGGCACCTGTGGACAGCGTAACTGCCGCGCAGATGGCGCCGCAGTCCGGCATAAAGCCGTATTCGGTCGGACAGTTGATATCCAGATGGGTCGCCAGGAAAACAGCTCCCTCCCGGATGTAGGTGCAGGCCCGTTCCAGCTTTTCATAAGTCAGCGTAGTATCAAAGCCTACGACTACAAGATCCGGACGCGGCATATCCATCCGATCCGCCTGCCCGGCGTTTTCCGGATCCCACAGGCTGATCCCTTCCTGCCGGAAACTTTCCTCCAGAGCCGGCGTACCGACCAGATAAACGGTTTTCCCCGGATAAGTTTCCTTAAGATACGCGATCGTCACATCACCGGATGTCATGATCTGGTCCCGGCTGATGGGACAGCCCATCCCTGCCAGCCGTTCCATATAGACCTTCGGGGAACGGGAGGAATTGTTCGTAAAAAATAATATCTTCTTTCCGCTCTCCCAGACATAATTCACAAAATCCAGCGCGCCGTCGATCAGACGGTCTCCCAGATAGAAGGTTCCATCCAAGTCCAGGACGAAAAGATCAATCTCTTTCAGCTTTTCCGCTCTGATCCTGTCGTCCGTCATTTCCGGCGTATCCGCTCTCTGAGATTCTGTTTCACGCCCATCCGTATTTTCCGGACGGACGCGCTTAAGCGTGTTCATCAGATATCATCTCCCCGCTGTATTTTTCAAATCAAAATCCCTGTGCCATGTCTATACCGGCAGAATTCTATATTCTCCAGATCGCCGGCCGTACACCGGCCGCATAGAATACCGGCTCACGCGCGGGCGACACTCTTCGTCGCGATTACTTCCACGCCGGTTCCGGCGCAGTCCGCAATCACCACATCACCCATCGTTACCGGCGCGTCCACGCGCGCTGCGCGGATCTCCTTCATCACATCGAAGATCTTCCCCTTGGGGATGTCGGTCTTCGTCTTCACCGATACCCTGGCGATGGTTCCGCCATTTACCCGGACGCTGGACGTGACGATCCGGGTGGGGCTTAAAACTTCCTTCTTCGCGTAATCCTCGCCCCGCGGGCAGGTATTGCCGGTCACAGTCAGTCTGTCCCCGTCCATGGTCACGGTCAGGGGACATCCCATGGGGCAGTTGATACAGATCAGTTCCCTTACTTCCATCACTCCACCTCCGTCCGGATCGTGATCCGCTCCGTCCGCGGATATTCCGCCAGGCTCTTCTTCGTCAGGACCACCTGCTCCATCTCGCCGGGAGCAAGAACCTTTTTCTTCTTCCGCGAGATCAGCTGATCGTCATAATATACGGAAATGTACCGGTCCCTGTAAACGTCCGCCACGCGGAACCGGACCGTCACGCTGTCGCGCATGCCGTCCGTCTCCAGAAACTGGGGCACAGTGTAGCGAACGCCGTCAGCGGCAATCAGCGGAATCACATTCGCATGACCGCGCCGGTCCGCATGAGTCGGCTGCGCATCTTCTTCCGTATCCGAAGCCGTGACCGTTTTCTTCCGTTCCCCATCTTCCGCCGCGCGCTCTCCCGCCGTTGCCGCATTCTTTCGTTTTTCGCCGTCTGCCGCCGCATCTGCTTCCGCCTGAGATGCTTTCCTCTTCACAAATTCTGCCGCGTTCTCCCCGGCCAGCGCTGCCTCCTGGGAGACGAAATCCACCAGATCATGGACATGGAGCACATTACCGCAGGCGTAAATCCCCTCCGCTTCCGTCTCCAGCCGGTCGTTCACATTCGGCCCGGACGTGACCCGGTTTAAGGAAATGCCCGCGCCCTTCGACAGTTCATTTTCGGGAATCAGGCCCACGCTCAAAAGAAGCGTATCGCAGGAATAATACTCCTCCGTCCCCGGGATCGGGTTCTTATTCGCATCCACTTCGGCGATGGTCACGCCGGTCAGCCGTTCCTTGCCGTGGATGTCCACGACCGTATGGCTCAGCTTCAGCGGAATTCCATAATCGTCCAGACACTGAACGATGTTTCGCTTCAGGCCGCCGGAATACGGCATGATCTCGGCCACCACCTTCACCTTCGCGCCTTCCAGCGTCATCCGCCGCGCCATGATCAGCCCGATATCGCCGGAGCCCAGGATCACGGCTTCCTTTCCGACCAGATAGCCTTCGATGTTCATAAGCCTCTGGGCCGTCCCCGCCGAATAGATTCCCGCCGGCCGGTAGCCAGGCGTATTCAATGCGCCGCGGGGCCGTTCCCGGCAGCCCATGGCCAGGATCACCGCGCCGGCCCGGATCGTAACAAGGCCTTCCTCGCGGTTAATGTAAGTGACTTCCCGGTTCCGGGTAATATCCACTACGATCGTGTTCAGGCGGTATGGGATCTTCTCTTCCTCCATCTGGGCGATATATCTGGCCGCGTATTCCGGCCCTGTCAGTTCCTCCTTAAATGTATGAAGGCCGAAGCCGTTGTGGATGCACTGGTTCAAAATGCCTCCCAGCACATTGTCCCGCTCCAGAATCAGTATATCCGAAATCCCGGCTTTCCGCGCCGCCACAGCCGCCGCCAGTCCTGCGGGGCCGCCTCCGACGATCACAATATCATGATGTTTCATATCTATAATCCTCTACTTTCCGCCGCACGCGTCTATATTCTCCGCTTCCAGTCAAACCGCTCAAACATCATTTCTCAGGCCGTTCTCTTCATATCTCCCCTGTGATCATCTCTGATCCCGGCTGGTTCTTACAGATCTTCTCCATGGGGATCCCGGTCTCCCGCGACAGGATCTCCATGGTTCTCGGCGTACAGAAGCCCGCCTGGCAGCGCCCCATGCCCTGCCGCACTCTCCGTTTGATGCCGTCCAGCGACCTGGCGCCCAGCGGACGCCGGATGCTGTCCACGATCTCGCCTTCGCTCACGTTCTCACAGCGGCAGACGATGGTTCCGTAGTCCGGTCTTTCGGCGATCAGCGCGGCCCGGCTCTCCCGATCCATAGCCGCCACATGAGGGATACCCTTCCGCGTCGCGATAAAATGCTCCTTCACAAGCGCCCCCGCCTTCTCTGCAATCATTTTCGCCAAGTAGGCGCCTATGGCCGGCGCGCTGGAAAGTCCCGGCGACTCGATCCCGGCCGCGTCGAAGAAGCCCGGCGCGTCCTCCGGCTCTCCCAGAATGAATTCGTGCCCTGCCTCGTGGGCCCGCAGGCCCGCAAATGACGTGATCACCTGGCGGTACGGGATATCCTTCACGCCGCGGGCGGATTTGGCGGTCACTTCCGCCAGTTCTTCTGCCGTCGTGTATGTTCCTTCCTTGTCGCCGATATCCGCAGCCGTCGGTCCGATCAGAAGATTCCCGTGGATCGTCGGCGTCACCAGAACGCCCTTGCCGTATTTGCCGGGAAGCTGGAAAATGGTCTTATCCACATGGCGGCCGGCCTCCTGATCCAGCAGGCAGTACGCTCCTTTCCGGGGCGTGATCGAGATCCTGCGGCGGCTGACCATATTGTGGAAACGGTCGGCGTAAACGCCGGCGGCATTGACCACGAAGCGGGTCGTCAGGGTCCGGACAACGCTGTTTTCCGATGCTGCCGCTTCCTGAAGGTCCGCGGCAGTCTCGCCAGACATATCTGCCCCGTCCCCAAATTCTGCCTTGCGACTGTCGCTGGCCGGTACATTTGTTCTTTCTCCTGTCTCACGAACGGACAGTTCATACCCCTCTCCACACTTACGGATCTCCGTCACTTCCGTCAGGAAATGAAATTCCACCCCATTCTCGCAGGCATTCTCCGCCAGCGCGATCGTCATATTGAACGGACACACGATTCCTCCGGTGGGCGCGTACAGTGCCGCCACGACCTCATCGGTCAGATTCGGCTCCATCCGCCGCGCCTCGTCTCCGGAAATGATACGCAGGCCCGGCACGCCGTTGGTCACGCCGCGCACGTAAAGCTCCTGAAGTCCCGGCATATCCTCCTCAGAAAAACATAACACCATAGAACCATTGCGCCGGAACGGAATATCCAGATCTGCCGCAAGCTGGTCCATCAGCCGGTTCCCCTCCACATTCATTTTCGCCATCACAGAACCGGCAGCCGCGTCATACCCGGCGTGGATAATGGCGCTGTTAGCCTTGGACGTACCGGAACAGACATCCTCAGTCCGCTCCAGCAGCCATACCTTTAATTCATATCGCGACAGTTCCCGCGCGACCGCGCAGCCGGTCACGCCGCCGCCGATCACCACCACATCCGCTTCATATCGCTGATTGCTCATATCGCTCTCCTTATATACTGACTCTCCGTCGTACAATTCTATTATCCTCTGTGCCATCTATATGGTACAAAACACTTGCACGATCACATATGCGATAAAAAAGAGCAAGGAAATCAATGGGCTCCCCCACAAACTGCCTTGCTCTCTCCTTGTTCGCTCTTTCCTCAAGCCGGATTCATCATAGCATATACCCGGGCCCTACGTCAAGAAATTTCTACGTACCCACGATGATCCCGCAACGGTCTCTGTCGGAATGATCCCGCGAGGGCCCCGCCGGAATAATCAAGCTTCCGCTTTCTCCCCGGACAGATACTCGTGAATCCCTCTCGCTCCCGCGCGCCCGGCTTCCATCGCCAGGATCACGGTTGCCGCTCCCGTCACCGCGTCGCCGCCGGCGTAGACGCCGTCTTTGCTGGTCTTACCGGTGGCTTCCTCCGCCACGATACATTTGCGGCGGTTGATCTCCAAACCTTTCGTCGTATTGGAAATCAGCGGGTTCGGCGAGGTTCCCAGCGACATGATCACCGTATCCAGCTCCATCTCGAACTCGCTTCCGGGAATCGGAACCGGTCTTCTCCGTCCGGACGCATCCGGCTCGCCCAGTTCCATGCGGATGCAGCGCATCCCGCGGACCCAGCCCTTTTCGTCGGTCAGGATCTCCGTCGGATTGGTCAGCAGATCGAACTGAATGCCCTCTTCCTTCGCGTGATGGACTTCCTCCGCACGGGCCGGAAGCTCCGCCTCGCTGCGGCGGTAGACGATATGGACGTCCGCACCCAGCCGCAGAGCCGTTCTGGCCGCGTCCATGGCCACGTTGCCGCCGCCTACAACCGCTACCTTCTTCCCGGCCGCGATGGGCGTATCGTAATCATCGCGGAATGCCTTCATCAGATTGCTTCTTGTCAGATACTCATTGGCTGAGAATACGCCGTTAGCCTCTTCTCCCGGAATGCCCATGAACATCGGAAGTCCGGCGCCGGAGCCGATGAAGACCGCCTCAAAGCCCTCGTCTTCCAGAAGCTCGTCGATGGTCACCGACTTGCCGATGACCACATCGGTCTCGATCTTCACGCCCAGCTTCTTCACATTCTCGATCTCCGTCTTAACAACCGTATCCTTCGGCAGACGGAACTCCGGAATACCGTAGCTTAACACGCCGCCCGGCTGGTGCAGAGCCTCAAAGATCGTCACTTCATAGCCCAGCTTCGCCAAATCACCCGCGCAGGTCAGTCCCGACGGGCCGGAACCGATAACCGCCACCTTGTGTCCGTTGGTCTTCTCAGGCGCTTCCGGCACGAAGCCGTTCTCCCGGGACCAGTCGGCCACAAACCGCTCCAGCTTGCCGATGGAAATGGGTTCGCCCTTGACGCCGCGGACGCAGACGCCCTCGCACTGGGTCTCCTGGGGACAGACACGGCCGCAGACCGCCGGCAGTGCCGACGACTGAGCAATAATTTTAGCTGCCGCCTCGAAATCGCCGTTCTCTACCTCTTTGATAAAGCCGGGGATATTGATGGATACCGGGCAGCCGCCCATACAGCGGGCGTTCTTGCATTTTAAGCAGCGGGACGCCTCCGCCATGGCTTCTTCTTTATTGTATCCGAGGCACACCTCGTCAAAATTCGTCGCTCTCACCTTCGGGTCCTGCTCGCGGACCGGAACCTTCTTAAGCACATCCATTATCTGGCACCTCCGTCTTCACAATTTCCGCAGCCGCCGTGATGGCTTTCGCCCTCCTGCAGGCGCAGCAGCGCGCGGCCTTCCTGGGTCTTGTACATCTGCTGGCGCTTCATCGCGCCGTCGAAATCCACCAGATGACCGTCGAATTCCGGCCCGTCCACGCAGGCGAACTTCACCTGGCCGCCCACCATCAGACGGCAGCCGCCGCACATGCCGGTACCGTCGATCATAATCGGGTTCATGCTGACGACCGTCGGGATATCCAGCTCCTTCGTCAGCAGACAGACGAACTTCATCATGATCATCGGGCCGATGGCGATGCACAGATCATAGTGCTTTCCGTCCTTCTCCACCAGTTCCCGCAGCACGTCGGTGCCCATACCCTTGCGGACATAGGAACCGTCGTCGGTGGTGATATAGAGATTGCCCGCCACAGCGCGCATCTCATCCTCCAGGATGATCATTTCCTTATTCCGCGCGCCCACGATCACGTCCGCGTCCACGCCGTGCTCATGAAGCCATTTGACCTGCGGATAGACCGGGGCGGTTCCCAGGCCCCCGGCCACGAATACGATATGCTTCTTCTTAAGCTCCTCCGGATCCTCCTTCACAAGCTCTGACGGATTGCCAAGCGGCCCCACAAAATCCTCAAACGCGTCGCCGGCCCCCAGCTCGCACATCCTCTGGGTGGACGCGCCCACCACCTGAATCACGATGGTGACGGTACCGGCCTCTCTGTTATAGTCGCAGATCGTTAAGGGGATCCGCTCCCCCACCTCGTCGATCTTGACGATGACGAACTCGCCGGGCAGACAGGACTTGGCCACTCTGGGGGCTGCGACGTCCATCAGATAGATCTTATCCGCCAGCTTTTCTGCTTTTACGATCGGAAACATAAGACTCCTCCTCGTGTTATGTATTCGTTCTTTTTTGCGCATTTCCATGCAGAAAGTGTGCCAGTGGCACATTTCCTGTATTTCCAAGCGAAGAAAGCGCCAGTGACACTTTCTTCATATTTTGTCGTTCTTACTATATTAGCACTACAGAAATGATATGGCAATCGAAAATTTGAGGAAAATGCGATTCTCCGCGTAACTGTATTTGCCGCGCCTGGCAGTTTTTTTGCAAAAATTTTCTATAATTATACATAAATAGGTAGCGCGCAAAGGCCGCCTGGTGGTATACTTAAAATAATAATGCAGGCGCCCGCATATGCCGAACGATCCGTAAAACCGCGCCTGAGTATCAGGAGGAATTCAGATGGAACAGACCGCACTCATCAATGAACTTCGTGAAAATATCAATAAAGTCATCGTAGGCCGGCAGGGCACCATCGACCTTTTGCTGACCGCCCTGCTTGCCAGAGGCCACGTCCTTCTGGAAGACGTACCCGGCACCGGCAAGACGATGCTGGCCAAGGCGCTGGCCAGAAGCATGGATCTTCATTTCGCCCGGATCCAGTTCACCCCGGATCTGCTGCCGTCGGATGTGACGGGACTGAATTATTTCGACCAGCAGGAAAGCCGGTTCGTGCTGCGCAAGGGCCCGGTCTTTACCAATATCCTTCTGGCCGACGAGATCAACCGCGCCACGCCCAGGACCCAATCAAGCCTCTTGGAATCCATGGAGGAACGCCAGGTGACCATCGACGGCGACACGATGCCGTTAACGGAACCGTTTCTCGTGATCGCCACCCAGAACCCGATCGAGACTGCCGGCACCTATCCGCTTCCGGAAGCCCAGATGGACCGCTTCCTGATGCAGCTTCCCATGGGATATCCGGATAAGGAGGAAGAACTGGCGATCCTGGACCGTTTCGGGAAGACCAGTCCGCTGGACAGCCTGACTCCGGTCTGCGGTGCCGCACAGCTGGCCGAACTGCGGGATCTGGCCGCGGATGTCTACGTCCATCCGATCCTTATGGACTATATGATCGAACTGATCCAGGCAACGCGCAGCGACAGCCAGATCTTAAGCGGAGTCAGCCCCCGCGGAAGCCTGGCATTTTACCGCGCCGTCCGCGCCCACGCTCTGGTGCAGGGAAGGGACTACGCGGTTCCGGAGGACATCAAGGCCCTGGCCGTGCCGGTGCTGGCACACCGTCTGGTGACCGCGCGCACATTCGGCACCCAGACCTCCGCCGCGGAAATGATCACACGTATCCTGCAGACCGTACCGCTTCCAACCGAAGACTGGGGAAAACGTCTATGAAGATCGCCGTCGCAATCATCGCCGCATGGCTGTTCATGATGCTTCAGGGATGGCTATACCAGAAGTTCTGGGACAGGGGACTGACCGCCCGGCTCTCATTTGTACAGAGGGCCGCTGTGGAAGGCGATACCGGACAGTTAAAGGAGATCATCACCAACCGCAAATTTCTCCCGCTGCCGGTGCTTCATGTAAAATTCCAGATGGGCCGGTACCTGGTCTTCTCCGCGTCCAACAACTTTAAGATCACCGATCAGAACTACCGGAGCGACATTTTCTCCTGCATGCCGTGGCAGGAGATCCGCCGGACACTGGATTTCACCTGCAAAAAGCGGGGATATTATCATATCGGCAGTATCGACCTGGTCAGTTACGATCTGTTCTTCTTCGGCCACTGCGTAGCCACGGTTCCCGAGGATACCTTCATGTATGTGTATCCCGGTCCGGCCGATCCGATCCGGCTGGAACTGCCGCTTAAGAACCTGATGGGCCAGATCCTGGCCAGGCAGGCGCTTCTCAAGGATCCCTTCGAGACCCAGTCCGTCCGGCCGTATCAGTCCTACGATCCCTATAAGACCGTCAACTGGAAAGCCACGGCCCATACCGGAGAACTGAAGGTCAATGTTTACACGCCCGCTTCTTCCTGGAATGTGACGATCCTGCTGGACATGGAAGCGGAACGTCTCTGGACCGACGAGGATCTGACCGAGGAATCCATCCGCCTTGCCGGATCCATGGCCAAATGGATGATCGACCGCGGGATTCCGGTAGCTATCTGGTCTAATGGCTGCGACTGCCTTACCGGTCTTCCCTCCCGTCTGGACGCAGGCGCCGGGAAGGAGCATCTGCGCAGCATCATGGAACTTCTGGCACGGGTCCAGCTATCCACCGGAACGGCCGGCGCCCACGGCATGCGAAACGCCGATCCGAACTCCGCATTGGACGCGCTGTATGCCAATAAGCAGGCGCCTTCCGGCTTAAGCCTCAACACCGGCGCGAAGATCGCCGGCGAAAACCGCCATGTCACCATGGAAGAGCTGCTCTTCTACATGATCGACAAGAGAAGCAACAGCTTCAGTACGGATTCGACGCTGTATGTCATGATCTCGCCGGGACAGCGGAAATCCCTGGCAGAGCATTTTGACGCCCTCTGCCGTCAGAGCATCGGTTCCCAGTGGATCCTGCCCCGGCGGCCCGACAATGAGCTTCGTATCGCTCCGCTCCGCTTCGCCGAGCTTTATGATTGGGAGGTGCCCTATGGCCATTCGTACACGTAAATGGTTTAACTACTGGATATCCAGGGACCGCACGAATTTCTACGGGGCTCTGGCTGGTTTTCTTGTCCTTTTCTACCTTCTGGGAGCCTTTATGGTCCGGTACGGCGCGCCGGAATCGGGAACGAGATTTAAGCTGGCCAGCTTCGTGGGGTTTCTGACCCTTGTGGTGGTCTATATCGTCCACAAGAATTTAAACTCCTATTACCGGTTCCTGGATCTGTTCAAGGACACGGATCATATGCCCTTAAAGCAGATCTCCTATGTAAATTCATTCTGCATGACGGTTTTTCTGATCGCTGCCCTTGTCGGCATCGTTGTGACGGCTTACGCGCTGGAGCCTTTGTGGCGCGCCATCGCGGAATGGTTCGCCAACCGTCCGTTAACAGAAGTCCCTGAGATGCCCATCGAATATACTCCGACGCCTCCGCCCACACCGAATCCTGATATGCAGGCTCTTCTGGGCGAAACGCAGAATCCCGGGCCGCCTCCGGCCTGGGTCGCGGTCCTGACCGCAATCGTCGAATACGGCGCGATGCTCCTGGTTCTTGTCCTCTGCTTTTACGGAATCCGCAAAGGAGCCGGGAAAGTGTGGGAATTCGTGACGCGGCCGCGTCATTTTGACGAGGACGAGAAGGTCTACTTAAAGCCGACTCTGGATATTCTGGCGCACCTCAGTTCTCCCGAACCAGAAGCGGCGCCACAGAAAAAGGGCCTCAGGTACTTTCTGTCCTATGAGGCCCGTATCCGCAGATATTATAAGAAACAGATCATGACCGGACGGAAACAGCAGAAATGCAGCGGCCTGCCCGGCGAATGGGCTTCCCCCCGCGAGCTGGAACAGGGCGCCGGTCTTGACGACGCCGTGCTGCACCGCCTGTACGAGAAGGCCCGTTACAGCCACATGGAATGCACGGAGGATGACTGGAAGGTGCTGGAGAACCGGGGGGATGCTTCCGCGTCCGCGTAGGGAGACATCTGACAAACATCAGTCAACCGATTTCTGCATAATTTCCTCCGCATAGTTCACCGACGCCATCGCGTCCTTGCAGTACCGGTCCGCGCCGATGGTTTTCGCGTAATCCTCTGTGAGGACCGCGCCGCCCACCATGATCTTCACCCACGGGGTCTCCTTCCGAAGAAGCGCAATCGTCTCTTCCATAGCCGGCACCGTGGTCGTCATCAGGGCGCTTAACCCCACCAGAGGTACACGATTCTCCGCAGCGGCCGCGGCCACCGTCTCCGGCGGCACATCCTTGCCAAGATCGATCACTTCGTAATCATAATTTTCCAGAAGCACCTTCACGATGTTCTTGCCGATATCATGAATATCGCCTTTCACCGTCGCCAGAACGATCTTCCCTTTCTTCTGCCTGGACTCGCCTTTGCTGCTCATATGCTCCTTGATGACCTCGAAAGCTGCCTTGGCGGCTTCCGCGCTCATCAGAAGCTGCGGCAGGAATACGGTGCCTTTCTCAAAGCCCTTGCCCACCTGGTCCAGAGCCGGGATCATTTCCTCATTGATGATCGCGAGCGAATCGCGCTGGGAAAGAAGTTCCCGCACCGCTGCCTGCGCCTGTTCCTTCAGGCCGCGGAGGATACAGCGGGCCAGGGACAGTTCGCCGGCCGCGGCTGACGTCTGACTGTCCACAGTACTTTTGCCACCTGCCGCTATCCCGGCTGACGCTCCTGCTGCCTTATCTGTTCCCGATGAGGTTCCCGCCGCTCCGCTGAAAGAACCATCATTCACGCCTTCAGCTCCGACTATCCCCACATGGGACGTACCTGCTGAAGCACCGCCTACCACCGCCGACTGTCCCAGCGTCGCCGTCTGGCCGCTGTACACGGAAATGTATTCCCCGCACTGGGGATCCAGATCCGCCAGCGCCTTAAAGCTGTAATACGCCCGCATCATCGCCTCCGAATTCGGATTGATGATGGCCGCATTCAGCCCATTTTGCATCGCCATCGTAAAGAACGAGGCGTTAATGATCTCCCTCTGTGGCAGGCCGAAGGAAATATTGGACACGCCAAGCACGGTCTTCCCTTGAAGCTCGTCCCGCACGCGCCGAAGCGTCTCCAGCGTCGTAAGCGCCCCCTTGCTGTCGGAACTGATCGTCAGACACAGGGCATCGATCAGAATATCCTTCTTAGCGATTCCGTACTCCGCCGCCGTCCGGTAGATCTTCTTCGCGATCTCGATCCGGCCGTCCGCCGTCTCCGGAATACCGGACTCGTCCAGCGTCAGGGCTACCACCACGCCGCCGTACTTCTTCACCAGAGGAAAGACCGCCCGCATGGATTCCTCCTTGCCGTTGACCGAATTGATCATCGCCTTGCCGTTATAAATGCGCAGCGCCCGCTCCATGGCCTTGATATTCGACGTATCGATCTGCAGCGGCAGGTCGATGACGCTCTGCAGCTCGCGGACCACTTCCTCCATCATGGACGGCTCGTCGATCTCCGGCAGGCCCACATTTACATCCAGAACATGGGCGCCGTGGTCCTGCTGAGTCACGCCCTCCCGCAGGATGTATTCGATATTGTGGTCACGCAGAGCCTGCTTGAACTTCGACTTGCCCGTCGGATTGATCCGCTCGCCGATCAGTACTGGCGACCGGCCAATCTCCACCGCCTGGGCGTAAGAAGAAATGACTGTGCGGTTCTTCTCTTCCGGCAGTATCTGCTTCTTATCCCGGCACAGTGCCGTCATCTTCGCGATATGCTCCGGTGTGGTCCCGCAGCATCCGCCCAGCGCGTTGGCGCCCATATCGGCGATTTCTTCCATCACGCCGGCAAATTCATCCGCATCGATATCGTAAACCGTCTTTCCGTTCTCCGTTCTCGGCAGTCCTGCGTTTGGATTCACGATCACCGGCACGGACGCCACCCTAAGGATCTCCTTCAGAATCTCCTTCATCTGCACAGGCCCCAGGCCGCAGTTGACGCCCAGCATGGACACGCCAAGCCCTTCCAGCAGCGCCACCGTGGAAGCCACATCGCCGCCGGTCAGAAGCTTGCCTTTCTTGTCAAAGATCATCGTCGCGCATACGGGCAGATCGCAGTTCTCCTTCGCCGCCAGGATCGCCGCCTTGGCCTCGTAGCCGTCGCTCATGGTCTCCACCAGCACGAAATCGGCGCCTGCTTCCGCACCGTAAATTACAACCTCTTTATACAGTTTATAGGCATCCTCAAAAGCCAGATCGCCGAGCGGTTTTAAGAGTTTTCCCGTGGGGCCCAGATCAAGACCAATATACGCGCAGGGTTCCGATCCTGCTGCATCACTTACTGAATTACCTGCCGCCTCTGCCGCGCCGCCTGACAAATTCCATACCGCCTTTGCTGCACTGCCTGTTGAATTCCCCTCCATCTGTACAGCCTTCGGATATTCCACAGCGCCTGCCACGTCTGCAGGCACTCCATCTGTCAGTGCTCTCCGCTCTTCCGCGAACCGCTCCCTCGCGATCTTCGCGTTCTCCACCGCGGCCGTCACAAGGCGCTTTAACGAAAATTCCCCGTCGTTTCCGAACTTCAGCCCATTAGCCCCAAATGTATTCGTCGTGATCTCGTCGCTTCCGGCCCGCAGATACTGCAGATGGATCTCCTGCAGCACCTCCGGGTGCGTCACATTCCAGGTCTCCGGCAACTCTCCCGGCTGCAGTCCTTTCGCAACCAGCAGGCTTCCCATACCTCCGTCAAAGAACAGTTTCCGCTTTCTGACTGTCTCCAAGATACCCATAGATCATATTCCTCCGCATATCCATATCCGGCCATTCCTGCATTTCTCCGCTGCACGACCGCCCATGCAATTTCTGTTTTCTATTTCAACATCCGCTTTTCTTTCCCATTCGGATTTATCTGGATGTTCATTCTCGATCTTCATCCTTAATCTTTATTTTCAATCTCTCACCTTAACATATACCGCAGTCCTGCTTCAATATCATCCCTACATTTTAAAAAATCATCTGCGGAACTCACTATCTGTCATCTCCTGAACTCACAATCCGCCTTCCCGCAGGTCTCGCAGCCCTTCACTTCGCACGCAAGCGGCGTCCGCCCGACTCCGATCACCGCAGTCACCGACTTGGACGGCGCCATCAGAAGGCTGTCCGTCAGTGTGATCCCCACGCGTTTGCCGGCTTCCAATGCAGCCACGATCGCCGTCTGACACTCCAGCGGGAAATCGCCATAGCCCGGACTGAACCTGGGCCGCAAATACCACCCGTCCGCCTCATACCGCTGCCGGAGTTCTTCATTGACGCTGTCGAAATATTTCTCCAGATACGCGGCAGCGGCGGCCTGCATTACCACCGCCTTACTCATCTGCAGCTTCTCATATCGCTGGATCAGCAGATCCACTCCCGCTCCCAGCGAAGCCGCGAACACCAGGATTTTCTCGCATCCCTTAAGATTCCGACCAAGCGCCCGGCTCCTGGTCTGAAATACGCCGGCATCGATCTCATCGCCAGCCGCAGCCAGCGGATACTCCCGCCAGAAAGACCGCGGCGACGCTGTGCGGTCAAGTTCTTCCCAGCACTGACTTACCAGCGCAAGGACCGCATCGTCCGCCGCCTGGTTCTTATATCCGAGATATCGAAGCGTCTCCCTGTAATCGATATCCATGATCAATTCCTCACTGCCTTTACAATCTACCGAAAAAGTCCATACCGCTTATGATTAACTGCCACTCCGGCATGATTTATACACAGACAGGTTATTTTGTCTGGCTCTTCCCTGGATCATTCTGACTCGTTCTTCCACATTCCATCCCATCGACAGATCTTTCATCCATCTCCTATACTGTTTTCTGCCTCAAGAACGCCTAATCCGCACTTCTATTCTACCGACCCCGAGCAGCATCCCAGCCGCAAGCCTTTACAATATCTCTGACAGATTCTCCCTGATCTTCGCCGCCACATCCGGATGATTCATCGAATACACATGGATATGGTTCACCCCGTTAGCGATCAGATCGATGATCTGGTCCGTCGCGTAGGCGATCCCTGCCTGCTTCATGGCCGCCGGCCTATCGCCGAAACGGTCCACCAGCGCCTTGAACCGTGCCGGCAGGTACGTCCCCGACATCCGGCAGATATTTGCCACCTGCTTTATGTGGGTCACCGGCATGATCCCCGCCACCACCGGGATCGTGATCCCCCGCTCCCGGATCCGGTACAGGAAGTTGTACATGATATTATTGTCAAAAAACATCTGCGTCGTCACGAAATCGCAGCCGGCCTCCACCTTCTCCTTTAAGAATCCGATGTCCGCCGTCTTATTCACCGACTCCACATGCCCCTCCGGATAGCAGGCCGCGCCGATGCAGAAATCGCCGCTGGCCTTAATCTCCCGGATCAGTTCCGACGCATACTTAAAGTCCTTCTCCACATGTCCGTCCTGGGGAATATCCCCGCGCAGCGCCAGGATATTTTCGATTCCGCGCTCCTTCAGCTCGTCCATGATCTCATGAACCCGCTCCCGCGTGGAAGAAACGCAGGTCAAATGTGCCAGCGTCGGCACATGATACTCATTATTCAGCGTATCCGCGATATCAATCGTATACCGCCTGGTTCCGCCGCCCGCCCCGTAGGTCACGCTCATAAAATCCGGCTTCAGAAGGGCGATCTCCTTCGCCGCCGCTTCCACATTCTCATACTTATCCGCCGTCTTGGGCGGGAACACCTCAAAGGAGAGAGTCGGCCGCTCCTGAGCCAGAATATCCCTGATCTTCATACTGTACCTCCTGCCTGCCGGTTCGCATCTCACCGGCCGCATCATCGCAGTTCTTCTCTGCGCCGTTTATCATATCATAATCCGGCCAAAAGCACAATCGCCGGAACCGTATTTTCTCTTCATCCTCTTTCCGGCTTAGCATCTTTCCGCTTCAGCATCTTTTTCATTTTCCACTTCCGTCATAAGCCCGATTTTCCACATACCGCATCATCTGGTTATACAGATACACATAGAAAATGACTGCAAGAAGCCCGCTGATCGTACCGATCAGATACGCGTCTACTCCCTGCAGTTTCAGAGAAACGATCAGCACGATCCATGAGACCGTACAGAGAACGATCCTGAAAATGTGGTCCCGCAGCCATTTTCTTTTATAATAGCGGACTCTTTCCTTCAGCGTAAATGCACTGGTTTTAAGCGCATCCGCAATATTCATCTCCGCCTGCTGTCGGAACTGCTCCTCATTCAGCCGGTGCCCGCTCACGATCTCATTGATCGTAAGCCCGTACAGGTCGCTCAGTTCCTTTAGCATCTCCACCGGCGGCAGATACGTCCCGCATTCCCAGCGGGAAATGGTCTTATTCGTCACGCCCAGCTTCTCTCCAAGCTGCTCCTGGGTCATGTGGTTCTGCACGCGCAGTTCTTTTAGGAATGCACCGATCCTTACCATATCCATTCTGAATTCCTCCTCCGTTCGCAGACCTGATTCCCGCCAAGAGATTCCTCCGCCCGCGGGAAAAGCTACTCCGCAAGGAGATTCTCTCCACTCGCGGGGAAAGTTTGCTTCATAGCAGAGATTTTCCCCCGCTCGCAAACCCGCGCACGAGGAATTCTCCCAGCACGGCAGACTCATTTTCTGTTACCGACACATTTCAGAATAGACGTTTCTTTCAAAAATGTCTTTACCATAAACAGCGAATCCGCTTCATCACGTCATTTCCGCCGCGTCCGAAGTAATCATGAAGGATAGAATACTCCCGGTAAAGCCTGCGGTATACGGCTGCATTCTCCGGAACCGGCTTGTAGGAATGATCCTCCACATGCCCTAAAGCTCGCGCCGCCTCTGTCACCGACGGATAGACTCCCGCCGCCACCGCGCCGAACATGGCCGCGCCAAGAGCCGAACTCTGATCCGACGAACCGATCCGGATCTCCCGGTCGAGCACATCCGCGTAGATCTGCATCATCAATGAATTCTTTTTCGCGATTCCGCCGCAGGCGTACACTCTCTCAACCTTCACGCCGCCCGCCTCAAACGCTTCCATGATGGTCCGCATCCCGTAAGCGCAGGATTCGATCAATGCCCGGTAGATATGCTCCGGCTTCGTCGCTAGATCCATCCCCAGGATCATTCCCTTCAGGTTCGCGTCCGCCAGACAGGAGCGGTTTCCGTTCCACCAATCCAGGGCGATCAGGCCGCTTTCGCTGGCGCGCAGCCCACTGGCTTTTTCCGTCAGGTAGTGGTGAATATCCATCCCGGCTTCTTCTGCTGCCCTGACATAAGTCTCCGGCACACAGTTCCTGACAAACCAGTCAAATCCACGATATTCTCTGCCCTTACGCCGGATTGAGAGAGAAGCTTCGGGATCGTCTCTGTCAGCACCTCAAGATAATCTGCCGGTACGGCCAGTGCCCAGGCAGCAGGAAGCGGCGTCCCGTCCGGGAGCGCCTTTTCCAGCACACCATGCGTATAGTTTTTCACGCTCTGGGCCACCGTTCTGCCATTCTCCGCGTTTACCAGAATTGCCCGGCCCGACAGTGTGCCGTAGTCCAGACCGATCACATATTTCTCAGACATACGATTTCCCTCAATATTCCAGCATCTTCCTCATCCGGTTAAAACTCAGCCGGTTCCGCACATACGGCGACAGCCGCATGGTCAGCGGAATGATCTCCTCCGTAAGTCCAATCTGCTTCACATCATAGACGCAGTTTCCCCGCCGCAGCAGATCCACAATCTCCTGTTCCGACGGAAGCGCTTCGATAATCTCCGCGATCCGCGGCAGCTTCTCCTCAAACCTCTCAGGATCCACCTGAAGCATCGGATCCGGCGTATTCTCCTCCATCGTCGCGTCATACAGCCCCTTCGCGCCGAAAGTCTGCCGGATCAGTTCCAGTTCCAGCCCTTCGTAGGGCTTCACATGACATTTCCCGGCCCGGACCGCCGCAGCGATCTTCTTATACAGTCCAATGTTCAGAACCGTCCCGATGGACACCTTCTCCCCGTGAAGCGCGTCGACATGGTCATTGATCACTTCCATCTCCCACAGATGGGACACATGGTGTTCCGCGCAGGAAGCAGGCCGGGAATTGCCGATCATCTGCATGGCCAGACCGGACAGAAGAAGCGCGTACATCAGCTTCTCATAGGCGTCCGTCTCCCCGGCCTTAAGGCCGTCCATACACTGGCACACCGCCTCCATGGCGTCCTCCTCCATCCGGCAGATCCGCTCGCAGATGTATTCGCCGGTCACCTCGTGGACGATCCGCCAGTCGGCCAGCGCCACATATTTCCCCAGAAGATCCGACACACCGGAAGCGGTCAGCCTCCAGGGCGCTCTGGAAAATATCTCCGTGTCCGCATATACATACGCGGGCGCCACCGCCGGCAGGGTCTTCTTCATCCCGTACCAGGTCATGGCGGCCACCGTCGACACAAAACCATCCACGCTGGCTGCCGTAGGCACCGACACGAACGGAATGCCCTTTTCATGAGCAATATACCGGGTCAGATCGTGAACCGTCCCGGATCCGACAGCCAGCAGAAGATCCGGCTCGCCGCCGGAAGTCTCTGCCCCCGCTCCCATCTCCGCAAACGCCTGATGCACCCTATCCACACCGTGGTTATCCGCGTGAAGATTCACCGGCGACAGCACCAGCTCGGCACAGATCTGCCAGACCTTTGAAAGTTTCCCCGACGCCGCGGCCTTCGTATTCTCATCGCAGATGATCATCGGCCTCCGGTACCCGGAAAGCGCGCCGCTTCTCATCGATTCATAAAGCGTTTCCGCCGCACTGCTGCTGATCATAATATCTTTTACTTCGATCCTGTGTTCCCGCCCGCAGCTGCACAGGCCGTTAAACTGATTTACCGATATATTCATGACGATCCTCCCGCATTTTAATACCAGAATTATACAACCGAAATCGCTGCCTGTCATCCATTTTCCTGCAATTTCAGCCATCAGCCCTCCAACAGATCAGGAATACTATGCCCATTTTGAAACACAAGCAGGGCGTCACCGGCGTTCTGCCCGCATGGAAATACGAGCAGAGCGTTCACCGGGACTCTGCCCGCATGGAAATACAAAAAGGAAGCGTCGGATATTCTTCCTTCCGGCGCTCCCATTACGTCAATATACCAAACAACTTCCAACAGCTTTTTTATCTTAACACTTTCTGCATATCCACAACCACCATTACTGCATAAATATGCTCGCAATCGGCGAATCCGCCGGCAGGATCAGCGTATTGTTGCTGCCGGTCAGCGACGCCCGCGCCGCGTCCAGTGATCTCGTGAACGCGTAGAACTCCGCCCGGTCCTCCGTGCTGTACGCCGCCTCCAGGATCCGCATGTACTCCGCTTCGCCTTCCGCGGTGACCGCCGCCGCCTGCGCCTCCGCGTTGGAAATGTTGATGGCAATCTCGCGGTCCGTGGTGTTGCGGATCACCTGGGCCTCGGATTTGCCTTCCGCAGTATAGGTAGCAGCGATCTTGTCACGCTCGGAGATCATTCTCTCGTAAACAGCCTCCTTATTGTCCTCCGGCAGATCCAGCTTCTTGGTCTCCACGGCCAGCAGATGAATGCCGTACTGATCCACGCTGGTTCCGATATTGTTCATGATCGCCTCGGACAGTTCACCGTCACGGCCGCTGATCACGTCGTTCTGGCTTAAGCTGCTGATCACATTTTTAATCGAGTTATAGACCACAGCGTCAATCCTGCGCTCCGCGTTCGTTACAGACGAATTCAATGTCTGGGCAAATTTGAGCGGGTCCGTGATCCTCCACAGCACATAGCTGTCTGTCAGCATGGTCTTCTTATCCATCGTGATGACGTCTGACGGCGCCAGATCGTAGATCAGGATCTCCCGCGGCAGCGTGTCCGCCGTCTGCACAAACGGCACCTTAAAGGAAATACCCGCCCTGTCGATGATTCGTTCCACACGTCCGAACTGGCGGATCAGCTTGTATTCGTTCTCCCTCGTAATGACCACCGAACCGCCAAGCCCGATAACCGCCGCCAATACAATGATCAATGCCAATGCCTTTGCAATCGTCTTTTTCATAATTGTTTTCCTTTCCTGAGATGCTTTATCATTATCTCTATCTGTCCCGGTTCGTTCTTTGCTGTCAGAACCGAGTTGGCTCCCGCGCACTGCTCATCTCTTACGAACAACCCATGCGCGCTGTTTCGACGGCAATCCATGCCGCGCCGCCAGATGAATCTGCTGGTTCCTGCCGCGCTGCCGTCAGCCTCATTTTCTGCGGTATTTCTTTTCAATGACCAGCGTATAAACGCACATCACCGCGATCGTCGCCGCCATTACCCCCGGCATGCTTACCAGCACGATCAGCGGGGAATTCTGCCCTGCCAGAAACGGCAGTCCCAGCAGGATGAACACGACGCCGTAGAAGATCCACAGTTTCCCCACCGCCCGGTTATAGCCTTTCACATCATCCACCGCAAATGTCTCCGCGTTCGCCCAGAATCCCATCGGCTTCTTCGCAAAGAACGCGAAGACGCCAATTCCAAGAAACAGCGCTCCGCAAAGCGTCCATATGAGAAATCCGAGAATCCTTCCATCCATAGCGTTTCCCTCACTCCACGGTTTTGGCTACTCTGCCGTATCGGCGGCTCCGGCCGTGTTATTTCCGGCGGCGGTTCCATTTCCGCTTCCTGAACTGCCTGCTCCCGCGTTACCGCCGCCTGCGGCCGTTCCGCCCGCGCCTTCCGCCGTCGCCGTGAAGCTGTCGAGCGGCAGGATCGTCTCCGTGCTGTCTGTGCCGTCAATAATGACCTTCATCCTGGGAAGCACATCCTCCATGGTCTCATAGAACATCCTTCGGCGGGTCACCTCCGGGTTCTTCGCGTATTCCTCGTACATGGCGTTGAATTTGGCGACTTCCGCATTCGCCTCATTGATCCGCTCCGTCTTCTGGGCCTCGGCCTCCTGCATGATCTTGTCGATCTGCGCCTCGGCTTCCGGCAGCTTCTCGTTGCGGTACTTGTTGGCGTCGTTGATGGCCGTTTCTTTGCCCTGTCGGGCTGTCTCCACCGCCTTAAATGCTTCCATGACTTCCGTGGTCGGCGGTTCCGAATCCTGGATCGTCACATTGATCACCTGCAGACCGATATCGTGCTGCTCCAGCTTCTGTGTGATCTGTTCACGCACCTTGGTCTGGATCTCATTCTTCCCGGTGGTCAGTACCGAATCCACTTCATAACTGCCGATGACGCCGCGGATGCAGCTCCGGCTGATGTTCTGCAGGATCAGCAATGGATCCTGAGACGCGTAGACCGCCTTCACCGGGTCTGACACCTTGTATTCCACGAAGAAATCCACATTGACAAAATTGAAATCACTTGTGATCATCAGGGAATCTTCTTCCTGGCTCTCATTATTGTTCGGATCGTACCCGATCGCGAAGCCCTGGATCGTCGTATTCACCTTCTGCACCCGCTGGATCAGCGGTATCTTGAAATGAAGTCCCGGCTCTGTGACGCTCTTGGCCACGCCGAACGTGGTCAGCACCGCCTGTTCCTGCTCCCCGATATTGTAGAAGGAGCCTGTGCTCAGTACCGCGAGAACCGCAACCACGACGAAGATACCTGCCACGCGCTTTGCTGTCTTTAATAGTTTCTTCTGCTTTTCCATAAAATCGGGATCGTAAGTCTCCATACCTTTTCACCTTTCTTTTTCGCTTTGCGCAGGATGCCTCCTGGCCCCGCGCATTTGTTTTCAGTTTCAAATACTCTGTACTTCTTCTTTCCGCGCCATGGATCGCAGAAAGATTTCCATGTTCCCGGAACATGGCCCCTCATCCGTAAGAGTCTTTTCCGCCCGGACACCGAACCGGCACGGGTACAATCTTAATTAAAATTATACCACAGATCCGGCATATTTCCTACGGCAAATGCGCTGCTGCCGGTATTTTCCCGGTATCCGCACTCTGATACGAAAAAAGACTTCTACTGCCGCCCTAAGGCTTCAGTAAAAGTCTTGCAATCTCACAAGCAGATGCGGATAAATAACTATCGTCCTGACGTCGTCTGCTCACCATCGCTGGTGTGCTACTCCCTCTTACGTTGTATGTACTATATCACAGCTTAAAGTATTTGTCAATAACTTTGTTAAAAATTTATCGTTATTTTTTTAACAGCACATTTACAATTAACAACAGCCGGTCTTTACCGCTCATCATCCTCAATGATGGAATCAACGGTCGCGCGGATTCCATCCTCAAACGACGTCTCCGGTTTCCAGCCGGTATCACGCGTAAGCGCGGAGATATCCGCACACAGATACATGACCTGATTCGTCGCATACGGCAGTTTCCCGATTCCAAGAGCCTGACCCGGCGCCGCGATATCGCGGATCTGACAAATATATTCCGCCAGCGTCCTTGTCTGCCCGCTGCCAAGGACGTAAACCCGGCCGTCGCATCCATGACCATTCTCCGTAGCCGCTCTCCCGGTTTCCGCAGATGCTTCCGTAACCGCTCTCCTGGTTCCTTCTGCAGCTTCCGAAGTTCCATTTCCCGTGGCTTCATTTGCCGCAGTTTTATTTCCCGCGGCCCCATATCCTGCAGTTCCATCCGCCGTCCCGGCCTCTCCCAGCAGCCGCAGCGCCCGCGCCGCGTCGCCGCTGTAAAGATAGTCCCACTGCTGCTCCGCCCTGGTAAATTCCGGCGTCTGACCGGATCTCAGCTTTCGGATCGCAGACACGACCATAGACTGGGACCCGTCATGCGGCCCGTAAACACTGAGAATCCTCACCCACGTATGCTTAAGTCCAAGCTGATGGGCATAGTCCCTTGTCATCTGACCCGCGCACAGCTTGGCGTAGCCGTAGCCCATCTTCGGAAATGCGGGCGTGTCCGGTTTCAGCTTTCCTTCCACCCTTCCGTACTCAGCCTGCGACCCGGCGCCGACGAACAAATGGCAGCCGAACCGTTTCGCCGCCGCCACGGCGTCCAGAGCGTATTTCACATTCTGATTCTGCAGGTACATATCGTTCCTGCCCGGGCCGGACGCACCCGCCCAGGCCAGATGGTAAAATACATCCCAGTCCGTCCCCGTCGTATTCTGTATCTCCGCCAGATTCTCCATGGCACAGGAGATCCGCCAAACCAAAGGATGATCCGGTATATTCTGATTGCGGGCGGATTCCTCCCGCACAAAAACCAGAACCTCCGCGCCGGCTTCCGCCAGTTCACGCACCAGTGCGGTTCCGATGGCGCCCGTGGCTCCGGTTACGATCGCGCGTTTCATGATAATCTCCATTCCACCGCCTTTCAGTTAGCGGCACAA
>CANPZZ010000021.1 GCA_947589125.1 uncultured Lachnospiraceae bacterium
GCACATCACGGACGCCTTCATGTTCGCGATCTCCTCCGCGGAAATGAATCCGGCTGTCTTCGAATAATCAAACGTTATTTCTCTTCCCATGGTCATACACTCTCCTTTTATCATATTGTCAGGTGATGCCTGTAGTTAACTGCGGCCTCCCGTCCTGGCGTCCGCACGGCTTACACAGCCGGATCTCAGGCTCTGCCGGGGCTTTCGGTCTCTGGGTACAGTATAACATAATCCAGCCCTTTTTGCGATATGTAATATGTATTTTTTCGCGATTCCTTCCATGCTGCCCGACCTCGTCCGTAACGCTTCAGGAAGACTTCCGTGTGAATACGAAGCCGCTCAGACTCCGGCGGACGGACGGCCGTCACTCCAGATACTGCTTCAATATCTCGCCTACCAGCTCCAGCTCGTCCGACGACAGTTCCTTGAGCCAGTCGCCGTCCATCCGGCTCTTCTCACGGCTGGCGGCGATCTGCTCCAGACTCCGTCTCAGGTCGTCCGGCGCCATCCTTCCGCCTTCCGCGGCCGGCTCGTCCGACACCGCTTTCAGGCTGTTTTTCCTCGCCGCCCGCTCGCTGCGCCGCTGACTTCGGTTCAGCGGGCGGGCTTCATTGCTGAAATCAGGTCCCCGGTCGCCGTCGCCGGTCCGGCCGCTGTCCTCCTCCGTTCTGCCGCGGGCGATACTGCGAATGCTCCCACGGACCCCACTGCCTGACGGCTCGCGGACATTTTCACTGCGATCCGCCAGATCGCGCCCAATGTTCTGATCGCGGCTCCGGCTGTCACGGTCCGCCGGATTACTGTCGCGAATGCTGTCCCTGCTGACGGCCCTGGGGCCTTCCTCCATCGCGGCCGCCGTCTCCCGGGCCAGCCTGCCCCAGAGAGAATTTTCCAGATAATCCTGCAGCGCGCAGATCAACTGGGAACGCTTCTCCGGAAGATTTATGCCGACATCCAGAAACATGGTCAGAAGCCCGGTCAGGATACCTATCGTAGCGTACAGAACGATATAATAGGTATCGCACCGGTACCAGTAAGCCATAAACGATCCGACGCCGCCCAGAAGAAAGCACAGAAGCGTCATCTGCCCGGCCAGATTAGTCCAGCCATTCAGGCCGAGGCCCAGAAAATGATACGCGGCCAGTTGTTTCTCCAGATATGCCTGGGTATTGGCGATTCCCTGGTTCAGCCTGTATGTATTCTCCGCCTTCTGCTTAAACTCCCGCAGATAGCGGTTCTTCGTAAGTGCCATATTGTCAGTTTCCCTGATCAGTCTTCTGTAGAGAGTCCGTGCTGTCAGTCTGGCCAGCAGGCCCAGCACACAGACAGCCGCCAGCACGTACAATGCCTGTCCCGATTCCAGGATTTGCAGCATCATTGTAAAACTCCCCTTTCTATAATGGATAAACTGCTCCGCCGTCCACACCGCCCCCTGCATCACCTGCGCGCTTACGGATGCCAAGGCAGCATGTCCGGTTAACGTCATTCATTATAGCGGCTGATTTTCGTTTTGGGAAGTTAAGAACCCCTAGAATCGTTCGTCAAATGGCGACAGGAAACGATTCTTAAGGGGTTCATGAAAAATGTAAGGCTATTTCTTTGTAAATTACTTCGTCTGGACGACGCCGTTCACCACCCAGTGGCCGTTAGCGTCGATCTGATAACCCTCGACGACCGTATTCTTCATCATCTTGCCGCGGGTACCGGTATCCGCCACCGGATCGAAGTAGTAGCATCTCTGCACGCCGTCCGCATCCTTGATCCAGAACCAGCCGGTCACCATCCTGCCGCGGGTGCCGTCCGACGCCTCGTTCAGATAATAGTAATTGCCGTCCGCGTCCAGATGCCAGCCGGTCATCATTTTGCCGCTGGCGTCAAACCAGAACCAGTCATAATTGGACTGCCCGGCCGCCGTGTTGGCGTACGGGTTGTAGACTGCGGCCCAGCGATTCACATAAGGAACTCCATTCGCGTCCTTGAAAGTCCACACATCACCGGTCTGGGTCCAGGCGCCCCGCACCACATAGCTGGGGAGATTAGCCGGCGCGGCGACATTTCCCGGGCCTGCTGATCCGGTCACCTTGACGCCACTGCCGCTCGGGCGGGCACCGCCGCCTCCGCCTCCGCCGCCACCGGAGCCGGAACCACCGCCTCCGCCGGAGCTGGAGCCGCCTCCGCCGCTGGAGCCGGAGCCGCCGCTATAAGACAAATCACCGACCGTAACCGTACAGGTGGCCTTCTTTCCTCCAGCTTCAGCGGTAATCTTGGCTGTGCCTTCCGAATACGCCTCCACCAGGCCATTTTCATCTACCCCCGCAACTTCTTCGTTGGAACTGCTCCATACGATATCAGATGCGGTCACTTCCGTATTGTCGGTCGGATTCAGGGTCGCCCGCAGCTGGTAGCTTTTCGACGGTTTAAGGGTAATGCGGGTCTGATTCAGCTTAATGCCCCTAAGCGGTATCTCTGTCATCCAGAAGAAATTGACTGTATATTTGATCTCCTCCGGGTTGCCCAGCTTATCTGTCAGGCCGCTGATCGTAACCGTGACCTTGTCGCCGCCTCTGAATGACACTCCCGGCGTAAAGATGATAGCCGGACCGTAACCATAACCGCCGGTATTAACATTAAAATATCCCTGCGTTATACTCTTGTTCGCAGATGTCAGCGTATAGGTCTTCCCCGCCGACGTCTCCATCGTGACCTTGATCTTGCTGGCATCGAGAGTGTACTGGCTCCCGTCTACACTGACATTCCACGGCCCCGTAAAGAACTCCACAGGCGTATTGACAGCCGGCCAGGGAATGTATGAATAAGGATACTGCTCATCTCCGTACGATTCGTCGAACGAGATCATACTTGTATACTGTCCTGTATGCCCGAAGCCGGTCGCTTTCATATTCGGATCGAGACACCAGCGCCGGTGGCCCACGGTACTGATATTGCTTGATGTACCATCGTACATCCACCCGCTGATAACATCCTGCGCCAGATTATAATGACCTGATCCGATATTTGAATGGGAAGTTCCGTAATATCCCAACTCGTAGAATTCCTGACTTACCGTATCCGGTTTTTTCGGCGTATGCGTCAGTTCCCCAACTTCATTCAGAAGAGTCGTCGCAGCCTGCGCCTATTCCGAAAACTCATCCGTAATCGTGACTTCATTCAGACCGGCAATATAGCGCACAAGATTCAGGCTGTTCAGCGCGTTCTTTTCCGACTCGGAATTCAGCCTGCCGGCAATTCCGTTTTTCGCGTCCGGCACAATAACATGCCCATCCCTGGCGCTCAGGTCAAATGGATGCGCCTCAAAATACTTCCGCTGTTCATCGATGGTTCTGACAACCGGAGCGGTTCTCGGCTCTGCCATAATCGTCACCGTCAGCATTTCATCACTAGAAACTTTTGTGAAGTAGTAATTCTTGCTCTCCGCCTTAAAAGGAATGCTGATCTCATACTTTGTCTGGGACTCCTTCGGCGTAAACGTCAGTTTTCCATTCTCATACTTAGGCTGAACCTTAAACTTGGCAGCCGTCGCATCATCGATCGTACCGAGAGTGAAGACTGGCTCTTCCTCGTTCTTACTGGTATAAAACAACTGCTTTATGTCTATGGATTTCTGGTTTCCGTCCGCTGCGATCCTCAGGCCGCTCTTTCCGTAGGCGGATGCCCATTTTTTCTTAATCACAAAGTTGGAAAAGTCATTCTTCACTACGGTAAGCGTTCCATATTTTGAAGATGTCAGTTTTTCTATAGGATAAGACCCGGCATCCTCTTTATCGGGTTTGGGCTCATACGTTACTGCGCCGATATCAAACTGCGCCAGTTCAACGCCATCCTTCGTGGCGGTGAATTTTTCTTTTTTTACATTATATGACGCTGGTTCCTTAGCACCGTACGTTTTTGTAAAAATCTGCTCCTTCAGCGTAATCTCGAAATCCATCAGGGGTTCCAGAGTTACTTCTTTCGAAGTTACTTCAGCCCCATCCTGATCCTTTATGGCTATTGTTACAGTTTTTGAAATACTGGAATACGGAAAGTTCTCTCCGGGAATAACAACTTCCTGTTCGCTGCCGTATTTGCACTCTATTTCTTTCACCTGTTTTTTATCCACAAATATCTTGAGCTGAACCGGATCCGTCCCCGCCTCCGCTTCAGTAGCCGTCTGTGTACGCTTTATCTTCAGCGTCAGAGGCATATAGGAATACAACGTCGTCTTCGGGCTGACGATCTCTATGGAGATTTCATCATCCTGCAGCGTATTGGATATCGCGGCATACCTGCTGGAGTTGGACACGGTCGCAGCCGCATATTCTTCCAGTTCGGCCGGTTCATCTGCAGGTTCTTCTTCCGGTTCATCCACCGGCGTCTCTTCATAAAAAACATCTTCCTCTGGTTCTTCGGCCGGCTCAAATTCTTCCGTCTCTGCGTCTGAATCCTCCTCGTACGCCGCCAACTGGCCAAAATTATCCTCCCAGACTTCGATTTCCTCCTCCGGTATCTCCACCGGAACTTCGACCGGATCCGTCAATTCGATCTCACCGGGCACCGCCAGATACTTTTCGGGTATCTGATACTCAATCCCCCCGTTGTCCGGCAGGGCCCAGGCTGTCTCCGACAGGCACAGTGTCCCGGCCAGCGCAAAGGCCAGCAACCGCTTGATCTTCATGGTTTCCCCTCCTTATATCAGTAATGTATTGAATATATCACTTTTATTTTCAAATTCAAAGTATCCGCGTCTATATTTTTTGTATTTTTTTCTATACCTCCGGCCAGGATCCTGCCGCTGCGCTTCTCCTTCACTCAGGTTCTTCTTCCTTCCGGCTTTACATGGATTCTATCATATCCAGCAGCAGCTTCACGCTGTGCTCTATCGCCTTCGCCTCAAACTCCGCATAATCCATCTCCGCGGAATCGTCGGCCTTGTCGGAGATGGCCCGGATGATCAGAAACGGAATATGGTTCAGCCAGGCCGTCTGGGCAATGGCCGCCCCCTCCATCTCGGTGCAGTACCCGGCAAATGTCTCCGTCAGCCACGTCTTCTTCGCCTTGTCGGAAACAAACTGATCGCCGCTGACTACGCGTCCCACATGAACGCCGATCTCCGGATTTACCCTCGCGCAGCTCTTCTGAGCCGCCGTGATCAGCGCCGCGTCGCCGGGAAAGATGGACACGTCCATCTGAGGTATCATACCCACCGGATACCCGAAGCCGGTGGCATCCATATCATGCTGCAGCGCATCAGAAGAAAGCACGACATCGCCGATATCGATCTCCGCCCGCAGGGAGCCGGCAATACCAGTATTGATGACCGCGTCCACACCGTAACAGTCCGCCAGGATCTGGCAGCAGACGGCCGCGTTCACCTTGCCGATACCAGACCGCACAACGACCACGTCCCGGCCATGGATCGTTCCTTTATAAAAATCCATCCCGGCCGTCGTGCGGACTTCCACATCATTCATAGCTTCTTTCAGTGCCGCTACCTCCTGCGCCATGGCGCCGATGATTCCTAGCATAACTGGTTCCTCCTGATTTTCTGCATATATTTCTTTCGGTTTTTCTCTTCGTTTTTCAGCTGTTTTCTCTGCAGCTTCCGGCTGTCAGCCATTCCCTGCCGGCGCAGCGTCTCGCCGTTCTCAGTTACTTTTCTGCCAGCGTATCCGCCAGCCGCGCAAACTGTTCAAGGCTCAGAGTCTCTCCCCGCACCGCGGGCTCCAGCCCGCAGGCCCTGATAGCGGCCGCGATCTCCTCCTTCGAAAACGCCAGTTCCGCCGCGTTGCTTAGTCCATTCAGCAGCGTCTTTCTGCGCTGGTTGAAAGACGCACGGATCAGCCGGAACATCAGTCCCGCGTCCTTCACCGCCACCGACGGCAGCGGCAGCTTCTTAAGCCGGATCACCGCTGATCCCACTGCCGGACGCGGTATAAAGCAGTTGGGCGGCACATTCGCCACGATATACGGCTCCGCGTAATACTGAACCGCCAGCGAGAGCGCGCCGTAGTCTTTGCTGCCCGGTCCGGTCTGCATCCGGTCCGCCACTTCCTTCTGGACCATAACCGTGATATTGTCAATAGGGACTTCGCCCTCCAGCAGATTCATAATGATCGGCGTCGTGATATAATAGGGCAGGTTCGCAACCACCTTTAACGGCCTTCCGCCGCCGTACTCCAGCGCCAGCTCCTTAATATCCAGCTTCAGGATATCCGCGTTCAGCACGGTCACATTTTCATAATCTGACAGCGTCTCCTTAAGAATCGGTATCAGGTTCGCGTCGATCTCCACCGCCACGACGTGACCTGCGCTCTCCGCCAGGTACTGGGTCATGGTGCCGATGCCGGGACCGATCTCCAATACGCAGTCTTCTTTCGTCACCTCCGCCGCCCGTATGATCTTATCCAGGACATGGGTGTCAATGAGGAAATTCTGGCCGAATTTCTTCTGAAACATAAAATTGTATTTCTGAATGATCTCGATCGTGTTCTTCGGGTTGCCAAGCGTCGGCATGTTGTAAGATCCTTTCTTTAAATCAATCATCACTGCAGAGGACAGCCCTTATCAATGGCCAAATGCCGCTATGTCGTTCTGTCCAACGCGGCTCCGGCTTCCCCGGCCTTCTTCACACCAGCCGGTACATCCGCCGCGCGTTCGCTTCCGTCGCCGCGATCACTTCCTCCTCCGGAATCCCTTTGATCTCGCTGACCGCCTTCACTACCAGCGGCAGATACAGCGACGAATTCCGCTCCCCCCGGTGGGGCGTCGGCGCCATATAAGGGCAGTCCGTCTCCAGGAGAAGCCGGTCCATCGGCATATAGGCCACGACCTCCCGAAGCTTCTTCGCATTCTTAAATGTCAGCACACCGCCCACGCCCAGATAGAAGCCCATATCCAGATACTCACGGGCGACCTCGACGCCATACGAAAAGCAGTGGATCACGCCTCCGGCTTCCGCTGCCTTCTCTTCCTTTATGATATCCAGTGTATCCCTGGCCGCGTCCCGGCTGTGAACAACGATCGGGAGCTTTACGCGGAGAGCCAGCCGGATCTGCTCGCGAAACCAGCGTTTCTGTACCTCCCGCTCCGGTTCGTCCCAATGGTAATCCAGACCGATCTCACCGACAGCAACGGTTTTCGGGCGGGCGCACATTTCTTCCAGCCAGCTCATTTTCTCCTCGTCAAGTTCCGCCGTTTCACTGGGATGAACGCCCGCGGCCGCGTAAATAAACGGATACTGTTCCGCCAGTTCGATCGTAGTTCTCGTGGACGCGATACTGGCCCCGATATTCACTACCGTACCGATCCCGGCCGCCTCAAGTCCGGCCAGAAGCTCCTCCCTGTCTTCCTGAAACGCGTCATCATCGTAATGCGCGTGAGTATCAAATATCATAACTTCCGAAACTCCTTCGTAATAATCGGCTCTGTCTGCCGGATGCGGCGCTTTTAACGCAGCAGCGCCATACAGATTCCATACAGGATCAAAAGATGCGCCGGATAGATCGCATAAAAGAAATATTTCAGCCGCAGCCGGCCGCGTTCGCCGTTATACATCTGGATCGGGATAAACGCCAGCGGCGCCGTAGTCTCCCACGCGATCAGGATACAGCCGATCACGGTGCGGATCCAGCCGCAGTTGCGGAACGCGTACAGCACCACAATAAAGAACACGCCGAATGCTCCGTAATCTGTATGAAGCACATCGCCCAGCATTACAAAGCAGAACGCGGCAATCAGTCCGACCCACCGGCTGTTCATCCGCTTCTCATAATAATCGATCGCCGCAATCGCCAGAAGCCCTAAAAACAATGTAAAAAATACATTCTGATGCTCCCAGGTCCACAAGACATGGTAGAACGCCAGGTCAAAGGGGATCTCCGACAGCAGCGCGAACACTCCGAGCCGCAGTGCGTATTTCCGGACATCGCGCGTATGCAGAAAGCCCTCCGTGATCAGAAAACAATAGATTGGAAATGAGATCCGGCCGATCCCCCGCAGCACGCTGTCCACGTTCCACCAGAACAGCGCCGTCTCATAGGAAATGTTCAGCATTCCGGTATTATATCCCTCTATAACCCCCATCTCCAGGATCGCCGCCCCCACATGATCGATGATCATCGTGATCAGCGCGATCAGCTTAAGCGCACTGCCGCTCAGCACCTGGTACCGGGGCCGCGCCGTCCGCATCTGGTTTTCCATCCGTATTTCCTCCGCAATATCAATAGATCTTCACGCCGTCTGCTCCGACAAAGTGTCCGTCTCCTGTGGCTTCATTGCTCATCATACGTCCCCGGGTTCCATCGGAAACCGGATTAAAATAATATTCTCTGCCTTCTACGACCGCCCACCCGAGCATCATCCTGCCCCTGGTTCCGTCAGAAACCGGGTTCAGATAGTAATAATGACCGTCTTCCGGATCCAGGAACCAGCCTGTGACCATAAGGCCATTTTCGTCAAAACGGAACCAGTCGAAGGCCTGCGCCCCGGCCGCCGTATTAGCGTAGGGGTTATAGACCGCGGCCCAGCAGTTTGTATAAAGCCGGCCGTTTCCATCGCGGAAGTTCCACTCTCCGTCCGCGTTCTGAGTCCATGTTCCGATCACCACGTAGGAAGGAAGGGACACACCCACTCCTCCTGGTCCCGCCGCCGGACCCCGGCTGCTGCTTCCGCCAGAACTGCCGGAGGAATGGCTGCCGCCGCTGGAACTGCCTCCGGAAGAATGGCCCCCGCCGCCTCCGCCGCCGCTGGAACCACCGCTGCTGCCGCCAGAACCGCCGCTGCCGCTTCCAGCACTTCCGCTGCCGCCGCCGGAACCGCCGCTGCCAGTACTTCCTGTGCTGCCAGTATCCCCGCTCCCGGTATTCCCGGTATTTCCGCTGTCTCCGGCGTTTTCAGGTGATTTCGTTCCGGTCTTTATTGCTTTTGTAAACTGACTTACTGCCGTTTTCACCGCATCCGTCTGCTGATCCAACTCTTTCCTGGTACGGATTCCGGATCTGGCCGCTTCCGCCTTGGCAACAGCCGCATCCAGGGCATCCATCTCAGCCTGGGTAACATATTTGAGTCCATTTTCTATTTCTGACGGCTGTCCGCTGCGGACTTCAATACCGTCTTTGGCGGCCTTCGCCGCCGTCAGTTCCGTCTCCAGCGGCTGCAGCTCCATCGTACCTGTCCTGACCGCAGCCGTAAGCTTTCCGGCCGCGTCCTCGACAGCAGCAGCCGTTTCTCCCAGCTCTGCCGCCGGCGCAATATTCTGCTTCGCGGTCTCAGCGTTTCTGACCGCAGTATTCAGAGTATCCATAACCGCCTGATCCGTGTAACGGACGCCCTTCAGAACTTCCTCCGGCTGCAGGTCATAAACAGCCAAATCCTTTTTTGCGGCCGCAGCATCTGCCAGCGCCTTATCCAGACTGGCCAGCTCCGGCACTTCCGCCACAGGCTCCTTGATCTCTGCGGACGCAGTTCCTTCATAGCCGTCCGCTGTGACGGTTACGCGGATCACCTGCCCCACCGCTTCCGGACCGACTTTATAGAACGGATTGTTCGTGCCGACCGTTTTCTCCCCGGCACTCCACCGATAATAAAGCGGCCAGTCAGACGGAGCGTTCTGCACCTGCACATACAGTGTATCACCGTAACGAACCCCGAGAGTCTTATCCAGTTCCGCCTGGAAACCCTTTAAAGTTACGGGAACATATTGGTCCGCGCTCAGCCCCGGTGCCAACGCCTGAAGATCCGTGATTACATGAGACTCCTTAAAGGGGCGGTCATCGATCATCGTCTCGGAACCGACCAAAAAATATTTTTCATTCTCCGCGCCGGACTTCGCGCCCCCTTTGCCGGATACCACCGGGTCGTTCCATGTGACGTCCACCGCGTACCAATTTCCATATATATTTACATAATTCCACGCATGCGGAACTCCAGGTCCGCTTTCGCCAAACCCGTCCCCGGTGACCATAAGGCACAGGATACCGGCTTTGTCGCACAGGATCTTAAAGGCGCCGGCATAACCGTCGCACACAGGTCCGTCTGTTCCGACATTTCCCATCAGCGCCGTGAGAGAACTGTGACAGCTTTCGGGATAATCCACTTTGGAAGTATTATATTCATTATTACAGGTCAGCCAATTATTAAACTGGCTTACCTTTTCATAAGGGCCTGCCCCCGTCAGCTCCGCAAGCAGCTTTTTGGTCTGGGTATCCCTGCGGGCGATCCCCTCCCTGATCAGCGTCTCGCTCCGGTATTTGTCAATGCGGATATCAAAATCCATGGCTTCGCTGCCGCTATATTTCGTGGCAAACATGTAACTGACTTCACATGTCTTTTCCTCCAAACTTCCAGAAATTGAGCAGTAAAACCCGACCTTGTCGTTCATCCAGAAAGCCTCCGGGTGGTCGCGCCGGAACGCGGCAGCGGCCTGCTCGGCATACTTGTAAACCTCTGAAACGTCCATCTCTCTGATTGACGGATCATTTTTATTAAAAGGCTTCTGTTCGCTGTAAAAGGAAAATCCGCAAACAGCCTTATCCACAGGAAAAAGACTCTCCTCGATCAGCCAGTCGTCGGTACCGTCATTGTCGGTGGCCTCCAACAGCAGTTCGTACAAATGATCCACATAGGAAAGAGTGTCCGGCTGGGAACTCAGCTGGGACTTCAGCCGGGATATCCAGTAATTATCCCCTCTCAGTTCCTCTTCCAGGCTCATGAGGCTGATTCCCATGAAATCACCGGCATCTTCCGCCAGATCTTCCATTTCTTCCGGATCAAGCAGATCTTTTACCGTAAAAAAAGTCTCTTCGACTTCTACTAATATCTCGCCATCCAGCTCAAGCGGCAGAAAGAAATGCGTGTAAAGCGGGGCCAGGATCTCCCCCGCGTCCGAAACCAGTTCCTTCTCCTCCGGGCTTAAGGCCTCATACGCAGCGCGCGCGGTCTCCATCTGCCGGCGGACCTCTGCCTGCTCCGCTCTGCTCATCCGGCTGACCTCGTCCCTTGTCGGAAGGGCATCCAGGAGCGTCCGCACGTATGACGCGCCTGCCGACGCGTTTGCGGGCGTCGCTTCCTGCACCTCATAATCCCGGTTCAAAGACTGCTCCGGACCGGATTCATCGGCTGTTCCGATCCCGGAAGCCGCCGCATCGGCCGGCATTGCCGCAAACAGCAGCGCCAGGCTCAATACTAATCCACAGGTACCTAATTTCCTGCCGCGTATCATCATAAATTCCTCCGCCTTTCCAAACGCCAAAACAACTTCATGACAAATTTTCCCGGATACTGACACAAGGGCGGCTGCAAAATTCAAAATATTTGCAGCCGCCGCGCAACCACCTTACCTGTTAACAAATCTCCGATCCGGCCGGCATATCTTTCTCCGGCGTCATCAGCGCCAGATTTCCTTCCTCATCTTCCGCGCACAGAAGCATGCCCTGAGATTCCAGACCCGCCATCTTGCGGGGCGCCAGGTTCATAAGAACCATAACCTTCTTGCCCACCATCTCTTCCGGTGAGTAATGGGCCTTGATCCCGCTTAATATCTGACGGACCTCGCCGCCGATCTTCACCTGGCTGCAAAGAAGCTTCTTTGACTTCTTTACTTCCTCACAGGCAATGATCTCTCCTACGGCGAACTGGAGTTTGGCGAAATCGTCGTAGGTGATCTCCGGCTTGGACTCGACAGCCGCTTCCGCGGCAGCTCCGGCCGCATTGCCTTCTGCTCCTGCGGTCCCGCTCTCCGTGCCGGCCTGCCGAGCGTCTGCTTTGCCGGCGCCGGAAGCTGCGTCGTTCTTAGTTTCCGCGGCCGCGCCGTTATCCGCGCTTCCCGCATCGGTTCCGGCTGCCGCGTTCTCCGCCGCCTCCCGCTCCGCGTTCATGGCGTTCACCTTCTCCATGACCTCGTTCACATCCAGTCTGGCGAACAGGATCTCCGGCTTTTCCGTCACCTTATTGCCGTCCGGATACAGCCCGAACTCGTCCATCTGCGAAAGTTCCCGCTTTTCGGCATTCAACTGAGCCAGGATCTTCTGCGAAGTCTCCGGCATGAACGGCTCCAGAAGCGACGCGCCGATCGTGATCGCTTCCGTCAGATTATAAAGCACCTCCGCCAGGCGATCCTTCTTCGCCTCGTCCTTCGCCAGCGCCCAGGGCGTGGTCTCGTCGATATATTTGTTGCTGCGCCGGAAGATCCCGAAGATCTCCGTGATGGCGTCCGCCACCCGCAGCTCCTCCATCTTCGCGTCCACCTTCTTCACGGCTTCCAGAACTGTCGTCTTCAGATCCGCGTCCATCTCCTCCGCCGCGCCGGTCTTCTTCACGACGCCGCCGAAATACTTATTCGTCATGGAAATGGTCCGGCTCACCAGGTTCCCCAGGATATTAGCCAGGTCGGAATTGTACCGCTCCACGATCAGATCCCAGGCCACGTTGCCGTCATTGTCGAACGGCGTCTCATGCAGCACATAATAGCGCACCGCGTCTACGCCGAAGAACCGCACCAGATCGTCGGCGTAAATGATATTGCCCTTGGACTTGCTCATCTTGCCGCCGCTCATCATCAGCCACGGGTGGCCGAACACCTGCTTCGGCAGCGGCAGACCCAGCGACATCAGGAAGATGGGCCAGTAGATCGTATGGAAGCGGATAATGTCCTTCCCGATCAGATGCAGATCCGCCGGCCAGTATTTCTTAAACCGTTCGGAGCTGTCGCCGTCGCAGTCGTAGCCGAGGCCGGTGATATAGTTGGTCAGGGCGTCCAGCCACACATAGGTCACATGCTTCGGGTCGAAGGTCACCGGGATGCCCCAGGTGAACGAAGTCCTGGACACACACAGATCCTGCAGACCCGGAAGCAGGAAATTATTCATCATCTCATTCTTGCGGGACACCGGCTGGATAAATTCCGGATGGTCGTTGATGTACTGGATCAGCCTGTCCGCGTACTTGCTCATACGGAAGAAATAGGCTTCCTCCCGCGCCGGCTTCACCTCCCGGCCGCAGTCGGGGCACTTGCCGTCCACGAGCTGGGATTCTGTCCAGAAGGATTCGCAGGGCGTGCAGTACAGGCCCTCGTAGTAGCCTTTGTAAATGTCTCCCTGGTCGTACATTTTCTTAAACACCTTCTGGATCTGGATCTCGTGGTCCTTGTCCGTGGTGCGGATGAATTTGTCATAGGAAGTGTTCATCAGATCCCAGATCGACTTGATCTGCGCGGCCACGCCGTCCACGAACTCCTTCGGCGTCACGCCGGCCTCCTGGGCTTTCAGCTCGATCTTCTGGCCGTGCTCGTCGGTACCGGTCTGGAAGAACACATCGTAGCCCTGGGCGCGCTTATAGCGGGCGATGCTGTCCGCCAGCACGATCTCGTAAGTGTTGCCGATATGGGGCTTGCCCGATGTGTAGGCGATCGCCGTCGTAATATAATATGGTTTCTTACACTTGTCGCACATGTCTGATTCTCCTTTTTGCATTGCCGGAGGCCGCGGTGCCTCCTCACCCTTTCCTTCACTGTCCTGCGCGGTGTTTAAGCCGCCCGGTATGCCGGAATTATTTCACAGCGCACACCAGAACCGGCTCCCCGCCGGACATTTATATCCAGTGTACCTTTTTTCATGGCTTTCGTCAATCTTTTTTCATGCGTTGTCAAATCCTCCAATATAAATTATACTATAGAAATGGAGGGTTTAACCATGAATAAACTGATCACCCGATATATTACCCGTTTCCGGCCGGTTCCGCGGCCTCAACAGTCCGCGAAAGTCTGTATTCTGCTGTGCGCTGTTCTGATGATTCTGGCCACCGCCTGTTCCCGTACCGGAAGCGCACCGGCTCCGGCAGTTCCGGAGGGAAGCGCACCGGCCCCGGCAGTTCCGGAGGGGAACCTGCCGGCAGAAACTGCCGCACCGGACAGTTCTTCCGGGACAGATACCGGGGCAGCCCAGACCAAAGCCGCTTTCGAAGACTGGAGCCAGCGGTTTCTTAAGGAACAGCTTAGCGATTCCTTCCTGAACCTTCATTACTCCCTGGTCTCGCCGGAGTCCTTCGGCATCACCGATTACACCCCGGATTTCGGCAGCTTCTCCCTGCAGGGAATGCAGGACGCCGAAAGCCGCCAGAAAGATTTCAAGGCGCAGCTGGCGCAGATCGATCCGGATCTTCTGGATAAAGAACAGCAGCTGACCTATCGGATCCTTACGGAAGCATTCCGGCTGGATGAATCCGGGGACGGGCTGGAGCTGTATTACCAGCCTCTGGCGCCTTCCAACGGTATTCAGGCCCAGCTCCCCATCCTGCTGGCAGAATTTACGTTCCGCACACGGCAGGATATTGACGATTATCTGACGCTGCTCGCCTCAATCGACAGTTATTACGGACAGATCCTGGAATTCGAGAAGGAAAAGGCCGCCGAAGGACTGTTTATGACCGACGCCTGCGTGGACCAGATCGTCGAGGAATGCGCCGCGTACCTGCTTCCATCGGACCATAATTTTATGACTGCCATGTTTGACCGGCGCATCGATGACTTTGAAGGCCTGACGGATGAAGAACGCGCCGATTATAAGGCCCGGAACAAGGCGGTCGTCGATGATCATTTCGTGCCGGCTTACGATCTTCTGATGGACGGACTCGCCGGTCTGAAGGGAAGCTGCGTTAACGACCAGGGACTGTACTATTTCCCTGACGGCAAACGGTATTATGAATATCTGATCAATTCCTCCATCGGAACTTCCTATGAGAGCATCGAAGCCCTGCGGGACGCCATTGCCGCGCAGATTGAGGATGACCTGGCGGATATGACGGATATCATCACGGAGCATCCTGAGACCGCGGATCAGATCATGGATTATTCCTTTGCCTACACCGGCCCGGACCAGATTCTCGCCCAGCTGCAGTCCCAGATCACAGAGGACTTCCCGGAATGTCCGCCCTGCAGCTATGTGACCAGATATGTGCCGGATGACCTGGCCCATACCCTCGGCCCCGCGTTCTTCCTGGTCCCGCCTATCGACGATTACGACGACTGCGTTATCTATATCAACCCGGACAGCACCTCCGACTCCCAGGCGCTCTACACGACGCTGGCCCACGAGGGGATTCCGGGACATATGTACCAGAATACCTATTTCCTGTCCCACTGCAATGACAACCTGCGCAGGCTTCTGTCATTTACAAGCTACAGTGAAGGCTGGGCCTTCTATGTGGAAAACTATTCCTACACCACGGAGAACGGCCTTTCTCCGGAACTTGGAAGCCTTCTGGCCCACAACGCCGCGGCCAATCTGGGTCTGCACGCTGTCATTGACATCAATATCCACTACTTCGGCTGGACGCGGGAACAGGTGAAAGAATTTCTCGAGCCATACTTCGACGTCAGCGATGAAAGCCTGGTGGAAACCATCTATAACGTGATGCTCAACGCCCCGGTCAATTATCCGGAATACTATGTGGGATATCTTGAGATCATACAGATGCGGGATCAGGCGCAGGAAAAGCTGGGAAATGCTTTCTCGCTGAAAGAATTCCATCAGTTTCTCCTGGATGAAGGCCCGGCCCCATTTACAGTGATCCGGGAAGATTTCCAGGTGTGGCTGCTGGCCCATTCCCTGAAGTGAGGCGGCTCAGAATATGAAAATCCCCGGCGGTATTCCCGCCGGGGGATCAATTCTATTCAGAAACTTCCGCTTCCGCGGGCGCATCCGTACTCTCCTCGGTACTCTCCTCTTCCTCTTCCTCTTCGACATTCTTATAATGCATATCGAAAACAAGATAATCCTCGTCGCCCTGGGTGATATTCTCGCTCTTATAATTCTCTCCGTTCACCAGAAGCTTTACTTTATCCAACTGGAAATTATCCACAAATGTCGCCGCGATACAGTTCAGCATGACCTTCTCCGCCGCGGCGTCCAGTGTCGGAACCTTGGAAAGGTTCAGGTAACCGATCCTTTCGCTGGTAGACGCCGGCAGTGTTTCTCCCTCCGGAAGTCCCGGTCCTGCCTTCACGTCCCCCTCCATCTCAAAGGACAGAATCTCGGTTCCTTCTTCCAGAACACCGTACTCGATCAGCTTGTCCACCAGTACCTGTTCATTCATCTCGTCCGCATAACTGGTAACCCGCTCCAGTTCCGTACCATCTGCGTTCCCCCGGTAAACAAAAAGCATCGCCTCCATCGCATCCACATCAATTGGCGCCGGGCCTCTGTATGGCAGGGTTTCGTCTTTCGCCTTCGTCACTTTATAAGGCAGCCCGTCCGGCCCGGTCTCCGTCGGCGTACAGGCTGTCAGGACAGCCATAGCAGCGATTCCGGTCAGCAGCAGCCATTTCTTTTTCATAATCGCAAATCCTCCTTGGATCAAAAATCAAAATTTCTTATTGATTATACATGATTTCTATTTCTACCGCAACAAATAATTCCTTATAGTTTTCTTACAAATCCGTTCCGATTCCGCGGAAGGTCCCGACGCTCTTCTCTCCCTGCGGTCACCGGAAGGACGTCACAGCGCCCTTTCCTCCTCCGGACCTCACATTCTGCCGGCCAGAAACACGCTGGCCCCGATCCCGGCAACCGTTGCCAGAAGCGCGCCGGGCAGTGTATATCGCGTCTTTTTCACATTAACAGACAGGAAATAAATGCTCATGGTATAAAATACCGTTTCCGTGCAGCTGAGCATCAGAGACGCTGCCAGTCCCAGCCGGGAATCCGGCCCGCAGATCTTAAAAATGTCCAGCGCAAGCCCCGTAGCCGCCCCGGACGAGAACAGCTTCACGACTGCTACCGGCAGCAGCTGGGACGGCAGGCCGATCACCCCGGTCCATCGCCCCAAAGCCCCGCATACCGCGTCCAGAAGACCGGACGACCGAAGCACGCCTACCCCGGCCATCAGCCCCACCAGCGTGGGAAGCACTTCAAATACCGTCCTGACGCCTTCCTTCGCGCCTTCCGCGAAATCGTCGTAGACCGGACGGCGCATCAGCACGCCGAGACCGACGATATAAAGGATCGTGAGCGGGATCAGATGATCGGAAAGCCAGAGGATAAATGACATAACGGTTCAGCCCCCATTCTTCGAATTCATTACCCTGCAGAACAGCACCGCCGCCAGCGTGCTTACCGCCGTGGCCGCGGCAGCCGGTCCGACGATGGCTGCCGGAGCGGCGCTGCCGTACTGGCTGCGGTACGCGATCATATTGACCGGGATCAGCTGGAGCGATGATATATTGATAATGAGAAAGGTACACATTTCACGGGAGGCCGTACCGGGCGGCGCGGCGCGTCTCTCCTCCTCCAGTTCCGCCAGTTCCTTCATGGCCTGCAGACCTGCGGGCGTGGCGGCCCAGCCGAGTCCCAGCACATTGGCGATCATATTGACGGCAATGGAGCGCCTGGCCGGATGATCCTCCGGCAGATCCGGAAACAGGAAGCGGAGAACCGGTTCCAATCGGCGGGCCAGCCGGTCGATGAGCCCGGAACGCTCACCAATCTTTAAGATGCCCGTCCACAGAGAGACGACGCCCAGCATGGTGACGCAGAGGCCGACCGCGTCCGCGGCGGAATCCAGAAGTCCCTGGGTAACGGCGGCGATATTGCCGTGAAGAACGGCCCAGACGACGCCGGCAATGATCATGAACGCCCAGATGTAGTTCAGCATAATTTCATTTTCTCCTTTATCGCGCCGTCCGCCATTCGCCGCCCGCCTCCTATACCGTTCCATTCTATGCCCCGGCCGCGGATCTGATGATTGACTTTACTTCGAAATTACCCTATGATAGTTCCGAAAAGCAATCCGGAAGAGAGGATTTCCCATGATCATTGATTTCCATACCCATACATTTCCAAAGAAGATCTCCGCCGGCGTAGTAGAAAAGCTGGCGGCGGTATCGCGTACCATGCCTTTCACGGACGGTTCCTCCGAAGCGCTGGCCGCTTCCATGAAAAGCGCCGGCGTAGACTGGTCCGTCAATCTGCCGGTGATGACCTATGCCGGGCAGGTCGAGAAGGTAAATACATCCCTCATCGCCCAGCAGGAGGAACTGAGAGCTCAGGGCATCATCACCTTCGGCGGCATCCATCCGGACTATGAGGATTACCGCGGCGAACTGCGCCGCCTTAAAGACGCCGGTATCCCCGGCATCAAGCTCCACCCGGCCTACCAGGGCGTGGATTTCGACGACCCCCGGATCATGCGGATCCTGGACCGCGCCAATGAACTGGGACTCATCGTCATTACCCACGCCGGCATCGACATCGGTCTCTACGACCACGACTACTGTTCCGTGGCCCAGATCCTCCGGGTCCTTAAGGAAGTCCGCCCCGACAGGCTGGTTCTGGCCCACATGGGCGGATGGGCCTGCTGGGACGCAGTGGAACGAGATCTGGCCGGCGCGCCCGTGTGGCTGGACACCGCGTTCGCCATCGGGCCGGTTACACCGTATCCCAACTCAGACAAGGCCCCCTTCCGCTCCATGAACCTGGCAGACGCGGATTTCGTCCGGCTGGTGAGAAAACACGGCGCGGACCGGATCCTTTTCGCTACCGACTCGCCCTGGGAAAGCCAGGCTGACTATATCGGACGGCTGGAACGCATGCCGCTGACAGAAAGTGAGAAACGCTCCGTCTTCTCCGGCAGCGCCGCCGCGCTGCTCAAAATCCCGGCTGCCGGATGATTACCTGAATAGCCGGTTTAATTACTTAAAAGTCAAAAACAAACATTCCGAAGTATGATATAATACATTTGAAGGCCGCGGTACGGCTCTGACTGCCGCGCTGCGTATTTGAACCGAATCATCACATTATAAGGAGGTAAAGTTATGAAGTATGAGATTCTGGGAGACAATCTTCCCGTAGTAGTGTGCCGTCTGGACGACGGAGAGGCGATGTTTAACGAGGGCGGTTCCATGAGCTGGATGAGCCCCAACATGAAGATGGAGACCACAACCAACGGCGGCGCCGGCAGGGCGCTGGGACGGATGTTCGCCGGAGAGAAGTTCTTCCAGAACATCTACACCGCCGAGAACGGCGAGGGCCTGATCGCTTTCTCATCCAGCTTCCCCGGCTCCATCAAAGCCTTTGAGATCACGCCGGACAATGAGATCGTACTGCAGAAGAAAGCTTTCCTGGCCGGAGAAACCGGAGTGGAACTGAGCGTTCATCTGAACAAGAAGCTGGGCGTCGGACTGTTCGGCGGCGAGGGCTTCATCATGGAGAAGGTTTCCGGCAGCGGCATTGTCTTCGCGGAGTTTGACGGCCATGTAGTGGAATACATACTGCAGGAGAATCAGCAGCTGGTCGTGGACACAGGTCATGTAGCCGCCATCGATATGAGCGTTTCCATGGACATCAAAATGATCGAGGGCGCCAAGAACATATTCTTCGGCGGCGAGGGTCTCTTCCTCACTACCCTTACCGGCCCCGGACATGTATGGCTGCAGACCATGCCGCTGAGCAATGTGGCCCGTGTACTCCGTCCGTATTTCCCCAGCTCAAGCAGCTCAAGCTCACAGTCATAAACAGAATCTGCCCCGAACCAGTCGAACAGTGTAACCGCCCCGGCGGCGGAACAATATACGCAGGCAGGCGCCAATGCAGGATCTTCCGATCTGCTTTGGCGCCTGTTTTCGTATCGGGCAGCCATCGCCGGCCCTTTTTTATTATTTTCTGCAATTTCAAAATCTTTTTATCACCATGAACCAAATCCATTTTCTGTTACAATATAGTTATGAAGGGCAGTCATCCTGTCCCCGGACGTCCAATACAGGAATTACAAGATGAAGGAGCCTTGCTTATGCACATGAGCGACCTGGAAAACTGCATAGAACTGTACGGCAGGGACATCTATTCTTTCTGCTGTTGCCTGGCCCGCAGCCGCGAAGAGGCCGACGAACTGTACCAGGATACCTTCCTGACAGCCGCGCAGATCACCGTCCGGCTGAACGCGGGCGGCAATCCGAAGAGCGCTCTGCTGTCCGTCGCCGCCAACCTCTGGCGGAACCGCTGCCGGAAGCTGTCCCTGCGGCAGCGGATCACCGGGCCGGTGGCGTCGCTGGAGCTGATACGGGAAACGGACTCATTTCCCGGCAGTGAACCAGTCTCCGGCGCGCCCGGCCCGCTTGACACCGTTATCGCCTGCGAGGAAGCGCAGACTGTCCGCCAGGCCGTCGCCAGGCTGCCGGACCGGTACCGTGTCCCGGTTCTTCTGTTCTACATGGAAGACTTAACGGTCCCGGAGATTGCAGCGGCCCTGCACATCCCTCAGGGTACGGTCAAAAGCAGGCTCCACAAAGCAAAGAAACTATTGGCGCAGGATCTCAAGGAGGTTTTAGATGAAACGTGATATGGACGATCTCTTAAAACAGGCCCTTTCTCCCGACATGACACCGGATCCCCGGCTCAACCGGCGCATCATACAGGCACATCAGGAAAAGGAGAATCGAAATATGAAATTAAATATGGATTTATTCGCAAATAACACTTCCGGCGCCAACGACCGGCGCAGACCGCGTTTCAGGGCCCGCACCGCTGTCGCGGCCGCGATCTGCGGCGTACTCGTCGTCGGCTCCGTCAGCACCTACGCCGCCTGGCGCCTCTTAAGCGCCGGAGAAGTGGTAAAGGAATATGGAGACCTGAAGCTGGCCGAAGCATTTACAGGCAAAGACGCGGTTCTGGTCAATGAATCCCAGACCGACGGCGATTACCGAATCACGCTTCTGGGCGCCGTCCCCGGCGAGAACATCAGCGACTATCTGAACCACGGCAGCAACAAAACCTTTTATCTGTCGTCCAACGGCCAGTATCTGGCCCTGGAAGACGACCGGCTCTATACCATTGTGGCCATCGAACACGCGGACGGTACGCCGATGCCGGCCACCTCTGACGACGCGTATGGAGATGAAACATTTTTCGTCTCGCCTTATGTGAAAGGTCTGGATCCGCAGAACTACAACTCGCTCACCATGAAGGGCTCTTATACGGAGCTGGTCATCGACGGCGTCCAGTACCGGATTCTGGAGACGACCAATGTAGAACTGTTCGCCGACCGCGGCGTCTACATCGGCGTCAACGATGGAACCTTCTATGAAAATACTGCGTTTCTGTATGACGAAACGACCGGCGAGATCTCCCGGAATGCGAACTATCCGGGGCTGAACGTCCTCTTTAATCTCCCGCTTGATCCAGCCAACGCCGATCCGGCCGCGGCGCAGGCGTGGCTGAACGCCTTCGGCCAGGCGGCCCAGGACGCATCTTCCAACGCTTCCGCGGCAATCGTCTATTCTGCAACCGGAGATGACTCCGGCAGCAGTATAAGCGGCCAGCCCGCGCAGGAAACCGTTTCTGTCTACGGAATCGATACGATCGACATCACCACCCATCAGAACTGGGTGAGCCAGATAGCCACAGACGGCAAACTGGTCGATCAAGAGGCTCTTCAGGAGCTTTGCGCGGCCATTCCGCAGACGATCCAGACCTGCCCTGTCACAGACAACTCGTTCGCCTATGCCTGGGACCTGAACGGTCTCGGCGCCAGCAGCGGCACACTGCGGATGGATTACGTATTTCCTGAAGGCAGCGCTCCCGGCACGATGGTACTCATAGGAAGCAACTTCAGTCTTGACGGGAGCGAGTCGGAAGAGGACATGCTCCGCAGCGCCAAGCTGGAAACCGCTCTGTTAAATGAGGATGGCACGGTGACAGTGGCCGTATACGTGCCGAAGGAGTATCTGGAGCGATATATAAATTGAATTTATCCCGGTCTCCCCACGCCACGCCTGACCAACTCGGCCAGCCTTGGATACGCGTATTCAAAGAACCCCTTATACGCCGAACAGAAATAATTCTTTCCGTCCTCCCCCGCACCCATCCGCCGGTTCCGGCGGCAGCCGTTGCGGCACAGGGCGGCCCAGCGGCAGGCCTTACATTCCTCCGACGCACGCATGGATTCCTGAATAAATCCCAGCTCGGCCCGGCGGCGGTCCATTTCCTCAAAGGTGTTCTCGTTCACATTGCCCAGCCGCCACTGGTCCAGCACATAGAAATCGCAGGGATACATGCCGCCGTCCGCTTCCGCAACCCACTGGGCGCCGCAGACGCCCCGCATATTGCAGCTTTCCGGCTCCCGGCCGTAGAACATCAAAAGCAGATTGTCAAAATACCGATTGGACACATAATAGCCCCCGGCCGCGTCCCGGTACCAGGCGTCAAAGGTGCTTTTCAAAAACTGCTCCAGCCTCTCCGGCGTCAGGGAATAATCGTGACCGCCCGGCGACTCCTCCAGCGGATCCAGACATTCGATATACTGGTGATAATCAAAATGCTGCTGCCGGAAGAACGAATAGATCTTCTGCCCTCGCCGGGCCGAAGGCCCGGTGATCACGGTCAGGATATTAAAATCCACTTTATGTTTCTCAAGCAGCGCAATGGAATCCATCACCCGCTGGTATGTGCCCTTCCCCGCCGCGTCCAGACGGTAACGGTCATGGATCTCCTTCGTGCCGTCCAGTGACACACCGATCAGAAAATGGTTTTCCGCGAAGAACCGCGCCCACTCCTCGGTGATCGCGTAACCGTTGGTCTGAAGGGCGTAGCGGATCTGTATGCGGGGCGCCGGACGCTTCTCTGTCCTGAGCTCCCGCATCCGCTCTCCCACATACTTTACGAACTCCCGGAAATAATCAAGCCCCGCCAGCGTCGGCTCTCCGCCCTGGAAAGTGAAACTGCAGGCAGGTTCCGCGTAATCCAAAGCTTTGTCGATCAGGTTCCGCATGGTCGGCAGAGACATAACTCCATAGGAACCCACTTCCCGGTTCTCCTGCTCGTCGGCATAGAAACAGTACCGGCAGCGCATATTGCAGCTGCCGGAGGCAGGTTTGATCATAACGGAAATCGGCGGCATGATAATCTCCTTTCTGCTTTCGCACCCCTTAATTCTGAAAGAGCCGGCATCCGGAGTTTCACCGGCACCGGCTCTTTTTGCACTGCAACGCCGCTAAGACAGACTCGCCTGCAAAATTTATCCACCGGACGTATTACGCCCGTCCCAACTCAAACGCCTTCAGATTCAACTCCACAAATTTCGGCGGCACGCACTCGCGGATCGCCTGCTGCCATTTCTCCACCGGAATATCGAAATACCGGGACAGCCGGCCCATGAGCACGATATTGACCGCCTTGGCGGATCCGGCCTGCTCGGCCAGCGTCAGGCAGTCCATGGCGTCCACGACAGCGCCGGCGGCTTCCATTTTCCCGATCAGGTTCTCCGGATAGACCGCCGCGCCGGTGATGACCGGCATCGGATCGATCTGCTGGGTGTTGACCACGATGCGGCCGCCCACCTTCAGATATTCGATATAGCGGGCCGCCTCCAGCTTCTCGAAGGAAACGATGAAATCCGCCTGCCCCTTGTCGATGACCGGCGAATAGACCTTCTCGCCGAAACGCACATAGGTGACCACGCTGCCGCCGCGCTGGCTCATGCCGTGGACCTCGGACACTTTCACATCATAGCCCTCTGTCAGAAGCAGATGGCCCAGCAATTTACTGGCGAGCAGCGACCCCTGGCCGCCGACGCCTACGATCATGATATTCTTTGTCATATGATGTATGTACCTCCTCTCACGCCTTCAGCGCGTCAAACTTACACAGCTGCGCGCACACGCCGCAGCCCACGCACTGGGTCGCGTCGATGACGGCCTTGCCATCCTTCACGCTGATGGCCGGACAGCCGAGGCGCATACAGGACTTGCAGCCGATACATTTATCCGGATCCACATGATAAGGCGGATTGTGCTTCACATACTTGAGAAGCGCGCAGGGACGGCGGCTGATGATGACCGACGGCTCGTCCGCCGCCAGTTCTTCCTTCACCGCCTTGTCGCAGGCCGCCAGATCGTAGGGATCCACCACCACGACCCGGTTGAAGCCCATGGCCCGGCACAGGCTCTCCAGATCGATCTTGCCCGCCGGGTCGCCCTTGATGTTGTACCCGGTGGTCGGATTCTGCTGGTGGCCGGTCATGCCGGTGATGGAGTTGTCCAGGATAATGACCGTGGAATTGCTCTGGTTGTATGCGATATTGGCCAGGCCGGTCATGCCGGAGTGCATGAAGGTGGAATCGCCGATAACGGCCACCGTCTTCTTCTCGCTCTCCGCGCCCAGGGCCTTGTTGAAACCGTGGATCGCGCTGACCGACGCGCCCATGCAGAGCGTCATCTCCATCGCGCTTAAAGGCGCGGTCGCGCCCAGCGTGTAGCAGCCGATGTCTCCCAGAACGGTACATTTATTCTTCGACAATGTATAGAACAGTCCGCGGTGCGGGCAGCCGGCGCACATGACCGGCGGACGGCCCGGAAGCGGCTCCCCGATCGTACCGTAAGCAGGTACTTCCGCGCCCAGCTTCTCCGCGATCATATTCGGGAAGAACTCCCCGCAGACCGGCAGCACATCCTTGCCGGATACCTCAAGACCCAGCTGGCGGCAATGATTTTCGATGATCGGATCCAGTTCCTCAATGACGACCAGCTTCTCCACCTTCGCGGCGAAATCTTTGAGCAGCTTCACCGGAAGCGGGTTCACCATGCCCAGCTTCAGAATACTGGCGCTGTCGCCGAACACTTCCTTCGCGTACTGGTAGCTGGTGGAAGAGGTAATAATGCCCAGTTCGGTGCCGCCCATCTCCACGCGGTTGAACTCGCAGTCCTCCGCGTATTCGGTCAGCTTCCGCGTCCGCTCCTCCACGATCGGATGGCGGCGGATCGCGAAGCCTGGCATCATGACATATTTGGCGATATTCTTCTGATAGGGCTTCGGCTCCGGCATCACGCGCTCGCCCGTCTCCACCACGCTCTGCGAGTGGGCGATGCGGGTACACATCTTAATGATGACCGGCGTGTCGAACCGCTCCGACAGTTCATACGCCTTCTTCGCGAATTCCAGCGCCTCGGCGGAATCGGACGGCTCCAGCATCGGAACCTTCGCCGCGATCGCATGATGACGGGAATCCTGCTCATTCTGGGACGAATGCATCCCCGCGTCGTCGGCGACGCAGATGACCATGCCCGCGTTGACGCC
>CANPZZ010000022.1 GCA_947589125.1 uncultured Lachnospiraceae bacterium
TTCTGAAATTCTCTTAAAAGAATCTTCAGGGTTCTGCATACTGTTCAGTCTTCAATTGTCAAGGTCCGTACGGCTCTTGCGAGCCAGCGCAGAAGGAGGGATTTGAACCCTCGCACCGCTATTAACGGCCTGCACCCTTTCCAGGGGTGTCCCTTCAACCACTTGGGTACTTCTGCCCAAAGATGCCTGAATCCGAAAAAAATACCGCGAATGGAGTTGCTTCAGTACCGTGTCAGTCCAACCGTACCGAAAGCGTACCAATCACAGCAAAAAACAGTTTAGCACAAGGTATTAGATTTGTCAACCACATTTTACAAATAATTTCCACAGCCAACACTATTTACATTCACGTAACAAAAAAGGCAAAAACATATCCCTTGTGGTAATGGGATCTCCAACCAGACTCGTGATACCCTTATTTGGGGGATTCTCGATTCGCACTATCATCCGGCTCATCCGCCTTATTCGTTTACATATTCCACCTCATCTTTGATTATATAAATTAGATTTTGAGTTTCAGAAAACAAGAATAATGGTGTTGCCTGTTATGACAACACCATTATTCAAATAATCATACATTTTAATTTGCCGGAGTAATAGCCCAATCTCCGTCTGCCTCAATTACAAGAAGAGCATTGCTACCTGCTGGAATGGAGAGAAGCTTATTTCCATCATAAGCACCAATTTCATTTACTAGTAAATCTCTTCCACTGGTCGTATAAAGAAAAACTACAAAATTAGAGTTTCCATTGTGCGTGATATGCCATTTTCCAGAACTTGCTGGGAACATATCCGTAACGTAACACCCATGTCCTTCAAATGATGTTGTAGTAGTCACACCAACTCTCTCAATCGTATATGACCAGTTCCCATTTGACCCTATTTCAAACATATATGGAGAACTGCCTGTAAGGAAATAATAACCATCGTAGTTTCCAATCTCATTAACTGCAAGATCACGATCTCCGTCTTTATCATAAACCCAAACAGAGAAGTTGCTTCTTCCGCTATTCGTAAAGTGAACCTTATAGAGACCATCTCCAACGGAAATTTCCGTTAGTACGTCATCTCCACGCCCAGTTACTGTTTCGTAAATTTCAACTCCGCATCTTGAACAGATTCCGCTAGATGTGGTATGTCCTAGAGCATCTTCCGTATTCGATACACGACTTATTTCTTCCTGGCACCTAGAGCAATATACCACTTCGTCATAATTCCCATTTTCAGTACATGTGGCTTCTTTCACGTTTTCTCTCACAGAATCACTAGCATCGTGTCCAAGCGCCTCTCCCTCGGTAGCTCCGCAACGTGAACAGGTCTTCGGCTCAGTACAAGTGGCATCTTTCCAGTCATGGCCAAGCGCAGGTAATTCCTCTCCACATCTAGTACATAAAGCGGACTCTGTGCAAGAAAGATTCGGAGCATCATGTCCAAGCGCATCCCCCTCGGTAGCTCCACAACGCAAACAAGTCCTCGGCTCAGTGCAAGTGGCATCTTTCCAGTCATGGCCCATTGCCTCGCCTTCAGTAGCTCCGCAACGCAAACAAGCCCTCGGCTCAGTGCAAGTGGCATCTTTCCAGTCATGGCCCATTGCCTCGCCTTCAGTAGCTCCGCAACGCAAACAAGCCCTCGGCTCAGTGCAAGTGGCATCTTTCCAGTCATGGCCCATTGCTTCGCCTTCGGTAGCTCCACAATGCAAACACGTCCTCGGCTCAGTGCAAGTAGCATCTTTCCAGTCATGCTGCTCTGAAGCTGCAACAACTATCACAACACATGCAAGTATGAACGTTATCAGCGAACATAGCATAAGCACTACAGGTTTAAATACATTTTTCTTCTTTGCAACACATAAAAGAAGCCATATCACTCCTGCTATAAATGTAATGATACTCCCAAACCATAATAACAATAATAGGCCGTCTAAAACTAACATACCTTTTTCTCCTATGAAAAATAAATTCTTCGTTACCCCTTGTCAATTCCATTTTCTTAGGTCAATGCCGTCTTCAACCCTCTTATACACAGCCTTATCATTTGCGGACAGTTTCATATCTTTAACAAACGTTCCAATATACTTATATGGACTTTTCCTGTCGGCCTTTGCAAATACATACCGTTTAATATTTTCTACCTTACCACAAGCGATAGAATTCCTCTCTTCAATATACATGCCATCTTCTGAAACAGTATTAACGCAGCCATATACCTTATCCTGTGCTTTCGCAATTCCGCCTTCGATAAGTGCTATTTTGGGAAACCACACCGCCTCATTTTCTGATAACATAAGGAATGCCCGTTGCCAACCGGCATAGTCCTTTCCAAAACAACGGTTCAAGACATCTACACTCTTCTTAAACGAAATACTATCTGATATACTAATCGATGATAAGCGTTCATTCATTTGTCTTTCTCCTCGTACAATAGTCTGCTTCTTCGAAACACCATTATATGTAATTTACAGATAATCCGATTACATCTGCGATTTCTTAAACATCAAAACTGATATTGAATCGGCGACGCTATTACCTCATAGCTGGAAACGCGATTAAATGTGACATAATCCGGCAGGAATGTACCATTACCTTCAAAGCCTATTGTCTTTCCTGCGTCAAAATCCAGAAGATTCGTCCCATATACCCCTATAGGATATCCTGATTGATCATAAAGAACAAACGCAAGCCATAATAAACTTTCGTCTTTTGCTGTATCATTTGTAACAGTACCCACAATATTCACATTTCCATATCTGGACTCTTTTATTGAAGTATTCGCAACGGGATATCGCTTCGCCTGTAATGTACTCTTCTTTACTTTTATTGTAGGAATCATGGTATACTGCCCCATAGGAACATCATCCAGATATCCGCCGTTACTGTAAAAATATCCCTTTTCTCCCGGAGCAATCACGTCTGGATCAGAAGAAATCAAAGTCTCTGATGCCACAATCTTTCCAGACAAATCATAGATATCAAAAGTTGCGTTTCCAAGATACAGATTGCCCGAACTTGTATTTTCTATCTCAATAATGGCTTGATACTTTGTGTTTCCATATTCTTCAAAAACACTAAAATATTCATAGGTAATTGCATAATTGTCAAATTGTCTACGCTCTGTATTGGCTCCCGAAGGTGCGTTACCCCTGGCTTGCACATTTTGCGTATTCGTAGTCCGTTGTGAAACCTGGGTAGTCTGAACAACGCCTTCTACCGTCCAAGCGCCGTCTGCATTCACCGTATATCCGTCTGGCGTGACCGTATTTGTAAGCAGATATCCGGAATTATCAAAATAGTAACTCTCAGCTATACCATCGCCGTTTCCATCCAGCCATTCCCATTTACCTGCCGGATAAGTGCCATCATCATTCTGCCACCACCAACCTGTGTTGTCTTGCTTCCAGCTACCTGCGTATACAGTCATACCCATGGTCACTGTCATGGAAACGATTGCCGCTGCAAATAATAATCTCTTCTTCATCATAACTCTCTCCTTTGGCCCTTTGCATTCAACTGTCTCTGTCACGAATTCTCACTCAGATCACCCCAGCGGCAAATCGCTCCACCGCTGGGGATCTCAGGAGAGAAAACAAGAATGGGGTGACGGTATGCGTCCACACCGTCACCCCGATATAACTAAAGGCGCGACTTCACCAACTCAACACAAAGAACTTGTAATCATACCCGAAATGCGGTATAATCACGTATGTGTATCGCGGTTCGCCGTAAGTGTGGTAGTTCGATTACCATGCCTGCCTCAGAGAGTTGGCGCTCTCTGGGGCGGTACACCTTGGCATCCTTGTATTCTCACCCATATCTTACCATATACCCAACAAGATTGCAACTCAAAAAATCAGTCTGGCTTTTAATCCCCCTAAAGCCCTGCACTTCGCAAAACATACCTGTCCATCTTACTGGGCGATCCGAACGTCAATAACCGAACCATCCAGAGGTTCGCAGGCCACAGCGATATCCGCACCACGGAAGCTTTCTACCACTTCGAGCGGAGATCTCAGGAAGAGCAGGCGGCGGCAATCAATCAGGCTCTGGCACTTTAGACCGTACTAAATCGTACCAGAAAATCAGCCTGGTTTTACAGACAAAAAAGCGGGGAAAACCAAGCAAAATCAAGGTTTTCCCCGTCTCTATGGACAGCGGAGAGAGTGGGATTCGAACCCACGCGCCCTTGCGGACAAACGGTTTTCAAGACCGCCTCGTTATGACCACTTCGATATCTCTCCAAACGCCTTTTCATTTTATTGGATTCCAGTATATTTGTCAAGGGGGTGGGCGAAATTTCTGCCCGCCCCCTGCAGGATTTATGCACGCCCCGTAGGATCTGTGCCGTTTTCTAATAATCGGCAGTCTTAATATCCGAACACTTCCGCCGCCCGCGCCATGTTCTCGCGAACCGATACGCCGAAGGGGCACCGGCTCTCGCAGGCGCCGCAGCGGATGCATTCGCCGGCGTGGTGATCCAGGGCCGCGTAGTGCTCGCGGACTGTCTCCGGGATCTGTCCCTGTGCCTGGGCCAGATGCAGGAACTTGGTCACCGACGCGATGTCGATGAAGCGTGGACAGGGCTCACAGTGGCTGCAGTACATGCAGTGGCCGGTCCAGCTGACCCTGGGAAATGACGCCAGCGCCGCGGCGTAGTCCTTCGCGGACGGGTCCGCCTCACAGTAAGCGGCGCTCCGCTCCAGTTCTTCCACCGAATGGGCGCCTGGCAGGACCGCGGCGACCGCCGGCCGGGAAAGGGCGTAGGCGATGCACTGCTCCGGCGTCAGGGACACGCCAGCGATCTGGTTGCTTCCCAGAAGCTCGCCGCCGGCAAATACCTTCATCACCGTGATGCCGACGCCGTTTCGCTGGCAGACCTCGTAGAGCCGCTGGCGGTCCGGATCCATATTGGTCAGCTGCTTCTGATAGTTGCGGTCGGCCCACATTTCCTCGCAGTCCTCCGTGGCTGGCTGCAGGTCGTAGCAGGGATTCACCGAGAACATCAGCACCTCGATGCCGCCCTCCGTGACGGCTCGCTCGGCTACCAGCGGATTGTGGCTGGACAGGCCGATATGGCGGATGCGGCCCTCTTTCTTGAGTTCATGGGCGTAGTCCAGGATCCCATTCTCCACGATCGTCTCCCAATCCTTCATGGCGTCGCAGTAATGGATCATGCCCACATCCAGATAATCCGTGTCCAGAAGCGACATCATTTCCTCGAAACCGGCCTTCGTTTCCGCCAGATCGCGGGTGCGAAGGTACTGGCCGTTCTTCCATACAGAGCAGATGTGAGACTGGATCAGAAATTTCTCACGGCGGCCCTTCAGCGCCTGACCGACGGCGCGGCGAAGCTGCGGGTCGGAGGCGTAGAGGTCGAAATAATTGATCCCCAGACGCTCCGCCGCGTCGAAAAGCTTCGGCGCCATTTGATAATTGTCCTCGGACAGGCCCTCGCAGCCCATGCCGATGACGCTGACATTTAAACCGGTATTGCCAAGCATACGGTATTCCATAATATTCCTCCTGTCCTTACGGCAAAGTCTCATGCTGATCTGCCATATTGCAGCCGCGGATGACCGACTGAATTCACGACTTACTTATGTATGCCGTGCCTTATTAACGAATCGCTGACGACACACCAGTAGTGTATTAAGGGCACATAACGGCATTCTGACTGCGCACTGACAGCACAAAGTTTCTGCGCGAAAAGTTCTTCTGGGAATATTTTACTCTTTTCCGGTCTCCTTGTCCACCACTTTAATGATCCCTTTCTTCCACATGATGCGGGAAGAAATGATCGCCACCGGCAGCATGAACAGGATCAGGAATCCAACCGCGCCGAACAGCGAACCGCCCCCCAGCAGGCGCACCGCCAGCGCCAGAACGGATACGATGATCAGCACGGGCAGGACGCCCATGATACCGTTTTTGACGACCTTGGTGCCGGAATTGGTGCTGGCGAACAGTCCCAGAGTCAGGGAACCGAACAGGGCCGGGATCAGGTACTCCGACGCGGTCTTCACCTGGGGCAGTTCAAACACCGGCATGATCCAGGTGCTGAAAAGCGCCGCCAGGGCCAGGATCAGGATCGTCATGATGGAGCAGGACGCCACGGCCACCGAGGAAATGGCTTCGCCCTCTGGGGTATTGGGCTCCTTCTCCGCCAGCTTCATCGCGTTGGCCGCGCAGGGCAGCTTCAGGTTCATGATGTTGCCGGTGATGAAGGTCAGATAGGCGGAGCAGCCCAGGATCGGGGTGTAGCTTAACGCCTCGGAAAATCCCACCGGGATATAGATCAGCAGGATACTGATCGTGGAAAGGTTGATGACCTGGCCGAGGGACGGCACACAGTCATAATAGGTCAGCACGACAAACGGGATCGCGATCATATAGACCAGCGCGATGACTGTGCCGACGCGGCCCCATTTGTGGCACCATTCCTGGAACGGATCCATGGTATGTACAGGTTTTGTATTATTTTTGCTCATAGTCTGATCCTCCCTTACGAAAACAGCTTTACCCACAGAAGCGACGACACCATGCCGCCGATCATGGAAAACGCCATAATGAATTCGTTGAGCCACCGAAGTCCCGGTTTCTTCGCCAGGACGCCCAGACCCACGGCGATGATCAGGCCGGTCAGCATGACCAGCATCTGCACCGTGTCGCCGAAGATCAGCACCGGGATATAGACGGCGAACAGACAGAGCATGAAGGTGCCGCTGAGCACATGCTTCCAGGTGTTGCCGGTGTCGGATTTGTCCACACTCTTGGAGAGCTTGCGGCCGAACGGGATCAGGACAAGAAATCCGCTGAGCATACCGACGCTCATCAGGATCATTACCACGCCGAAATCGCGCCCGCTGGCCATTTCGAGCATTTCCGCGCTGTTGGCGTAGCCGATGGCTGAAGCCACGCTGCTGGAGATCATCGTCTCGTAGGAGAGGGAACCGATGACGGACAGCCGCCACCAGGACCAGACCACGCCCATGACCGCGATCAGCGCGAACAGGCCGACCACGATGGAAAGGCTGGGGACGATGGAGAATACCAGGCTGGATTTAATGACCTTCTTAAGGTCCTCTTTGGAAATGCCCAGCTCAATGCAGCGGGTGTAGGCTTTCTTTAAGTACACCAGGGAGAAACCCGCGATGTAGAGCAGTCCGCCCGCCACCAGAGCCAGAAGGAGAGGGCTGGAGATAATGTCTTTCATTGTTGCCATGATTCGTTACCTTCTTTCTTACGGATTATTTATATCTTTTCGCGGTACACCGCGCAAGCGCCGTCTCCCGCAATTAACGGCAGAAGATCATACGTTGCCCGCCCGCGATGCGGCTAATCGAAAGGAACCGTGCATCGCCCTCCGCACTACATCGGATGCAGCAGCCCGCTGGTCAGTGCTCTTCCAGCCACCGCATGGCCGTATAGGCGTAGACCGCGCTGCCGGTCGCCAGAACCTCGTCGGAGAAGCGGGCCTTCGGATGGTGCTGCGGATACGCGTAACCTTCCGCCGGCGTGCCGGCCGCGAACGCCAGCATAATGGACGGCACCTGATGGCTCACATAGGCGAAATCCTCGGAGCCGGTGGACTTGGATGTGCCGGAGCCGCCGGACATGGCCTGCAGCTGGCCGGTGGTAAACGCCTTCGACGGGCCGTTCAGCTCCCGGATATACCCGACCACCTCGCCGGAAAGCCTGCCGTCATTTAAAAGAGTCGGACAGCCGCTGCCGAATACGACTTCCGCCGACGCGCGGAACGCCGCGGCGATACCGGTGCTGATCTCCTGCATACGGCTCTTTAACAGCTCGCGGATCTCTTCGTCGTAGGTGCGGATCGTTCCGCCCATCACCGCCGTGTCCGGGATCACGTTGGGAGCGACGCCGGCCTGGATGCTGCCGATGGTCAGCACCGCCTCGTCCGCCATGGCCAGTTCCCTGGCGTGGAGCTCCTGGAGAGCCGTGATGATATGGGCCGCCGCCGTGATCGGATCGACGCCGTTCTGGGGCATGGAGCCGTGGCATCCCTTGCCCTGGATCCGGATCTCAAATGTATCCGCGGCCGGGGCGCTGACGCCGCCGTCGCAGACCACCGCCGTACCCGGCTCGAACGGAACGCCGGCCATCACATGGATCATCAGGGCCGCGTCCACATGGGGATTCTCAAGGACTCCTGCCTTGATCATGTCGTCGGCGCCCTGGAAAATTTCCTCCGCAGGCTCAAACATTAATTTGACCGTACCCTGAATCTCGTCCTCGTGAGCCTTCAGAAGCTTCGCGGCCCCAAGGAGCATGGTTGCGTGCATATCGTGGCCGCAGGCGTGCATCTTGCCGTTGCAGGAAGCGAAATCCACGCCGGACTCCTCCGCGATGGGAAGCGCGTCCATATCCGCGCGGATCAGAAAGACCTTCCCCGGATTCCTGCCGCCGGCAGTGACCGTCAGACCAGCCTTGCCGCACTCCTTCGGGGCGTAACCCATATCTTCCAGGGACTTCTTCACATAAGCGACCGTTTCCGCAATATCGAATCCGGTTCCCGGATGCGCGTGCAGATAATGTCTGGTCTCCGTCAGCACCTGCTGGTTGGCGGCTGCTTCTTCAAGAAATGTAGCTGCGTTAATCATTATGCGTCCTCCTTTGATGTGAAATACAGTAGAAAGCGTGCTTCCCGGCACCCTTTCCGGTATGCAGATATAATGCAAAACAGTTGCCGGCAGCTTTTGGCATACCGACGTAACGTAAAACGGCAAAGTTGTCCTTCTGTCAGACTCCTTTGCCATTTCAAAATCATATCAGTAAAGCTGCTTCTTTGTCAAGACTTATCACCGAATTCCCGTGATAAATCGCTAAATTCCCGGTGTACGGGATAAAAATACCTCCGCCACCGCCAGATCCTCCGGCGTCGTGACCTTGATATTCTCATAACTGCCGCGGATCAGGCGGGCGCGGCGGCCCATGAACCGCTCTACGACCATGGCGTCGTCGGTGATGTCGGATGATCGGATGGTCGGCGCAGCGGATGCGGTGCCGGCCAATGCACCACTGCCCGCCGCCGAACCAAGAGCCGCCGGCGCGGTGACAGCACCTGCCGCATTGCCAGAAGACGCTGCGCCGTCGGAAAATAATGCGCCGCCGTCCTGAGCCGCGTCCGGCTCCAGGAATCTCCGGTACGCCTCATAAACCAGCGGATAAGCGAACGCCTGCGGCGTCTGCATCGCCCAGAGACTGCTGCGGGGCGGCGTTTCAACCGCGAATTCATCAGCGCCGGCCACCTTGATCGTATCCTTCACCGGCACGGCGATCTCGCACGCCTCGTACTGCCGCGCGCCGTCAATGGCCGCGCGGATGATCTCATCCGTCACGCAGGGACGGGCGCCGTCATGGATCAGGACATAATCGCAGCCCGCCGCGGCCTTCAGTCCCGCGTACACCGAATCGTAGCGCTCGGCCCCGCCGGGAATCACCGCGCGGACCTTCGTGAAGCCATAGGCGTCCATGATCTCTCTCCGGCAGTACTCCTCCTCGCCGGAACCGCATACAAGAATGATATCATCCACCGGACTCTTCTCAAAAGCCCGCAGGGTATGGCAGATAAGCGGCTGGCCCGCCAGCAGCATATATTGTTTCTGAATATTGCTTTCCATTCGCCTGCCGCGACCGGCGGCAAGGACGATGGCAGTGATCCTGTCGCTCATGATGTTTGTCTGCCTTTCCCGGAACGTTCCGTTCTGATTTGCCACGCGGCATCCCCCAGTCCCTTCTGGCCGTTTCTGGGCTTTACTGCCCGATACGATTCGCATCTTATCGCCCGGCCTGATCCATACCTCACCGGCCCAACCAGATCCTACCGCTCCCCCAGTTTCAGATACGGCACCGCGTTTAAATCCCACCCGCTGCGGGTACCGTTAATATACTCGTAATAAGCCGCCGTCCCGATCATAGCCGCGTTGTCGGTACAGTAGACCGGTGACGGATAATAGAACGTCAGCCCAGCCTTCTTAGACGCCTTCTTCATCTCGCTTCGCAGCTCCGAATTGGACGCCACGCCGCCGGCGATAGCCACCTTATCATAGCCCCGCTCCTTCGCCGCGGCAATCGTGTGGGTGACGAGCACATCCACTACCGCATACTGGAACGACGCCGCCAGATCGGCCACATTTACCTCCTCGCCGGTCATCTGGGCGTGGTTCAGATAATTAAGCACCGCCGATTTCAGGCCGCTGAAGCTGAAATCGTATTCAGAGCCTTCGACCTTCGCCCTCGGGAAATGGATCGCCTTCTTGCTGCCTTCCTTTGCCGCCTTATCGATCTTCGGCCCGCCGGGATAGCCCAGGCCCACAGCACGGGCTACCTTGTCGAATGCCTCCCCGGCCGCGTCGTCCCTGGTCCGGCCCAGGATCTCGAACTCGCCGTAATCCTTCACCACCACCAAGTGGCTGTGTCCGCCGGACGCTACCAGACAGACAAACGGCGGCTCCAGCTCCGGGTGTTCGATGAAATTAGCGGAAATATGTCCCTCGATATGATGGACGCCCACCAGCGGCTTGCCCGCCGCATAAGCGATGGCTTTGGCCTCCGCCACGCCCACCAGAAGCGCTCCCACCAGGCCGGGACCGTAGGTCACGGCGATGGCTGTCATCTGATCCAGGGTCATTCCGGCGTCGGACAGGGCGGTCTCGATCACCGGGTTGATCTTCTCGATATGCTTCCGGGACGCGATCTCCGGCACAACGCCTCCGTAAAGGGTGTGAAGATCGATCTGGGAAGAAATGACATTAGACAGGATCTGGCGGCCGTTCTTCACGACAGCCGCCGCGGTCTCGTCACAGGAACTTTCGATCGCGAGGATATAGACGTCCTCGGGAATTGTATTCTTCTTCATAATATATTTAGCGCCTCATATTTTAATCATCCTGCCTGCGCAGCCATTCTCTCACTCTTCGTCAAATCCCAACTCCACGCTGCGTCCGTCCCGTGCCGCCACGCTTCGCGGAAAGATCTCCCTGACCTTCTCGATATACTCCTCCGGCCGGGTCAGCGACGGGCTGTAATGGGTCAGCCACATTTCTTTCGGCTGCGCCTCTTTCGCCAGCCGGGCAGCCTCATACATGGTCATGTGCTTGTAGTCCCTGGCCTTTTCTTCCTTGCCGTCCTCGCCGTACATGCCCTCGCAGATGAACAGATCCGCGTTAGCGGCGTACTCAGCGATCACCGGCACTGGCCGCGTATCGGTACAATAGGTCACCTTAAGTCCCCGTCTCGGCGGGCCCAGTACCATATCCGGCGTGTACGCAACACCGTCTATGAGTACATTTTCGCCCTTCTGCAGATGGCTCCAGGCTTTCATCGGCACTCCCTGACTCTTCGCACGCTCCACATCGAACCGGCCCTTGCGGGGGATGGAAATGGAATAGCCGTAGCAGGTCACATTGTGGTTCACCTTGAAGGCGTCGATGTCGTAGGGACCGATATGCAGATGCTCCCGGTTCTCCGCCAGTTCCACATACTGCAGTTCAAACGGCAGTTCCGGCGCAATGATCCGCAGGGAATCCGCCACTCTCTTAAGGCCCTTCGGCCCAACCATCACCACCGGCTCGGTCCGCTCCGCATTCCCCATGGTCAGAAGAAGGCCGGGCAGGCCGCTGCAGTGGTCGGCGTGGTAGTGGGTGAAGCATATGATATCGATGGGCTTTGGGCTCCATCCTTTTTCCTTCAGTGCGATCTGGGTTCCCTCGCCGCAGTCGATCAGCAGATTGCTGCCGCCGCAGCGGGTCATAAGCGACGTCAGCCACCGGTAAGGCAGCGGCATCATTCCGCCGGTTCCCAGAAGACATATATCAAGCATAAATGTTACTCTCCAATCGTGAAGTTATGGATATTTTACCCGCAAGGAAGTCCTTTGTCAACCGTTTACCCGCCGCCGCATCCGGAAAGACTAACAGATCGTCACTGGCATTCTGCTCGCATGAAAAAAACAGGCTGGCCGGTAAAACTGTCCGTCTGCCTTCCTGTCATTTATCATTCTGAATCCCCGGCTCCGAAAACCTCCGCCTGTTCCTACGGCATCGTTCCATTGACGGCTGTTTCCAGTTCCTGCGTCATAACCGCGTGGTACCACAGTTCTCCGCCGCCGTGCGCCATCTCATGGTAAGTGCGCTCGATCCGCGAAAAGACGATGCCGCAGTCTTCTTTATTAATGTCTGTCAGCATCAGAATAAAATGGCGGTTGCCATAACGCGTATAGGTATCGCCCCTGCGAAGGGAGCGACCAATAGCCTCCTTCAGGACGTCCATCTGATTCGGCTCACTGCGGCGGCTGCCGCGGGTCAAAGTCAGAAAGAGGAGCATCGCCCTGGGATCATGACGTCTGCGGCTGCGTACCAGAACACGGCAGTAATCAATGAAGCTGGGATATGTACAGTAATAAGCGCCGGAACTATTGTCTTTCTCAAATATAGTCTTAATGATATTGCCCTCGCGGCCCATAAAAACAGTATCCATCGTCTTCAAACTGGTTAGAGACCTTCTCTCCCGACGGTGATGGGCATCTCGCAGCTTGATCTCCTCAAAGCAGCGCTGCATCTCCTCCGTAGGAGGGTTGCCCATATCGCGGGCATACATTTCCATAGTCTGATTATAGATCTCCATGGCTTCCTCATAGCGGTACATCTCCAGATTGCAGCGAATCTGCTTCACCTGCCACTCCTCGTACGGATAAATGACAGCCGCCCGGGTGTAGAGATTCAGCAGGTTGAGAAAATCGTTGTTCCTGCGGTATTCTTTCTCCAGTTCATCGATCGTTTTGCTGTAAAGGGATTTATAATAAATATTTTTCTCAAATATCCACTGGAAGGAAATGTTCATGGGGAGCAGTTCGCCCACATACATCCGGTTGGCTCTCTCATAGCCGGCAATGCGCTCAGGGCCTTCCGGGCAGGCGTCAGCCTTCGCTACCGCCTCCGCAAACCGTCTCACGTCTGACTCTACAGGAAAGCTGCTGACGAAACGGCAGATACCATCTGTGATCTCCACATAGTTCTCCCGGGGCAGACCGGCGCCGACCAGAATGCCCTTCAGGCGGTAGATCACATTATTCAGATTACGGTTGCGGCTGACCGCGTCAAGGCCCTCGTCCCAGCCATAGAGATTATCGATCAGTTCGCTCTTGGCAATGCCCTCAGGCCCTGCCACCAGAAGCATCTGGAACAGACGGGCCGCTTTGGAACTGTCGATCTTCTTAAGCAGAACCGGATGGTCGCCGTAACGTATGGCAAAACCGCCGAACATCTGTACCTGCAGAGTATCCATTTCATCTTCTCCGGTATTGGTTTAAGATTACTTTTTAATCATACAACTGCAGGTTTTATGTTGTCAACACTTATTTTCTTATTTTTATGTGTTGTTTACTTCTTTTTGTGCTTTTAACACATGTTTATGCGTAGCTGTGAATTCCCGGAATGAACGTATTAACGCCGATATAGGTAAACAGCACGCAGACAAATCCGATCACCGCGAACCAGGCTGCGCGGCGCCCTCTCCATCCTTTATTCAACCGCAGATGCAGATAGAGAGCGTAAATGATCCAGGTGATCAGAGACCAGGTTTCCTTCGGATCCCAGGACCAGTAACTGCCCCAGGCCCGTTCAGCCCAGATGGCGCCTGTAATGATAACGAAAGTCAGAAAGAGGAACCCCAGCGACACGGCCCGGTAGCTGATGATATCCAGCCGGTCGTAGTCAGGGATATTCTTCTTCCAGAAATCGTGATTCTCACGCCCCTGCTTTAAAAGGAACATGAGGGACACCGCGAAAGATACGCCGAATGCGCCGTAGGAAATGATCGCGGTAGACACATGGATGCCCAGCCAGTTGCTTCTGAGCGCAGGCATCAGTTCCCGCACTTCCCTGCTCTGCATGGCGGCGTAGCCGATCAGCAGGAAGATCACCGGCGTTACAAAGGTTCCCAGCGCCCGGAAATGGTATTTCGTCACAAACACCAGGAAGCAAAGGCAGATGCCCCAGGCAAAGCTGGTCGCGAATTCGTACTGATTAGTCAGCGGAAGCCTCCCCGCGCCGACGCCGCGAACGACAAGCGCCGCCGTATGCAGCACAAACGCCGCGGCAATGACCCATCCGGCAATCTGCGCCGCCTTCTCATTCTTCATCGCGAAAAAGATAAAATACAGCACCATGGACGCAAGATAAAGAACCATGACTGCCGTAAACAGTGTATTTTCGATTGCAAGAAACTGACTGCTGTCCATTGTTTATCCTCCTTATCGGTTCCGGTCTTTCCGAATCATCGTCCCGGCGATATCCGCTTCATCTGTTTATTCCGTCTGTTTGTTTCCGTCCTCCGGCGGAGATCCAGCCGGAACTTTGCCGCTGTATTTCGCCAGCTCCTCCAGGAAATACGCTCCCGCCTTCCGGCTTCTGCCGGCCAGCGCCCATGTTCCGTCACTTCTCTGCACGGCCCAGACTTCCTCAGGCGGCAGATAGAAAGCCAGCACCAGCGAAAGCATGACCAGCAGTCCTCCCGCGGCGGCCACCGGCGTAAACGGATCGCGCTTGACCTGAATCAGGGTATACTGCTGCGGATCCGTGAACCGAATACCGTAATCCTCCACCGTGATGATCTCATCTTCTGTCAGCACATTCATTCCCAGGATCCGGTCATTGTAATAAAGCGTATAAAGATAGCCGGGATTATTCAGCGCAGACGACGCCGTCACAGGCATACCGTCGGCGCCGCGGACGTAATCCGGATAGAACGCGTTCAGCAGCACCGCCAGGCCTTCCATATCCTCAACCAAAGCATACTCTCCTGCGCAGATCACGCCCTGCTGCAGAAGTTCGCTGCCTTTGTAGATCTGCACAGTGGCGGCCCAGCCAGTGGAATTCTGGTAGAATTTCATGCCGTGGATAGTGACGGGATGATTGACGCTGACCGTCGCGGCGGTTTCGTTGGCCCCGGTAATTCCTGTTATTCCGGTCTCTCCGGTCTCTGTTCCGGCGGCTCCGGCCACATCTGTATTCTCTCCGGCGTGCGTCACTGTCATGACTGTCTCGTACTGCTCAACGGTGTCGTCTTCCCGCAGCTTCACCTGGAAATCGTCGATCCGCAGTTCATAGCCGGTATCGCCGATCGGTTTCGTCTGGCCCGGAACACCGTAGACTGAATATTGAACCTGAAACATCTGCCCCAGCCCGAAACCCGCGACGACCACCAGCATTCCCAGATGGCACAGCCATGCGCCCCAGACGCCGACGCGGTTACGAACCGCATAGCGGGTAGGAACGGACTCCGGTCCGGCCGCGCCCGTCACGGCGGTTTCTGTCATTTCCGACACGGCAGCGTACTCTCTGTCAGGAACCGGCGCGGAGGCATCTGCCGCAGTCAGGCCGTCAGGCCCTGCAGCCTCTATGCCGGATGCACACATGGCGGCATCTTCCACGACCCCTGCCGCATCTTCCGTCTGCGTCAGCCGCGTCACTGCCATAACTCCGCGCGTCACATTCCGAAATCCCAGCCGCTTAAAGATCTCCTCCGGCTCTTCCGCCGTCACAGCCGCAGGAACCCCGTCCCATTCAGCGATGCGTTTCGTCACGGTAAAGCCGTCCTTCATCCGCTTTCTCAGCGCCGGGAACCGCAGTACATTACAGGCCAGAAGATTGGCGCACAGGAAAATCGTCAGCCCCACGAACCACCAGCAGTGAAACACATCATCCAGATGAAACAGCAGAACAGCTCCTGCCAGAGACTCCGGGTAATTCGCCGTATAGTAAGCCGCTGTCTGCCCCTGCAGGATCAGGCTGCCCGCGGTGCAGGCCACAGCCAGTATCACAAGCAGAATGACCGCGCATTTCATCGAACACAAGAACCGGCCTGCTTTCTTTAATCGATCCATCATAATCTCCTCTGACGCGCTCATACGCGTCTTCCGCCGTGCAGCGTCTTACCGCTCCGACACATATAACAAGGGCCGGCAGTTACACCCCCGGCCCTCACATTCCATGCAAACAGAACTCCAGCGGCGCTCTGTTCATATTTCCGTACAAGCAAAGCGCCAGTGACGCCCTGCCTGTATTCCTTTGCTTTCACGCTTTCCGTTCTCTGCGCGGTTCCCATCAAAGGCCCAAAAGCCCCATGGCTTCCGCCGTCAGTTCCTCGCACTTGTCCAGGCACTTCCTGGCCAGCGTCGAGTTGTGAGCGCCCTCGCTGTTCTCCACATAGCAGAAATCCCAGTACCACTGGGCGCTGCGGTACAGCGACCGGATCTCATTCAGCTGATCTTCGCTCATCTCACCGGCAGTCACCTGAGCCGCCAGGGCATCCTTCAGTTCCACCAGTTTCTGTCCCAGTTCTGTCTCGCGGCCTGTGATCTCCGTCTGGATCTCCTTCACCTTCGCCGTCATGTCCGTCTCGCCGTGACACTGTACGCAGGTATCCAGGATCGCCTGGTTCTCCAGCGGACTCTCCCACTTATGACTGGTATAGGTCGTTCTCTTCGCTGTCATCACCGCCATGTGGCAGTCGGCGCAGCTCATACCGAAACCGACATGGGCGCTTCCTGCTCCAAGATAAGTCTCAAACTCCGGATGCTGGGCCTTCAGCATCCCGGTACCCGTACTCTCCTGCGTCCAGTCGGAAAAGCCCATCTCATCATAATACGCCAGGATCGCTTCCGGATCCATGGCCGCCACACTCGTGTAAGGCATCATAGTCTCCTTCGTATCCGGTGCGAAATAATACTCAATATGGCACTGTCCGCAGGACAATGTGGCCGGATCGATGGAATCCATCCCGCTGCCCAGTGCGTTCTTCACATACGAATGGGTCACAACAAGCTGACCGCCGTTGCCGGCCTGGTTCTCATGACAGTTATAGCAGCTGATCCCCTCCGCCATCTGCGCGTGAGTCTCATTGAAATCATACATATATGCTTCCACACCCATGTCATTGACCAGCTTGGTGTAATCCGGCGTCTTACAGGTCAGACAATTGGCAAGGGGATGGGGACGCTCTGTCTCCGCCACATCTTCCAGCGTATAGGTATGGGAAACCGCGCTCGTATAATCTTTCGCAAACCCAAAACCTTCGTAAAGGGAAACAATATACGGGTTCTCCTCCGTGTAGGCGACCCGGTAATTATTATCCGCATTCGCCCGAAACGACGCCACGATCTCCGGATAAATACTCTCCCACTCGTCAGCGGAGACAACGCCGTTAGCCCGCGCGGGCACCGGTGCATCCACCTGCTTATACACGATCACGCCCGCGGGAGCGGGGATAATAGCGGCAAGCGCTTTCTGAAGAGGCCCCGACACCGCGACCACCGCAACCGCGGCCACCGCCATAACTCCAAGTCCTATGAAATTCTTCCTGTTCGAGTCTGTCTTTCGCATAACATACCCCTCCGAAGGTACATTTTCATACAGTTATTCTACACGACATCCGGGGCAAAGTCAATGTATACATGAACTGTTTCCGGCCGCATCGCCGTCGTCCGCGCTCGCGCTGCAGCCGTTACTGCCGGCCGCACTCACGCTGACAGTCATACGGTTGTCCCCTGCGCCTTGTTCTCCGATCGGCCTTCGGTCCTGCGCTTTCTTCCACGCCTTTTCCTCCGGTCATACAGCTTCCTCCCGCGCCGCAGCCGCCCATACAGCCTGCACACCCGGTACAACCGGCGCAGCCGCCGGTCTTCCCGGCTTTCAGTTCCTTCACTTTCTTTATTAAAATTGCGGTCACCGCGCCGCCGATCAATACTACGATCAAAATATCCGCAATCATAAGACATGCCTCGCTTTCTCGTCCATTCCGCCATAAGCATATACCATCTGTATAATGCCCTGAAACGCATTTTCATTATACTCTCACGATACGAAAAAGTCAATTATTTTGAGAATGATTTTCATTTATTGGCCGGCATAATTTTCGCGGTTTGCTTATAATACAAGCAGGGCTCCACCGGCGCTCTGCCCGCATGGAAATACGAATAGGGCTCCACCGGCGCTCTGCCCGCACGGGAAAATATCAGGGCCGTCCCGTGAGGGACGGCCCCTGCCAATAACGCATATCTTAATTATTCCGTAACCGGATCTCCATCCTCCGGGAGTTCTCCTTCGGCACTGTCTTCAAGCGGTTCCTCTTCGTAATCGCTCTCTTCTCCGGGGATTTCATCCGCCAGCATATCATCATCCGGTTCTTCGTCCTCGCTGACGCTGATCTCATCTCCCTGAGAAACATCCGTATTCAGCGTCACAGAACGGTAACGCTTCATACCGGTACCAGCCGGGATCGGCTTACCGATCAGGACGTTCTCCTTCAGACCGATCAGGTGGTCGACACGGCCATTGATGGCGGCCTCGGTCAGAACTTTGGTAGTCTCCTGGAAGGACGCGGCAGACAGGAAGGAATCCGTAGCCAGGGACGCCTTGGTGATACCCAGCATGACCTGCTTGCCGACAGCCGGCTCCTTGCCTTCCGCGATCAGGCGCTCGTTCATATCCTCGAACTCCAATACATCCATGGATACGCCGGGGAGCAGGTCGCTGTCGCCGGTTTCCTCTACTCTTACTTTCTTAAGCATCTGCCGGACGATGATCTCGATATGCTTATCGTTGATCTCCACGCCCTGCAGACGGTACACTCTCTGTACCTCGCGAAGCATGTAGTCCTGTACAGCGCGGACGCCCTTGATCCTCAAAATATCGTGAGGATTCACGCTTCCTTCAGTCAGAACGTCGCCGGCCTCGATCTCCTGTCCGTCAGCCACTCGCAGGCGAGAGCCGTAGGGGATCAGATAGGTCTTGGAATTGCCGTTTTCATTGTCCGTAACGACGACCTCACGTTTCTTCTTGGTGTCGCGGATAGCCACCACGCCCGGAATCTCGGTAATGATCGCCAGACCCTTGGGCTTACGGGCCTCGAAAAGCTCCTCGACACGCGGAAGACCCTGTGTGATATCACCGCCGGCCACGCCGCCGGTATGGAAGGTACGCATGGTCAACTGGGTGCCGGGTTCGCCGATGGACTGGGCCGCAATAATACCAACCGCTTCTCCTACCTGTACCGGCTGACCGGTCGCCAGGTTGGCGCCGTAGCACTTGGAGCAGACGCCGATATGGGACTTGCAGGTCAGGACGGTACGGATCTTCACGCTGTCCCTGCCGGTCCGCTTGAGCAGCTTCACAACAGCCGCAGCGCGGGCAGGCGTACACATATGGTTGGCCTTGACGATCACTTCACCGGTATCCGGATCCGTGATGGTCTCAGCAATAAATCTTCCTGTCAGTCTGGATTCCAGATCCTCGATCGTCTCAGTGCCGTCCATGAACGCCTTGATCTCCATATAGGGGATCTCTTTGCCTTCACAGCAGTCCACTTCGCGAATGATCAGATCCTGGGACACGTCCACCAGACGCCTGGTCAGATATCCGGAGTCGGCAGTACGCAGAGCCGTATCGGACAGACCCTTGCGGGCGCCGTGGGCCGAAATAAAGTACTCCAGAACATCCAGGCCCTCACGGAAGTTGGACTTGATCGGCAGCTCAATGGTATGTCCTGTCGTATCAGCCATCAGTCCGCGCATGCCGGCCAGCTGCTTGATCTGCTTATCGGAACCACGGGCGCCGGAATCAGCCATCATGAAGATATTGTTATAAGCGTCCAGACCCGCCATCAGGTCGCGTGTCAGCTGCTCGTCCGTATTCTTCCAGGTCTCGATCACTTCCTTATAGCGCTCGTCCTCGGTAACCTTGCCGCGGCGGTAGTTCATGGCGATCCGGTCCACTGTCGCCTGTGCGTCCGCGATCAGCTTCTCCTTGCTGGCGGGAACAGTCATATCAGAAATGGAAACGGTCATAGCTGCCTTGGTGGAATATTTGTAGCCAATGGCCTTGATATCGTCCAGGGTCTCCGCAGTCTGGCTGGCGCCGTGGACATTGATGACCTTCTCCAGGATCTGCTTGCACTGCTTTTTGCCTACAAGGAAATCGATCTCCAGCTTCAGTTCATTGCCCGGGATCGAACGGTCCACAAAGCCAAGATCCTGCGGAATGATCTCATTGAAAATAAACCGTCCCACCGTGGATTCGATGATATCGCTCTTCTTCTCGCCGTTCACCATGCCGGTGACGCGCACCTTCACCTTGGAGTGGAGGGTCACAACGCCGTTCTCGTAAGCCAGGATCGTCTCGTTCTTATTCTTGAAGATCTTACCCTCGCCCTTGGCTCCCGGACGCTCCTGTGTCAGGTAGTAGATACCCAGAACCATATCCTGGGACGGAACCGCCACGGGGCCGCCGTCGGAAGGCTTAAGCAGATTATTGGGCGACAAAAGCAGGAACCGGCACTCCGCCTGGGCCTCTACGGACAGCGGCAGATGGACCGCCATCTGGTCGCCGTCGAAGTCGGCGTTGAACGCGGTACATACCAGCGGATGCAGCTTGATCGCCTTGCCTTCGACCAGGATCGGTTCGAAAGCCTGGATACCCAGCCTGTGCAGTGTAGGAGCACGGTTCAGCATGACCGGATGCTCTTTGATGACCTCGTCGAGGACATCCCAGACCTCCGGCTGAAGGCGTTCCACCATCTTCTTGGCATTCTTGATATTATGGGCGGTGCCGTTGGAGACCAGCTCTTTCATGACGAAGGGCTTGAACAGCTCGATGGCCATCTCCTTGGGCAGGCCGCACTGATAGATCTTAAGTTCAGGTCCGACTACGATAACGGAACGGCCGGAGTAGTCCACACGCTTGCCCAGAAGGTTCTGGCGGAAGCGTCCCTGCTTGCCCTTCAGCATATCGGAAATGGACTTCAGCGCCCGGTTGCCGGGACCGGTTACGGGACGTCCGCGCCTGCCGTTGTCGATCAGGGCGTCCACCGCTTCCTGAAGCATACGCTTCTCGTTGCGGACGATGATATCCGGCGCGCCCAGTTCCAGAAGTCTGGCCAGACGGTTATTCCGGTTGATGATTCTCCGGTACAGGTCGTTCAGATCGGAAGTGGCGAAACGGCCGCCGTCCAACTGCACCATCGGTCGGATATCCGGCGGGATCACAGGGATCACCGTCATGATCATCCACTCCGGCTTATTGCCGGAATTGCGGAAAGCTTCCACAACTTCCAGTCTCTTGATGATCCTGGCACGCTTCTGCCCGCTGGAATCCTTTAACTCCTTACGCAGCTCCTCGGAATCCTTCTCCAGGTCGATGGCCTTTAAAAGCTCCAGGATGGCCTCGGCGCCCATTCCAACGCGGAACGCGCCGGCGCCATATTTCTCCAGTTCTTCCCGATACTCCTTCTCGGAAAGCACCTGCTTGTACTGGAGATGGGTCTCGCCGGGATCCAGAACAATATAGGACGCAAAATACAGCACCTTCTCCAGCACTCTGGGGGACAGATCCAGGATCAGTCCCATCCGGCTGGGGATGCCCTTAAAATACCAGATATGGGATACCGGAGCAGCCAGGGCAATATGGCCGGTACGTTCGCGGCGTACGCTGGATTTCGTCACCTCAACACCGCAGCGGTCGCAGATGACGCCCTTATAACGGATCTTCATCTTCTTGTACTTGCCGCAAGAGCACTCCCAGTCCTTGGTTGGCCCGAATATCCTTTCACAGAAAAGGCCTTCCTTCTCCGGTTTTAATGTTCTGTAATTGATCGTCTCAGGCTTCTTCACCTCTCCGTGGGACCACTCCAGGATCTTCTCCGGAGATGCCAGACCGATCTTGATCGCATCGAATGTCATGGGCTGATAGGTTTCGTTCGTCTCAGGCATGAGTGATACTCCCTTCTATATGATTTTTCGATGGTCATTCTTCTTCATCAAACGCATCGCTGCCGGGTTCCAGATCGTCGTAGGAATCGTCGTAATCGTCGTCGTCCTCATCCTCGTCTTCCGCTCCGATATCGTCGCCCTCGTCGGCCACCAGTTCCCCATTCTTAAATACCTGGGACTGGTACCCATAGTTTTCATAGGAACCGTCGCGTCCGTAAGAACGGTCGCCTTCGATGATAGCGCGCAGATCCGTATCGCCGTAATCCAGCGCCTCGCTCAGGATCACTTCCGTATTATCATCGCGCAGTACACGCACATCCAGGCCCAGGGACTGCAGTTCCTTAAGGAGCACCTTGAAGGACTCGGGAATGCCGGCCTCAGGAATGTTCTCGCCCTTGATAATGGCTTCGTAAGTCTTCACACGGCCAACCACATCGTCGGACTTGACCGTCAGGATCTCCTGCAGCGTGTAAGACGCCCCGTAAGCTTCCAGAGCCCACACTTCCATCTCTCCGAAACGCTGGCCGCCGAACTGGGCCTTGCCGCCCAGGGGCTGCTGGGTAACCAGGGAGTATGGTCCGGTGGAACGGGCATGGATCTTATCGTCCACCAGGTGATGAAGCTTTAAGTAATGCATGTGGCCGATCGTGACCGGGCTGTCGAAATACTCGCCGGTACGGCCGTCGCGCAGACGGACCTTGCCGTCGCGGGTGATCGGAACGCCCTTCCAGAGCTCTCTGTGCTCCAGATGGGACCCCAGATACTCCATAACGGATGGATCCAGGGAATCCTTGTACTTCTCCTGGAAATCTTCCCATTCGCCGTTGACATAATCATTCGCCATATCCAGGGCGTTCATGATATCTTTCTCATTGGCGCCGTCGAATACCGGCGTGGAGACATTAAAGCCCAGGGCCTTGGCAGCCAGACTCAGGTGGGTCTCCAGAACCTGCCCGATGTTCATACGGGAAGGCACGCCCAGCGGATTCAATACGATGTCCAGCGGACGTCCGTTAGGCAGGAACGGCATATCCTCCACCGGCAGCACGCGGGACACAACGCCCTTGTTGCCGTGACGGCCGGCCATCTTGTCGCCGACGGAGATCTTCCTCTTCTGAGCGATATAGATGCGCACGGTCTGGTTCACGCCGGGAGCCAGCTCGTCGCCGTTCTCACGGGTAAATACCTTCGCGTCCACAACGATACCGTAAGCGCCGTGAGGAACCTTCAGGGATGTGTCGCGGACCTCGCGGGCCTTCTCGCCGAAAATGGCGCGCAGCAGCCGCTCCTCCGGAGTCAGTTCAGTCTCTCCCTTCGGAGTGACCTTACCTACCAGGATATCCTGAGCGCGGACCTCAGCGCCGATACGGATGATACCGCGCTCATCCAGATCCTTAAGCGCATCCTCTCCGACGCCGGGGACATCACGGGTGATCTCCTCCGGCCCCAGCTTGGTATCGCGGGCCTCTGCCTCATATTCTTCAATGTGCACCGACGTATAAACGTCGTCCTGCACCAGTTTCTCGCTTAACAGAACCGCATCCTCGTAGTTATAACCCTCCCAGGTCATGAACCCGATCAGCGGATTCTTGCCCAGGGCGATCTCGCCGTTCTGTGTAGACGGACCGTCGGCGATGACCTCGCCGGCCTCCACATGGTCTCCCTTGTAGACGATCGGCTTCTGGTTATAGCAGTTGGACTGGTTGCTTCTCTTAAATTTGGTCAGATGATAGGTGTCGCGCACGCCGTCCGCGTCTCTCCTGATGATGATCTCATTGGAAGCGGACCGTTCGACAACGCCGGCATTCTTCGCCACCACACAGACGCCGGAGTCCACGGCCGCCTTGCCTTCCATGCCGGTACCTACCACAGGCGCCTCGGTAGTCAGAAGCGGCACAGCCTGACGCTGCATGTTGGAACCCATCAGCGCGCGGTTGGCGTCGTCGTTCTCCAGGAACGGAATCATGGATGTAGCCACGGAGAACACCATCTTCGGCGACACGTCCATCAGATCCACGCTGGACTTCTGGAAAGCGGATGTCTCAGTGCGGAAACGTCCGGAGACGTTATTATTCACAAAATGTCCGTCCTCATCCAGCGGCTCGTTGGCCTGCGCCACGACGAAATTATCTTCTTCATCAGCAGTCAGATAGACCACCTCATCGGTTACCCGCGGATTCCTCGGATCGCTCTTATCCACCACACGGTAGGGAGCCTCCACGAAGCCGTAGATATTCACCCGGGCGTAGGTAGCCAGGGAGTTGATCAGACCGATGTTCGGACCTTCAGGAGTCTCGATGGGGCACATGCGCCCATAATGGGTGTAATGTACGTCGCGGACCTCGAATCCGGCACGGTCTCTGGACAGACCGCCGGGACCCAGGGCCGAAAGACGGCGCTTGTTGGTCAGCTCTGCCAGAGGATTATTCTGATCCATGAACTGAGACA
>CANPZZ010000023.1 GCA_947589125.1 uncultured Lachnospiraceae bacterium
TCGAGGAGTCGGCCATCGGGCGCGCGTCGGCGATCATTACGATCAACGCGGCGCTGGCGCTGGGGGCGGCGATCCTGATCATGCTGTTTCAGCCGTTCGCGATGGGAGACATTCTGTTTGAGACATTTTCAGCGATCAGTACCGTGGGAATTTCCACCGGGATCACCAGGGATCTGCTGCCGGTGTCGCGGGTCATCATCATTTTCCTGATGTACTGCGGCAGGCTGGGAAGCATGTCCTTTGCGCTGGCGTTTACGCAGCAGAGGAAGATGGTGAAGGTGCAGAATCCGGCGGAACAGATCAGCGTGGGATAGGAGGGAGAACATATGAAATCAATTCTAATCATCGGAAGCGGTAAATTCGGCAGGCACCTCTGCCGCAACCTGGCGGAGCTTGGCAACCAGATCATGCTGGTGGATCAGGTGGAGGAGAATCTGGAGGAAATGCTTCCCTATGTGGTCAGCGCCAAGATCGGCGACTGTACGAACCCGACGGTTTTAGAGAGCCTGGGCGTGGATAATTTTGATATCTGCTTCGTCTGCATCAGCTCCAATTTCCAGAGCAGCCTGGAGATCACCAGCCAGCTTAAGGAAATGGGCGCCCGCCATGTGGTCAGTCAGGCCAGCCGCGATATCCAGGCCAAGTTCCTGCTGCGCAACGGCGCGGACGACGTCATTTATCCGGACCGGGACATCGCGGAGAGGGAGGCGGTGCGCTACAGCGCCAACCATGTTTACGATTATATCGAGGTGTCGGAGGAATATTCGATCTACGAGATCACGCCGCTGCCGGAATGGGTGGGCAAGAGCCTGCGGGAGTCGGACATCCGCAACCGCTACCAGGTGGTGGTGCTGGGAACGAAGGAGAACGGCGGAAAGGCCAGTATCCTGCCGCCGGCGGATTACATTATCCGGTCGGACCAGCATCTGATGGTGATCGCGCGGAAGGATGAGATCGACGATCTCCTGAAGAAAATACAGTGATATGGATCCGCAGCATGGGTCAGGGGCGCTTAAGGCGCCCCGTTTTTTTGCGTCAGCATACAGGGAGGGAGTTGTCAGTGCGTTTCTGTATCCGGCACACAGGGGCTGAAAAAGCGCAAAAAATGCCGCATCAGCGCGGCATGAAAATGTCCGCCGGCCGGAGCGTGTTCCCGGGATAATCAGTGTGAGACCGGACACCTCCGACACAGCCGAAGCCGCGCTCCTCCCAGAACCGGCGGACAAGATTATTATAGAGCGCATAAGATTTATTTGCAAGTGTTTTCGGCACTTTCATTTTCATACTTTCGGGAAAAACAGGAGCGGACGCTTTCATTTGGAATGCTTCTGCATATCCCGGATCGCCAGCGCTACCTGGAAGGGCAGCAGATCTTCCACGGTCTTGAGCGGCGAGTTCAGAAGCTCTTTCATCTTCTGGATCTGGTAGTTCACCGTGTTCCGGTGCATATACAGGGCTTCCGCCGTGCCGGCCAGGCTGCGGTCCTCATGGATATAGGTCTTCAGCAGATCGATGTAGGCGTGGTTCTTCTGGTCGTACTGGTCCAACGGCGCCAGGATCTCGTCGGCGTAGGAATAGAGGATCTCGTCGTCCTTCACGGAGAAAAGGATCTTATAAATGCCCATGTCCTCAAAGCGGACTGCCGGCGTGTTCTGATACATAGCCATGCGCATGGCCGTGGCGGCCCGGTTGTAGCTCTTGTCGATATGTTCCAGGCCGTTCACCCCGATACCGACGCCGACGAAGATCTGCCGGGCCTTCGCCGCGTCCGCGTAGGTCTCCAGGATCAGATCCTTGATCTGGCGGATCATCGGTTCCGGCGCGTTATTGAGGACCAGAAGCAGATAGCTTTCGTAGTTTAAAATGCCGATATGTACGTTGGACAGCTCCCGCGCCTGCTTTAAGCGGCGGATGCGGGTCTCCAGAAGATATTCGCGGTTCATATTTTCTTCAATGGCAGCCTGGCTCTGCTGCTTCAGATAGACGCAGAAGACTGTGAACGGGCCGTCAAGATCGTAGTAACGTCCGAGGGTATCAGTGTATTCGGTTACATTCTCCCGCTTCTGGATCGCGTCGCGCATGGCCCTGTCGTGGATCACGCCTTCCTGCTGGTCATTCATGATCTGTACGCAGAAACTCTGGAGCATATCTGTGATCCGGATCTCCCAGGGCATGGTAAAGACCGGAAAATCATTGGCGTCGCAGTAATCGACGACCTCCTGGGGAAGATTCAGGACGAATTTGCCGGTGTTGACGACGAGACCGGCTACATTGTTCTCCCGCAGGCGGCGGATCAGGCCGAGGAGCCACCCGCTGTCCGCCGCGCATTTCATGCCGGTGGTCACAGCCAGCTCCGCTCCGTGGAAATAGGGGATAATGAACTCGTCTTCCAGCATATAGACCCAGCTTACCACGTTCCCAAGACCGTCCTGTCCGGCTCTCAGCGACAGCTTGAAGGTCGAAGAATTCTCTTTGTAAAGCTTCTTTAGTGTAACTGCCATGGTGATTTCTCCCTTTCATCTGGAAAAATATGTACTGACAATACATATTATAGCAGATTGTTTTAAACTCTGCCACTATTTACTTTGAAAATATTTGTATTATAATAAAATCATTAAGGATAACAAAAGCGCAAGCGATACAAATACAGATGTCTTTGCAGCAAAGACACATTTTTGGAGGAGGAGAAGATCATGATGACATTTTTCACAGGCGGGATTTATTACAATGATTGGCACACATGGCAGTCGGACGACGACAGACAGGGCTTAACTCTGTTTGCCAACGCAGAGAGACTGTATTCCTACTATGTACAGAATGTTCTGCCGAAAAAGGGAAGAAAGTTATACAGAGGATAAAGCCGATTAGCCAGGTGTAGCTCATGCTGCTTTGCGGAAAAGCCGTCTTCCGCAAAGCAGCTCTTTTTTTCGCGAGGCAACGCGAAGCGTTTTCGAGGTGCCCGGCGCGTAGCTAGAGATACATCTGCCGCCGGAGGCTCCGCTTGCGGAAACCGCCGGCGCATATGTATTATATTCAAAACAATTCGATAAAAGTTTGACAATCTCTGTCCCCGCCCGGTATAATAGAAGAAACCTGGACAGAAGGGAGAGGCATCATGGAACGCAGGGAAATCTCGCAGGCGGTCATTATGAGACTTCCGAGATACTACCGCTATCTGGGCGAGCTTTTGGGGGAAGGCGTGGAGCGGATCTCATCCGGCGAGCTGAGCCGCAGGATGAAGGTCACCGCTTCCCAGATCCGGCAGGATCTGAACAATTTCGGCGGCTTCGGGCAGCAGGGCTATGGTTATAATGTGCAGTATCTCTACGACGAGATCGGCCGTATCCTGGGCGTTGACCGCAGGCATAATATGATCATCGTCGGTTCCGGCAACCTGGGACGCGCTATTGCCAATTACGCGAATTTTGAACGGAGAGGTTTTATTGTCAGCGGTATGTTTGATATTGATCCGGAGATGATTGGAAGGTCCGTCCGCGGCATCAGGATCCGCGCGATGGAGGAACTGGAGGATTTTATCCGGAATAATGACGTGCAGATCGCCGCGATCACAATGCCTAAGACCCACGCGCCGGAGGTGGCGGATCGTCTGGTGAAGGCCGGGATCAAGGGAATCTGGAATTTTGCCCATACGGATCTGGTGGTGCCGGAAGGCGTGGTCGTGGAGAATGTGCATCTGTCGGAGAGCCTGATGCGGCTGTCCTACCGTGTGTGCAGCATGGAAGACGACGGAAATGGTTCGTTCTCCGAATGAGCGGTCTGCGGTCAGCCGGCTGCCTGCGGCAGACGGAGATCCGGTTCTGCCGGAGAGTGCGGACGGACAGGAGCGGGATATGGTCATTGGAATCGGTATGGATATGGTTGAGATGGAGCGGGTGCGGAAGGCCTGTGAGAAACAGGCTTTTGTGGAACGCGTCTATACGGAGGAGGAACGCCGGCAGGCGGGGGAGAAGGTATCCCGTCTTGCCGGCGATTTTGCTGTGAAAGAGGCTGTAGCCAAGGCGCTGGGAACCGGATTCCGCGGGTTTATGCCCGGCGATATCGAGGCGCTGCGGGATGAGCTGGGCAAGCCGTATGTGAGATTGTACGGCGGAGCGAAGGAACAGGCGGAGAGACTGGGGATCAGCCGCATTCATGTGTCGATCACAAATACGAAGGAGTACGCGGCGGCGTTTGCGGTGGCGGAGAGTTAGAATGCCGCGGGGGCGGCAGCCGGCGTTCGCGGTGGCGGAGAGATAGAATGCCGCGGAGGAGGCGGCCGGCGCAGCAGTGCGGGATTCGAAGCCGCGGCGGCTGTCAATGACCGGCGCAGGCGGCCGAATGCCGGGCAGCCGCCGATGATGGCGCAGGACGGCTGAATGTGGAAAGGGGGAGCAATATGCGGTATCTTGTAACGGGGAGTCAGATGAAAGCCATTGACCGGTATACGATCCAGACGGTGGGGATTCCGTCGGTGGTGCTGATGGAGCGGGCTGCGCTGGCGGTGGCGGACGCAGTGGAGGAGCTGGCGGCAGGTATGGCGAAAGGGGTTGAGCCGCCTGTCGGGCCGAATGGGTGCGCGGGCGTGATGCAGGACCAGACATCAATGAGGCATATTAGTCATGGTAACCTGTCCGCAGGTTCCCCGCATATCCTGGCAGTCTGCGGAACCGGCAATAACGGCGCGGACGGCATAGCTGCAGGCCGCATACTGCACAATAAAGGTTATGAGGTTACAATCCTCATTGCCGGCAGCCCGCAGCGCGGCACCGAGGAGTTTCACATGCAGCGCCGCATAGCGGAGAACCTGGGAATGCAGGTTGTTGAGTGGAAGGATTTCCTGCCGGGGAAATGCGACATCCTGATCGACGCGGTCTTCGGCGTGGGATTAAGCCGGCCGGTGGAAGGCGAATATCTGGAAGTACTCCATATGATGGAACATGCCGGCGCGTCTAAGGTAGTGGCCGTGGATATGCCGTCCGGCATCCACAGCGACAGCGGGCAGATCATGGGGGCGGCTGTCCGGGCCGATGTGACGGTGACATTTGGATGGCGGAAGCTGGGAAGCGTCCTCTATCCGGGCCGCGAATACTGCGGACAGGTGAAGGTATGCGGCATCGGCTTCGCGGCCGACAGCATCCGGATGCTGGAAGGCGAGGAGCCTGTGGCGGTTACATTTGGACCGGAAGATCTGAATCTTGTCCCGCCGCGGCCGGAATACAGCAATAAAGGCACCTTCGGGAAGGTACTGGTGGTGGCCGGCTCTGAGAATATGGGCGGAGCGGCCTATTTCAGCGCGCTGGCGGCTTACCGCATGGGCGCCGGTCTGGTGAAGATCCTGACCGACGAGAAAAACCGGCAGACCATGCAGCAGCTTCTGCCGGAGGCGATCCTGGCGACTTACCGGACGGATGAGATGGAGGAGGAGCCGGAAGATTTTTACCAGAAAGTGGAAAAGGAATGCGCCTGGGCGGATGTGATCGTGCTGGGGCCGGGCATCGGTCAGGGACCGGGAGTCTATGAACTGATGCGGGCGTTTCTGATGAACGCGTATGTGCCCATGGTGCTGGATGCGGACGGGCTGAACGCGGTGGCCCGGTACCCGGAACTGGCCCAGTATTTTACGGAAAATATTATCGTGACGCCTCATATGGGCGAGATGGCGCGGCTGACGGAACTGACGATGGAGCAGCTGCGGGAGGATATCGTGGCGGCCGCCGCGGAGTATTCCCTGGAATACGGCATTGTCTGCGTGCTGAAGGACGCCGCCACCGTAGTCTGCGGCCGCGACGGACAGATCTATGTAAATACAAGCGGCAACAGCTGTATGGCGAAGGCCGGTTCCGGCGATGTGCTGACCGGCGTGATCGCCGGGCTTCTGGCCCAGGGCTGCGAGCCTTGGGACGCGGCGGCGCTGGGGGTATATCTGCATGGTGCGGCCGGCGACCGGATCCGGGAGCGGAACGGAAGTCATGGAATGCTGGCGCGGGAGCTGGCGGACGAGATAGGAAGGGCCGCGGCTCGCTGTGATATTTGAGCGGCAGGACAGCGGCTTTATGTGCAGCGAATATTTGTATGGCAGGAGGCAATCGGAGATGGAGGAGTATACAAGAGTCTTCGCCCGGATCGATCTGGACGCGGCGATTCATAATATGCAGGCTATGCGGGCCAGTCTGAAGGACGGCGCGCGGATGATCGGCGTGGTGAAGACCGACGGTTACGGTCACGGCGCCGTGCCGGTGGCGCAGGCCATTGATCCGTATGTGGCGGGTTACGCGGTGGCGACGATCGAGGAAGCGAGAAACCTGCAGCTGCACGGAATCAAAAAGCCGATCCTGATACTAGGCGTTACTCATCCGAGTCACAGCCGGGAGCTGGTGCAATACGGTATTCGGCCGACCATATTTACGATGGAGCAGGCGGAGGCGCTTTCGGAAGCGGTTATGGAACTAAACCGTGAGCGGGGAGAAGCGGCGGCTGGCAGCGCCGATCTTCCGGTCTGCGCATACATTCATCTGGCAGTAGATACCGGCATGAGCCGGATCGGACTGCCCTGCGATGAGGAAGGGGCCAGTCTGGCGGCTGCCATCGCACGGCTGCCGGGTATCAGCGTGGAAGGTATTTTCACACATTTTGCAAGGGCCGATGAGACAGACAAAGCATCGGCCATGAGACAGTGGGAGAAATACCAGCGTTTTATCGAAATGACTGAGGCGGAAGGACTTACGGTTCCGATCCACCATGTGGCCAACAGCGCCGCGATCATCGAGCTGGGGGAGACCCACTGGGATATGGTGCGGGCCGGAATCTCCATCTACGGCATGTATCCGTCGGACGAGGTGGCGCAGACGGAGGTGAAGCTTAGTCCGGTCATGTCCCTGCACAGTTTTGTAACCTATGTTAAGGACATACCGGTCGGAACAGAGGTCAGTTATGGCGGAACTTTCAAGGCAGAACACACAACAAAGGTTGCGACGGTTCCAGTAGGTTACGGCGACGGCTATCCGCGGAATCTGTCAGGCAAAGGATGCGTCCTGATCCGCGGAAAGAGGGCTCCGATCCTGGGCCGGGTCTGCATGGATCAGTTTATGGTTGACGTGACTGACATCCCCGGCGTCTGCGTGGACGATCCGGTGACACTGATCGGCCGCGACGGGGAGGAGCGGATCACGGTGGAGGAACTGGCGCGTACCGGCGGAGGGTTCCATTATGAGATCGTCTGCGATATCGGCAAGAGGGTGCCGCGGGTCTATGTACGGGACGGCCGGATAGTCGGGACGAAAGATTATTTTACGGATGTGTATGAAGATTTCATCGCCTTTTAAGCCGATTGATTTTCGCAGCATAATGCTGAAGATCGGCAGTGATCCGGACGGGTTCCCAGTCAGCCTGTCGGCGACAGTTTCCAAGGCAGTCTGCCAGTCATGAACGGACCGGCAGAAGATTTAACGTAATTCGAGTTCGTTTCATATCATAATTACAGAACGGTATCTCATTCATCACGCCGCTGACAACGCCATACACAGGCGCGCCGGCAAAGAACCGCGAAACAGTTCTTTGTATAGGCGGCGAAAATCTGTAAATACTGGTTATATAGACCATTTCCCGGACAGGGAACATGGCCGGTATGAATGAGACAGACGGAGAGTGAAATGATATGATAATCAGACGCGGCGATATCTATTACGCGGATCTGCGGCCGGTGGTCGGCTCGGAACAGGGCGGCGTGCGGCCGGTCCTGATCATACAGAACGATGTTGGCAATAAACACAGCCCCACGGTGATCTGTGCGGCGATCACGTCCAAGATGAACAAGGCGAAGCTGCCGACCCATGTGGAACTGGATACCCGCAAATGCGATATGGTGAAGGATTCGGTGATCCTTTTGGAGCAGCTGCGCACGATTGACAAGCAGCGCCTGAGGGAGAAGATCTGCCATATCGACGACGACCTGCAGAAGCGGGTGGACTGCGCGCTGAGAGTGAGCCTGGAACTGCTTACATAGTGTAAAGAGCGTCCAAGCTTGAAGTGCGGCTGTGTTTTTGAAAGAATGGAACCTAAAGTGTGACCGTATTTCAGAAGAAAGACGGTCTGAAAGAATTCGTGTTCCGGAAGAATGACGGCCCAAGATGGATTATATGTTCCAGAGACGCGGCAGGCAGAGGCAGAACAGAATTCTTGAAAACAATCAGATAAAAAGGAGGAAATGCGTCATGAGCGAACCCAGAATCTACCATAACCCGGTTCAGCGGGGCTTTTTCCCGGATCCGTCGGTGATCCGCGTCGGGGACGATTTTTACATGGTCAATTCCAGCTTTCAGTATTTCCCGGCCATCCCTATTTCCCATTCCAGGGACATGGTCCACTGGCATATCGTGGGACACGCGATCACGAATCCGGAATGGCTGGACTTAAGCGATATCCGGGATTCCCACGGGATCTGGGCCCCGGATATCTCCTACATAGACGGAAAATTCTACATTTTCGCGCCGCTGCGCCTAAACGGCGACGGGACGCGGGGCAATAACGTGCTGCGCCGCCAGCTTGTCATGGTGGCCGACCGGCCGGAGGGGCCGTACAGCAAGCCGGTGTGCCTGGAGGTGGACAGCATCGATCCGTCCCATTTCGTGGATGAGGACGGCAGCCGGTATCTGATCACGGCGGCGGGCGCCCAGGCGGTGCCGCTTTCCCCGGACAGCCTGCGTCTGGCGGGAGAGAGCCGCACGGTGTGGAACGGAACCGGCGAGCGGTGTTCGGAAGGCCCGCATATCCTGAAAAAAGACGGCTATTACTATGTGATCGTGGCGGAAGGAGGGACCGGCTACGGCCATGGGATCAATGTGGGCAGGAGCAGCAGTCTGTTCGGCGGGTATGAGCCGTCGCCGTACAATCCGGTCATGCGCCAGAAGGATCCGGAGGCGCCGATCCAGAGATCGGGCCACGGAACCCTGGTTCAGGATCAGAACGGTCAGTGGTGGTGCTATTATCTCTGCGGACGTCCCAACGGGGGCCGCTATACTACCGTGGGCAGGGAGACGGCCATGGATCCGGTCCGCTGGACGGAGGACGGCTGGTTCGTGGTCAATGAGGGCCGGGGGCCGAGCCTTGCGCAGACCGCGCCGGATCTGCCGGAGTGCATTTTCGAGAGGAATCTGTTCGACGATTTCGAGGGTGATACTCTGAATCTGGAATGGGAGTTTGTCCGCAATCCGGACAACGGTTCCTGGTCCCTGACGGAGCGGCCGGGATATCTGCGGATCTGGACCGGGGACGGGCAGCTGTTCGAGCGCCGGGCGAAGAATACGCTGCTTCGGCGAGAGCAGGAGCTCAGTTACCGGGCGGAGACAAAGCTTGAATTTTCGCCGGACCGTGACGGGGAACAGGCCGGTCTTACCTGCTATTACAGTACGGCCACCTACGCCCGCTGCGCGGTCTGCTGGGAAGGCGGCCGGAAACTGCAGCTGGTCATCAATCGGAACCACGGCGAGGAGCTGATCGCGGAGGTGAAGGATCTGCCGGAAGGACCGGTATGGATTGCGGTGGAAGTGAAGGGGCTTGCGAGGACATTTTCCTACAGCTGCGACGGAGAGCGCTGGGAGACGGCCGGCGTTCTGGAAAATTGTATCTATCTCTGCGACGAGGGAGTGCCGGACGACAGGAAGCGCCATACGGGGACTCTGGTGGGGATCTACGCCAATAACGGCGGCTGCGGCAGCCGGAAGGCGGCGGATTTCGACTATTTCCGGTATGAGGATGATTGATGGCGGCGTTTCTGGTACGCAGACGGCCGATGGTGGAACTGTCTGGTGCGAGGACGCGGAATTTTGCCGGACTGACGCGCAATTTGCACTTGCCAGACGGCGGAATCAGTGTTAAGATAAATCAGGTATGCCGGAGGGTGCCGGCTGTAACGATAAAGCATTGAGAGCAAGTGCAGAAAGAAAAGGAGTGTTATTCCATGTCAGGACATTCGAAGTTTTCCAATATCAAGCGCAAGAAGGAGAAGAACGACGCTGCCAAGGGCAAGATTTTCACGATCATCGGCCGTGAGATCGCTGTCGCCGTCAAGGAAGGCGGAGCCGACCCGGCCAGCAACTCCAAGCTGCGCGACGCCATCGCCAAGGCGAAGGCCAACAACATGCCCAACGACACCATCGACCGCGGCATCAAGAAGGCGGCCGGCGATGCCAATTCCGTCAATTACGAGAGTCTTACCTACGAAGGCTACGGCCCCGGCGGTGTGGCGATTATCGTGGATACCCTGACTGACAATAAGAACCGTACTGCGGCCAATGTCCGCGCCGCGTTCACCAAGGGCGGCGGCAACGTAGGCGCCCAGGGAAGCGTGTCCTACTTATTTGATAAGAAGGGACAGATCATCGTGGACAAGGAAGAGTGCGAGATGGACGCCGATGAGCTGATGATGGCGGCCCTTGACGCCGGTGCGGAGGATTTCGCCGAGGAGGACGAGAGCTACGAGATCTATACGGATCCCGATGATTTCAGCGCGGTCCGCGAGGCGCTGGAGGCGGCCGGCATTCCGATGCTGGAGGCGGAAGTGACCATGATCCCCCAGACCTGGGTGGAGGTCACCGACGAGGAGAACCTTAAGAAACTGAACCGCATCCTGGATATGCTGGACGACGATGACGACGTGCAGGCGGTTTATCACAACTGGGATGAATGATGCGGGGGGCGCCGCTGGCGTCCTGTTCACATGAAAATCAGGAACTGCTTCTTCGGCTGGATGTTCGGAGAAGCAGTTTTTATATCAGCAGGAAAGCTTTGGGCGTTGGGCCGTATAGTAAAAGCAGATATAAAAACCAATTGCGCTGAAATTATCAGATGCAGTATAATATAAACGGGATCGGAAATGCAGGAGCATTCCGGCGAAAAAGCTGAGATTGCCTGCAATCGATATCACCGATGCCGCAGGGAGGGAGAAACTGTGAGAATTCTGGTGGCGGAGGACGCGAAGGATTTGAACCGCCTGATCGTGAAGACGCTGACGAAGGCGGGCTACAGCGTGGACGGCTGCTTTAACGGCGAGGAAGCGCTGGATTACGCGGGCGGCGCGGAGTACGACGCGCTGATCCTGGATATCATGATGCCGAAAATGGACGGCTATCAGGTATTAAGCCGCCTGCGGCAGCAGGGCAGCGACGTGCCGGTGCTGTTTCTGACGGCCCGCGACGCGGTGGCCGACCGGGTGAAGGGACTGGATATGGGGGCGGACGATTATCTGGTAAAGCCTTTTGATTTCGACGAACTGCTGGCCCGAATCCGGGCGATGACCAGGAAGCGGGCGGGCAGCCGCAGCAACGTCTTAAGCTATGCGGGGCTGTCGGTGGACACAGAGCGCAGGACGGCCGCGCGGGACGGCGTGGAAATTGCGCTGCTGCCGAAGGAGTATACGATCCTGGAGTACATGATCCGCAACCAGGGCATTGTGCTGTCCCGGGAGCAGATGGAAGATAAGATCTGGAACTATGAGTATTCGGGGAACTCGAATAATATCGACGTCTATATCAGCCGGCTGCGCAGGAAGATTGACGACGGCTTTGAGAAGAAGCTGATCCATACGATCCGCGGCGTGGGCTGGGTGCTGCGGGAACAGGCGTGAGAGACCTAAGAACCTGCGCGGCGCGCCGGCGGCGATATTCGACAGAAGCGATTGGGAACACGGAGAGGATGCAAATATGAAGATCATAAGAAACCGCTCGGTCAAATGGAAGATCACATTGTGGCTGACGCTCCTGATGGCGCTGCTGTCAGGTCTTCTTCTGATGTTCATGCTGACCATCAGCCGCTCCGTGACTACGCGGACATCCATGAACCAGCTGAGCCAGACCATGCGGGACAATGCGTCCCGGATCGCTTATACAGACGGCAGGCTGCAGATCGGCGGCGGGTTTCAGTTTTCTGTGGGCGGCGTATCCACACTGGTCTACAGCCGCGGCGGCGCGCTGATGGCCGGGCAGCTTCCGGTGGCGTTTTCCACGGATGAGTCTTTTGAAAATGGGAGTCTGCGGACCGTTTCCGCGGGAGGAAACCGGTATCTGATGCTGGATCTGTGGATCCCGTCCGGCTGGGAGGACGGCGTGTGGCTGCGGGGGCTTCTGGAGCTGCCGGAGGACCGGTATGCGGCGAACAATATCCTCCGTATGGCGGCGGTGGCTCTGCCGCTGTTCATCCTGTTGGCTGCTGTAGGGGGTTACGTGATCGTACGGCGGTCGTTCCGGCCTCTGGATCAGATCAGCGCGACTGCGTCGGCTATCAGCGAGGCGAAGGATCTGTCGCGGCGGATCGGGCTGCCGCCGGGAAAGGACGAGTTCTCGCGGCTGGCGGAGACATTTGACAGCCTGTTTGAGCGGCTGGAGCGGTCCTTCGAGGCGGAGAGCCAGTTTACCGCCGACGCCTCCCACGAGCTGCGCACGCCGGTGTCCATCATCAAGGGCGCCTGCGAGTACGGCATGAAATACGACGAGACGGCGGAGGAGCGGAAGGAGACTCTGGAAATGATCCACCGGCAGACCGTGAAAATGTCGGAACTGATCACGCAGCTCCTCAGCATGACGCGGCTGGAGCAGGGGACGGAACTGCCGGAGATGGCGGAGGTAGATCTGACGGCGCTTGCGGAGAGCGTGGTGGAGGAGATGGCGGCAGAGTATGGGGAGGAGCGGCTGCAGTTTGTCAGCGTGGAAAATGCCGGAGCCTCAAATACCATGCGCACCGGGGAATCGGACATGCGCCATGATTTTTCTGTGGTTCGCGGCGACGCGGATCTGCTGACCCGCCTCCTGCGGAATCTGATCGATAACGGTTTCAAATACGGCAGGCCGGGCGGCCATGTGTGGGTATCTGTGTCTGCGGAGAACGGAGAAGTTCTTCTTAAGGTGCGCGACGATGGCATCGGTATCCCCGCGGAATATCAGGAGAAGATCTGGCAGAGATTCTATCAGGTAGATCCGTCCCGCGGCGAATCTTCCGGCGCTGGCCTGGGGCTCGCCATGGTAAGCCAGATCGCCCGGCTGCATGACGGATCCATGTCGCTTGAAAGCGCGCCGGAGGCGGGGAGCGTCTTTACGCTGCATCTGCCGGCGTATTTGCCGGAAACTTTTGGATTTTGAAAAGAAAAAAGCCGCTGAAAAAACATGTTAATTAACATGCAAATTTTGCTTGTATTTTGCCTTTGGCCAGCGTATAATATATTCAGCATGTAAGGAGGTATGTTATGCCGAATATCAAACCTATTTCTGATCTGCGAAATTATACAGAGGTGTTGAAAGAAGTAGATTCTGCAAGACGTGTATATCTTACACGGAACGGACATGGTGAATATGGAATTCTTACGATGGCGGAGATAGATGAACTTGATCAGTATAAAGCCGCCTATATTTTGTTGTCTAATTTGCAGAAAGCGGAGGAGCAGGCTGAAAAAGAGGGATGGATTGACGCTGATAATTTAGAGAAAGAATTGGGGGTGTCGAGCAATTGAGTTATAAATTGAAATATACCCCGGTTGCAAGGGACAAGCTGAGAGAACTGAAAAGACAGATTGGCGTTCGAAATGGCCCTGCGACGGCACAAAGAATAGTTTCGGGAATTATAAAGGAAATCCGAAGTCTGCAAAGATATCCGCTTAGAGGACCGTCTGTGAAGGATCTGTTGAGCATACATACAGATTATAGAGTATTGCATATCGGGTATGAATATATATTTTATAAGTTTGCCGGAGACACTGTTTTTGTGGTTGATGTCTATAATGAACGCGAAAATATAATCCGGAAAATGTTCGGAGGGAGGCTGAGAACGCAGGAGAGTATTGATTTTTGGGGTGAGTAAATTATTAATTGGTATTTTCAGTATATCAATTCTAAAGTAGTATTTCAAATGAAAAATTCAAATTAATTTTCGAATAAATAATTTTTTCAATTTCATGTAGATTTCATAATCCCCGTTTACAATAAGATCAGAAAATAGAGAAGGGGGATTTTTAATTATGAAGAATAACAGTAAGAGAAACGGAATGTTCTGTGTGTTGGCAGCGGCTGCGCTGCTTCTTGGCGGCTGCGCCCAGGGACAGGGAAAGATGGCTTATATCGGAGCAGACGCCGCGAAGAAACAGATCCTTGCGGAGGTCGGACTTGACGAGAGCCAGGTGAAGATCAACAGTGTGGATATGGCGACGAAAAACGGCATGGATTATTACCGGGTGGAGTTTTCCGATGAAAATGGGAATACCTACCGGTATGATATCGAAGCCCTGACCGGCAAGGTGATCGAGAGTGCCGCGGGAGATGCTGCTGATGTGGCTGCTGCGGAAACGACTGCGGCGGCAGCGGAAGCTGAAATGGAAACATCTGTGGCTGCGGCGGAAACCGAAGCGGAAACGACTGCGGCGGCAGCGGAAACCGAAATGGAAACGACTGCGGCTGCGGCGAACTCTGGAGTGGAAACATCTACGGCTGCGGCGAAAACGATTGGGACTGCAGTTTCCGCAACGACGGCCGCGGTGAAGAAATCGGACAGTGGAAGTGCTGCGAAGCTGACTGCAGAGGAAGCGAAGACGAAAGCGCTGGCTCATGCGGGATTGTCTGCATCCGAGGTTACATTTATTAAAGCGAAACTGGACTGGAACGATGGAAAACAGGTCTATGATGTGGAATTCTATGGAAGCAATATGACGGAATATGATTATGAGGTGGATGCCGCGACCGGGGCGATACTCAGCGTGGATAAGGACAGAGGAGCCGCGCAGCGGCCGACGCAGGCGGCGGTGGTAAACGGTGCGGCGCAGTCTGCGGTAAACAATACGACGCAGGCAGCGGCGGCCGACAACACGAAGCTGACTGCAGAGGAAGCGAAGAAGAAAGCCCTGGCCCATGCGGGCTTGTCTGCATCCGAGGTTACATTTATAAAGGCGCAACTGGACTGGGATGACGGCAAACAGGTCTATGATGTGGAATTCTACGGAAACGATATGACAGAATATGATTATGAAGTGGATGCCGCGACCGGGGCGATACTCAGCGTGGATAAGGACAGAGAGACTGCGCAGCAGCAGACCACGCAGGCAGCCGCCGCCGGCAGTGCGAAGCTTACCGTGGAGGAAGCGAAAGCAAAGGCCCTGGCCCATGCGGGACTGTCCGATTCGCAGATGATCACATTTATGAAAGCGGAACTGGACCGTGACGACGGAAAACAGATCTACGACGTGGAATTCTACGGGAATGACGGAACCGAGTATGATTATGAGATCGACGCCTTTACAGGCGCGGTGATTAAATACGATGTGGAGGCGCCGAAGGGCAATGCTTCTGCTCCGTATACAGTGACGAACAACTTAAGCGCCGACGACGCAAAAGCGCTGGCGCTGCAGCAGGTGCCTGGCGCGACGGTAAATGATATCGCGGAATTTGAGACAGACCGGGAGGACGGACGGATCGAGTACGAGGGCAAGATCTATTACGGAGGCATGGAATACGAATTCGAGATCGACGGTTACAGCGGCGCCTTCCGCAAGTGGGAGTGCGATCATGACGACGATCATGACGACGATCATCACTGAGAGCGGATTCGGCTTGACGATCAGGGAAGAAACGGATATGATCAATGCAAAAGAGAAGGACACGGGAGTGTGTGAAAATGATAAGATACCTGATAGACCGGGATGATCCGGCCCCGGCTTATCTGCAGTTATACCGGCAGCTTCGCGATGATATTGTGCGCGGGATTTATCCCTGCGGCGGCAAGCTGCCGTCCAAACGGGTCGTTGCCGGGGAGCTTGGACTCAGTACGGTAACTGTGGAGCATGCTTACGCGCTGCTTGATGACGAAGGATATGTGGAGGCGAGACAGCGGAGCGGGTATTACGTGATCTTTCGGGTGGACGACGGCTTCACCTCGTCTCCGGATAATTCCGGCGCACAGGAAAGGCAGCCGGCAGTCAGATCTCTGCATGTGTCAGCCCCGGAGAAATGGTCACAGCCCGGGATGGGAGAAGCTGGCCAGGAGGGGCAGCCGGCGGCGGGAACGCTTCCCGCATTTCCATTTTCAGTGCTTTCCAGGGCCATGCGCAAGGTGATCTCCGACTGTGGGGAGGAGATCCTGAACCGGTCGCCGAATCTGGGAATACTGGAACTTCGCGGAGCGATCAGCCGGTATCTGGACAGAAGCCGGGGGATCACAGCGGACGCCGGACAGATCGTCATCGGTTCCGGTTCCGAGTATCTCTACGGCCTGATCGTGGAGCTTCTGGGCCGCGGCCGGATCTACGGCATTGAGTCGCCGTCTTACAAGAAGATCGAGCAGGTCTACCGGGCCTGTGATGTGCGGATCGAGAAGCTGCCGTTAGGCAGCGACGGTATCGAGAGCGCTGCGCTGAAAGCCAGCCGGGCTGAGGTACTGCATATTTCCCCGTACCGCAGTTTCCCCAGCGGTGTGACCGCGTCGGCGTCCAGACGCCACGAGTATATCCGCTGGGCGGCGAAGCCGGGAAGATATCTGGTGGAGGATGACTTTGAATCTGAATTTTCGGTGCTTACGAAGCCGGAAGAGACGCTGTTCGCCTTATCTTCCGACGATAATGTGATCTATATGAATACATTTTCCCAGACGGTCTCTCCGTCGCTCCGCGCAGGCTATATGGTGCTGCCCCGCCATCTGGTTCCTGAATTTATGGAAAAGCTGGGGTTCTACGCGTGTACGGTACCGACCTATCTGCAGTATGTTCTGGCGGAACTGATCGAAAACGGTGATTTCGAGCGGCATATCAACCGGGTCCGCAGAATGAAGAGAGATGCCCGGAAAAAAGCATAAAAAACAGATTGACATTTCGGGGGGGCATATATAATAATAGGTGTAGAAGTATCATTGTATTTTTTATAGATCATATCTTTTTAGAAGGAGGAATTCAGGATGAAGAAGGGCATCAGGAAGGCTTTATCGGTGTTGCTCAGCATGGCCCTTACAGTCACTGGTATGGGCGTTACCGTGTATGCGGAAGAGCCTTTGCAGGGGACCGGGCTTTGCGAGCATCACAGGGTTCATGACAGCAGCTGCGGTTATGTGGCGCCGGTAGAGGGTCATGTATGTGAACACAAGCATACGGATGACTGCTATATCGAAGTGGATGCTGCGACGCCGTCGCAGGCGACTCCCGGTAATGGAGCGAAGCAGAAGGTGCTGAACTGCCCCCACGAGAGAGGGGAGCATGATGGAACGTGCGGTTATGTGGAAGCCGTGGAAGGCAAGCCCTGTATGTATCAGTGTGCCGAGTGCGGTTCGATTCCCTATATGGACGCGGACGGCACTCCGCATTACGATCTGGTGGGACAGGAGCATATCAAAACGGTTTCCGCAAAAGAGTACAAATGGACAAATTCCACGGATGCGGATATGTGGTATTATCTGAAGGACAGTCAGACGTTCAATGACCGGATTGAGGTCATGGAAGGGGATGTTAAACTGGTTCTTGGCAGGGGCGCCACACTGACGGCGAACAGAGGTATCTGCGTCGTAGAGGGAGCGTCGCTTACGATTTACGGTCAGGATAAGACCGGAGGGACGCTGAAGGCTTACAGCAGGTCTTCCGCCTACGCCGCGATCGGAGGCGGAGCTTCCGGCGGTGTAACTGGAACCTCCGGGGATATTACGATCAACAGCGGCTCGGTATACGCGGGTCCTGCGAGCGGCCTGAGTTCTGAGACCATATATGGAAGTGCGGGCATTGGAACTGGCAGCGGAGGCCTGGGTTCTGTGATCACGATCAATGGGGGCAGCGTTACCGCTGAAGGAATCGGCGACGGCCCTGGTATCGGTGCCGGAAGCAATGGCAGCCATATCATTATTAACGGAGGAACGGTTAACGCGACAGGCGGCTCGGCGGTTACAGGTTATAAAGTAGAGGGAGCTGAGATCACCGGCGGAGCAGGAATCGGCGGCGGTGCCTCTTCTCCGATCGGAACGATTGAGATCAAGGGCGGCACTGTGACGGCGACAGGCGGCACGGGAGCGTCAGGAATCGGCACGGGCAGCAGAGGCGGCGCCGGCAGCAGCATCACGATCAGCGGCGGCGCGAAGGTGACGGCCAGAGGAGACCGGGCGGCTATCGACGCGGATCTGTCCTTCGACGGCGTCTATGACGGCGATTATGTGGTTATCGGCAACGAGCAGAAGACGGAAGGCGGCGTTGTGACGGAATTCCGTGTGAATGGTGATACGAAGCAGCTTAAAGTTCCGACAACGGTTTACCGTTATCTGAAGGCGGAGCCAAGGACGCTGAAGGCTGTTGCTGTCAGTCCGCGGAGTGTTCTCGCGGACATAGGACAGAAGGTTTCGTTCTCCGTGATGACCGCGGACGGCGTTTATCCCGAGGCGGACGCGACGGAGATATTGAAGACCAGCTGGAGTCTTTCGTCCGGCATTGCCGGTTATCAGCCGGTGAAGAATACGGCTCTGACCGGCGGGATTCTGAGCATCGGCGGCGATGAGAAGCTGGAGAAACTGATTGTCAGCGCTGAATGCGTGCTGCCGGAAGGCGTGAAGATGGCGCAGAATACCGCGAATGTAACGGTGCATCAGACCAAGTATACAGTTTCCTTTGATGCTAACGGAGGCTGGACGAACGCAGCGCCGATGCTTACCACGATGGGCAGGCTGACGGATGCGCTTCCTGTGCCGTCCAGAACCGGATATACCTTTATCGGATGGTACCAGAACAGACCCGCGGAGGGGACGGAACCGGATACATCCACCCAGATCAATGGGAATACAGTTTATACGCAGGACACGACGCTTTATGCCGGATGGCGCGTCAATCAGTATACGGTTACTTATTATTCCATGGGAGGCAATCCGGCGTCATTTGCAAGAACAGTCGCTTACGGCGGCCATGCGCCGAAGCCGGCGGTTCCGGTGAAAGATCTGGCGGTGTTCGAGGGATGGTATACGGATCCGGGTTATACGAGACAATGGAACTTTGATCGGGATACCGTAACAGGAGATATGGAGCTTTACGCCAAATGGTCTGCTGAGGTTCTTGATGTGACGGTATCGGCAGAGGCGGTTCCCGCGAATGGCGGCAGTGTACGCTACGCCGGAAAGTATCGTTCCGGTTCTCTGGTGACGCTGGAGGCTGTGCCGGCGGCAGGTTATGAGTTCCTGCGCTGGACGAAGGACGGAGAAGCTGTAAGTAATTCCGCAAGGTATCAGTTTACGGTGGATGAGGATACGGAACTGAAGGCTGTGTTTGGCCTGATCAGCGCGCCGGAAAGCGATCCGGGAAGCATTTCTGGCTCCGAAAAGGATGAAAGTGCCGGTTCGAAAGAGGATGAAAACAGCAGCAGTTCCGGCAGCGTGCCTGCCGGGAGCGTCGGGGACAGCGGTTCCGCCGGAAGTCCTGCAGAGGATCATAGCGGAGACAGTTCCGGAAGCAGTACCGACGATTATAGCGGCGGCAGTTCCGGAAGCAGTTCCGACGATTATAGCGGCGGCAGTTCCGGAAGCAGTTCCGACAGTCACAGCGGCGGCAGTTCCGAAAGCAGTTCCGACGACCATGGCGGCAGTTCCGGAAGCAGTTCCGACGATTATAGCGGCGGCAGTTCCGGAAGCAGTTCCGGCAGTCACAGCGGCGGCAGTTCCGGAGGCAGTTCCGGCGGTTATAGCGGCGGCGGTTCCGGAAGCAGTTCCGGCAGCCATAGCGGCGGCAGCTCGGGAGGCAGTTCCGGTGGCGGCGGCAGCCGCGGAGCAGGCGGTACGTCTGCGGGAACTGTTCAGAGCGGACCGGCGGCCCCGGCTCCGGCCCCGACAGTGGTCCCGGGAAGCGGCAGCGCGATTTCGACGGTTGTTACAGTTGCGGATGCGGCCGCTGCGAATGTGGCGAATGCGCAGTCAGTAGCCGGCGCATGGGTTCAGAATGAGCAGGGCTGGACGTTGCAGGTAGGCGGTACGGCAGCAGTGAACAGTTGGGTCTGCGTTGCAGAGAAGGACGGCGCCCATTGGTATCATTTCAGCAGTACGGGCCTTATGGATACCGGCTGGCTGACGCTGGACGGCAAGCGGTATTACCTGCATGCGGATCACGACGGCACGGCAGGACGTATGATGACCGGCTGGCAGCTTCTGGATGGCAAATGGTATTATTTCAGCAGCGCCAGTGACGCGACCCTTGGCATGCTGCTTACGGATACGGTGACGCCGGACGGCTATCGCGTTAATGCCCAGGGAGAATGGATCCAGTAAATAAAATACATGCGTTGTTAGAGTGACGGAAATTCTATGGGACGGCAGATGTGTCTGCCGTCCCTGTTCTTATTACGGAAACATGCAAAGACCAGCGGCAGCAGGTTCTGTGTTACACGGAACGTTCCTTTTGTGCTGCGCCAGTATGTACAAAAAGCGCTTGTGAACGTGTTATGTCAGTATGCATAAAAAGAATGATCGAGACGCGCCATTTATATTGCGTCAGGATGCAAAAAGAATGCCGGTGAAACTCTTTTTGTATTTATAAAATACAAGAAAACGCATTGATGAAATAGAAAGAATGTGCGATAATGTTAATAATCAGATTTATTTCTGCCAATATATCAAAAGCCGGAGGATAAAAGTATGGTATCGAATGAGACAGCCGTCAACAGGATCAGACATCAGGTGCTTTTGGAGGTTGCGAAGCTGGCATGGGCCGGCGAGTTGGAAGAGAAGCGTGACGAGATTCCGTTTCAGATCATTCCCGGACCTCAGGCCCAGTTTCGCTGCTGCATTTACAAGGAGAGGGAGATCATTCGTCAGAGAATCCGCCTGGCCGAGGGGAAGTGTCCAACTGGCAAGGAATCGCCCAATGTGATCCAGGTCATCAACGCAGCCTGCGAGGAGTGTCCCATTGCTTCTTATCTGGTGACGGACAACTGCCGTAAGTGTATGGGCAAGGCCTGCCAGAGCGCATGCAATTTCGGGGCTATTTCCATGGGAGACACCCGCGCTTATATCGATCCGATGAAGTGCAAGGAGTGCGGCAAATGCGCCCAGGCATGTCCTTACAGCGCCATTGCCCATTTGGAGCGGCCCTGTAAGAAGGCGTGTCCGGTAGATGCCATTACCTACGATGAGTATGGAATCTGCGTTATTAATGAGAAGAAATGTATTGCCTGCGGCAATTGCATCCCCAGCTGTCCGTTCGGCGCGATCGCTCCGAAGACGCCGGTTGTGAAGGTGATCAATGAGATTCGTGCCGGCAAGAAAGTGGTTGCCATGGTGGCTCCGGCTACCGAGGGACAGTTCGGCCCGGGTATCACGATGGCCAGTTGGAAGACGGCTCTTAAGAAGGCCGGTTTCGCGGACATGGTCGAGGTCGGAATGGGCGGCGATATGACGGCGGCAGCCGAGGCGGAGGAGTGGGCGGAGGCCTATAAGGAAGGAAAGAAGATGACTACCTCCTGCTGTCCGGCTTTTGTAAATATGATCCGGCTGCATTTCCCGCAGCTTCTTGACAATATGTCCACGACCGTGTCGCCGATGTGCGGAGTTTCACGTTTCCTGAAGCAGCAGGATCCGGAGACGGTTACGGTTTTCATCGGGCCGTGCACGGCTAAGAAGAGCGAGGCGCAGGATCACGGTATTGAGGGCAATGCGGATTATGTCATGACTTACGGCGAGATCCGGTCCATGATGTATGCCAAGGGTATTGAACTGGAGCCGGAGGATAATACATATCAGGAGAGTTCTACCTATGGCAAGCGCTTCGGCAACAGCGGCGGCGTGACGGCGGCAGTTCTGCAGTGCTTTGATGAGATGGGCGAGGATATTAAGCCTAATGTGCTGCGGTGCAACGGGGCGGTGGAGTGCAAGAAGGCGCTTCTGATGATGAAGGTTGGAAGGCTGGCGGAAGATTTTGTCGAAGGGATGGCCTGCGTCGGCGGCTGCGTCGGCGGACCCAGCAAGAATATGGCGGAGGCCGCGGCGAAGAAGACGCGGGATGAGATGATCGGACAGGCGGATAAGAGGAATGTTCATGAGAATCTGAAGGCGCTTGGAGCGGATAAGGTGTCGATGCATCGTGGGGAGACGAAGCAGAATGTGACTTGGCAGTGAGTGTGAGTTGAAGGATCTGTGTACATAGTCGTGAGGGGTACGCGTGACAGGCGGGGCCGGGGCATATCCTGGACGCTCATGACTCCGAAGGGAAGTCTTTCTAAATTCGAAAACGCCAGTTTGAGGGCAACGGCAAATTCGCGAGAATTTCTGAAGAAATTCTCGCTCAGGTTGCCGCTCCGCCCATGACTTGTGGTCATGGGCGTCGACCCTCAAACTGACGTTTTCTCATTAAGAAAGACTAACCCTTCTCCGTAAATCGCGTTCAGGATATGCCCCGGCCCCGCTTGTCACGCTGTGTTGTCGCGGGCGCGGGAGAAAGCAGGTGTTCTGTTTTGAAGGGATTAGTTGTTTGGCGGGTCTGGGGAATCTGCTGGCGTAGACATTTCCTGCGTAGTCTGACGAAGTTATTTCGGTTAAAATGGCGACAACGATGGTTCTCTGCTTTTAAAATGGTGACAACGCATGGTTCTCTGCTTTTAAAATGGCGACAACGCATTGTTCACTGCTTTTAAAATGGCAGCAACGCATTGTTCTCTGCTTTTCTGCTGATTCCCAGGCATTCTGCCATTCTGCCATATAGCTCCTGCGAAAACACAGCGAGAGGAAGCCCCGCCGTCTGCGCGATTTGTGGAGGAGGGTTAGAGGTTCTTAGGCGAAAAACGGCCGCCGCCGGGGCCGGAGCCCCTGACCTCAAGTCAGGGGCGGAGCGCAAGCTGAGTGAGAAATCCTTTCAGGATTTCTCACGAATTTGACGGTGCCCCGGAGGCGGCCGCTTTTCGTCTTAGAACCTCTTCCCTCCGGAACCATGAGCGCAGGCGGCGGGGCTTCCTCTCGCGTAACTCTCGCATATCCCTCGCAGCTATGCACACAGTCTTTCTCCACGCTGAACAGCAGACGGAGCTTCCCTTTACAGCACCCGATAATTGTATTAACACAAAAAAGGCCGGAGCGTCGATGCCCCGGCCTTTGCATTTCATGCAAGAAGGGCGCCAGTAACGTCCTTCTCATATTTCCATGCAAGCAAGACGCCAGTGACGCCTTGCTTGCATTGGCTAACGATTCTCCTCTCAGATCTCGTTGACCTTTCTCTTAATATAGCTGGTGTGCAGCAGATGATGCGCTTTCTCGCTTCCGGGCTTGCCAAGGTAGGTCGCGTAGAGCTCCTTGATCGCCGGATTCTCATGAGACTTGCGGATCGGCATGCCGGCATCCGCATCGTACAGCACCTTCGCGCGCAGGCCGCGGATATCCACGGTGTTGCGCACATAGCCGGGCTGCTGGGGCTGTCCGCCGCCGTTGACGCAACCGCCGGGGCATCCCATGATCTCGATGAAGTGGTAGTTGGCTTCGCCGGATTTCACCTTGTTCAGAAGCTCGCGGGCGTTGGCCAGACCGGACGCCACAGCTACCTTCACATCCAGGTCGCCGACCTTGTAGGTGGCTTCCTTGATGCCCTGGATGCCGCGGACCTCGGTGAAGTCCAGATGCTGAAGTTCCTGTCCAGTCAGCGTCTCTACCGCCGTACGAAGAGCAGCCTCCATAACGCCGCCGGTCGCGCCGAAGATGACGCCTGCGCCGGTGGAAATGCCCAGAGGCTCGTCAAACTTCTCGTCCGGAAGATCGTTGAACTTGATGCCGACCTTCTTGATCATGCGGGCCAGCTCCCTGGTGGTCAGGGTGTAGTCCATATCCGGAACGCCGTTGGCAGCCTCATCCGGACGGTTGATCTCAAACTTCTTCGCCGTACACGGCATGATGGATACGGATACGATATCCTTCGGATCCAGCCCTTCCTTCTCCGCGTAGTAGGACTTGGCGATAGCGCCGAACATCTGCTGCGGGGACTTGCAGGTGGACAAATTCTCGGTCATATCCGGGAAATAATGCTCGCAGTACTTGACCCAGCCCGGGGAGCAGGAGGTGATCATCGGCAGCAC
>CANPZZ010000024.1 GCA_947589125.1 uncultured Lachnospiraceae bacterium
GGGTAGGTCATGACGACTGCCTGTCCCGCGTAGGAGGGGTCGGTAAGGACTTCCAGGTAACCGGTCATCGACGTGTTAAAGACGATCTCACTGACGACTTCCCTGGGAGCGCCGATGCTTTGACCTTCGAATACGGTGCCGTCTTCCAGTATCAGGTACGCTTTCATGAATCACCATTCCTTCCTTGAATCTAAATCTATAGCATTATACAGGATGTTCTTTTGTTTTGCAATCTCTTTTTTCATGATTTTTCCTGACGCCGATACATCTTTTTTCGTCAGGTTCTATATACTGATAACGATCAGAAAATAAGGAGCATTATGTATAAAAATATCCATATCTGCGCCGCCGGCGAAGACACCCGCGGTCTTCTTCAGGTCGACGTAGTCTCCCTCGTCAGCAATTTCCCCATCCCCGGCGCCACAGTGCGCGTGTCTTACGCGGGAGACCCGGCGCGGACGCTTCGGGAAGTGACGACCGACTCCTCCGGCCGGACCCCGCAGATCGTCCTTGAGGCGCCTCCCCTGGAATACAGCTTAACGCCCGGCAGCGAGCAGCCCTACGCGGAATACAACCTTGAGGTTACCGCACCGGGTTATAAACCGCTCACGATCCGCGGCACGGAAATCCTCCCGGACGCCACGGCCATCCAGCCGGCGGCTCTGGAACCGGTCACCGACGACCAGCCGGAGGAAAATCCGATCGTGATCCCCGACCATGTGCTCTACGGCAATTACCCGCCCAAGATCGCTGAGACCGAAGTAAAGCCGGTCCGTGATACCGGTGAGATTGTCTTAAGCCGCGTGGTCATACCCCAGACCATCATTGTCCACGACGGCGTTCCCACAGATCATTCCGCCAAAAACTACTATGTCCCCTACCGGGACTACATCAAGAACGTGGCCTCCAGCGAGATCTACGCTACCTGGCCCCAGGCCGCGATCACCGCCAATGTGCTGGCAATCATGTCATTTACGCTGAACCGGGTCTATACCGAGTGGTACCGGAACCAGGGCTATGATTTCACGATCACATCTTCTACCGCTTTCGACCACAAATGGATCTACGGCCGCAATATCTACGAAAGCATTTCTCTGGTCGTGGATGAGATCTTCGATAACTATCTGTCCCGGCCGGACGTGAAACAGCCGATCCTGACCCAGTACTGCGACGGGCGGAAAGTTTCCTGCCCCAGTTGGATGACACAGTGGGGTTCCGCGGACTTAAGCGAACGGGGCTACAGCTCCATCGAGATCCTGCGCTATTTCTACGGTTCCGATATCTATATCAATACGGCTGAGCAGATCGCCGGAATTCCTTCCTCCTGGCCCGGCGAGGATCTGACCATCGGCTCCTCCGGCCAGAAGGTGGAACAGCTGCAGGAACAGCTGAATTCGATCGCGTCTGTCTATACCGCGATCCCCCGGATAACAACGGACGGTCTCTACGGACCTGCCACAGCAGAAGCGGTGCGCGCTTTCCAGTCAGTATTCGGACTGCCCTCAAACGGCGTTACGGACTTTGCCACCTGGTACAAGATCTCGCACATTTATGTGGGTATTACAGGGATCGCGGAGCTGCAGTAAACGCGAACGGATCGCCGCTGACGCACCGTCCGCATGGAAATACCGGCAGGACGCCGCTGGCGCCTGTCCGCATGGAAACAGAACACGCCGCCCGCAGCGTCCTCCTTTGGACGCCGCAGGCGGCGTATATTCATACTTCTGTATATTCCTGTCAGTTTGCGATCGGTCCCTGAACGGCGCGGGAAGTTTCCTCTGTGGATTCCTCAGTAACAGCCGCGGATGCAGTCTCCATCTCCGGAACCGTTACTTCTTCTGTCTCCAGGATCACCGCCTCCGGTTCTGTTTCCGCAGGGCTGTCAACCGTGATCTCACTGATCTCCATGGATGGCAGCTCCACCCGCTCTCCGTTTCCCGTCATATAACGGTTTACGCCGACAAACGTACCTTTCACCGTTACGGTATCGCCGCGGGCAAGAGCACCGGAAAACACATCCCTGGCGTACTCGCCTACCAGCCTCGTGGAATCATCTCCATCCACAGCGATCAGAAGCTGCATGGTATCATCTTCAAGAGTCACAGCCTGGATGACGCGGCCTGTATATGTTACCTCCGTGTCCTTATATTCAGCCGCCGATTCTATCAGGGCCTCATATGCGACCGTGGTCGTCTCCTCCTCGCTCTCCTCTTCCGCCGTCTCCCCCGCCTCGGAACTCATCGCTTCCTGAAGAGATTCTTCCGCTTCCGTCAGAGACTCTTCCGCCGCTTTCAGAGATTCCGCAAGGCTGTTCAGCTCTTCCTCTCTGGCTTTCAGAGATTCTTCCGCCTCGCTGTTGCCCTCATCCGTTTTCCCTTCCCCGGATTCTTCCTTCTCCGTCGCAGCCGCCGTGGTTACGACCACCGCCGTCTCATCAGCCGGTCCAATGGAAATGTCTGCCGAATCTGAAGAACACCCGACCGCAAGCACCATCACGCTCAATGCCGCGGCAAAAACGTATTTACGCATCGCTGTCTCCTCCTGCGTATAAATATTCAAAACCTTATCTGTATTTTATGACGTTTCCTCTGCCGCGTCAATAATTTTTTACAAAATCAGCGTACTGCCTCCTCACGGACCATATAGGTATTATAGCCTAACTGCCGCAGTCTCTTTTCCATTCTCGCCGCGTTGTCCAGATCAAGGAACGCTCCCGCGCGGACCTTATAATACCCGCCGCTGTATACAACAAAAGCCGGAAAGCCCTGAGACGTCAGCCGGCCGGCTGCCTGCACAGCAATGTCTTTATCCGTATAAGCGCCTGTCTGGACCTGATAATAGACCGGCTCCGCGGACTGCTGTCTCAATGTCCGGACGATCCCGCCGGCAATGGCTTTGGCGATCTGTTCGAAATTCTCGTCAAATAACTGATTGTCGGCGTCATTGTCAATGAATCCGGTCTCGATCAGGACCGCAGGCTCGTTGGTATCCCGAAGTACCACAAGCCCCGGCCTTTCAATGATCCCCTGGCAGGCATATCCGGCCTGCACCAGATTGTTCAGGATATTTTCGGCCATCTGCTCCGCCGCGCCGCCTTTCTCGTAGACCAGCACCTGGGCGCCGGACGCCGTCTGCGGCTGGGGCATGGCGTTGCGGTGGAAGGACACGAAATAATCGGCCCCCGCCCGGTTGGCGATCTCCGCCTTCTCGTACGGCGTCTGATAGGTATCGTCGATCCTGGTAAACATTACATTAACGCCCTCGTTCGCCAGAAGCCGGCCGACCTCCAGCGCCAGCCTCAGATTATCGTCTTTCTCCTGCCTGCCGTTATAAACGGCTCCCGGCTCCGCGCCGCCGTGACCGGCGTCCAGCACTATTTTCCTGTTCGATATCAATTCGATCTCTCCTTTACAGAAAACCCTGTCATTTCAGAATATGAAGAAACAGCGCGCGCCGGAACCTGTCCGCCGAAAATAGGAAAGATTGACACATTTCCCCACAAAAGAAGGAACGGCCGTCAGGCCGTCCCCCTGTATTCCTGTTTCCACGCCTCCAGCGTCTGTCTGGCGCCTTCCATGCGCCTGATCGGATCCCTGGAAAACATTTCCTCCAGTTTCTTTATTCCATCGGACTGATCCGCTTCCTTCTTCGCTTTCGCGAAATCCTCATCCCACGCCGCCTTCATCTCGTCGGTGATGATCGACTGATAGCGTTCCTTCAGGGAAATGTCCGGGCTCATAAGCGACAGATGATAGATCCTCTCCAGAACCGATACGTCCTTCAGCTTCCCGTAGGCCTTATCATAGGCGACGAGAGCCTTGTCGAACTGAAATATCCTGGCGTAGCAGGCGCCAAGATTGTTCCATACCTTTCCCAGAAACGCGTCGTCCGCCTTCTGGGCCAGATAGGATTCCAGTATCTTCTCATACCCGGCGACAGCTCTTCCGTACTGCTTAAAGCCGAACAGATAGTCCGCCTTTCTCTTCGCATACTCAAGCGGCGGAAGCTTCCGAAGCGCCGCGACCTTCTGTCTCAGCCGGTTGATCTCCGCTGTGGTATAGTAATCGCACTCCTGAAGAAACAGAAACAGCAGCTCATCCTGGTTCTCTCCGCCCTTCATCCACCGTTCCAGCTTCAGGGCCGTATAACCCATATCCAGCTCTTCCCGGATGAAATCCACCAGATTCCGGTCCATGAAACCGTCCAGCGCCAGAAGCGGATGATTATAAATCGCATAGCAAAGCTCCTGGGACGTGTAGATATGAATCCCCAGATTCTCGATAAAGAACGGATGACTGACCTTTTCCTTTCTGCACAGTATGACGCTCATAGCATCACCTCTTGTCTGATCACTGCGCCGGTAGACGGATAGAACTCTCCGAAGCCCATATCCTTCACGGTCACAGCCATGGTATTTTCATCTAAAAATGTCACCTGGAGCTGGATCCTTAAAGTCTTGTCGTCCCTTTCCGGGAAGCCTTCCAGTATCAGCTTCACGACCTTCCTGCGCTTGGGATCCGCCGGCAAGATCATAAATTCCAGATACTGCTGGTTATCAAGGATAAATTCCAGCGTCGTTCTGGCCTCATACCAGCTGTCGCCCGCCGCCGCCAGGATCATCTGATCCTCCTGGTCACGGCGCATGACCTTCATGGACACCGTGGTATCCAGTCTCCCGTCGCAGACCAGCACGTATGGATACATCGTCTTGTTCCTGTCCAGATCGGCCGCCTTGTACGCGGCGCCCTGGACGAAAAGAGCCTGGTCCACATAAACCTTCCTTCTGGCGCAGACCAGCTTCATAAAGTCTGTCGCCCAGTCCTGGCTCTCAAAGCCTTTCCCGGTCAGGAAAATGGAGGAAAACAGCTTCTTCTGCAGGAATCTCTCCCCGCAGGAGCAGAGGATCTTATCCGCCAGCTTCACGCCGGACGGCGTATTCAGAATATCGAGATTAAAGCCTTCGTCCAGCTTCTCCCGGTCAGCCACCACCGTCACCTGGCGCATCCCCCGCTGCACTTTCATCTCATAATAGCAGAGAAAATCCTCCGAAAGATCGAACATTCCCACCTGATTGTTCCAGACTTCCCGCTTCTGGCTCAGCACATAGTAAAGAAAGCTTTCTGTATGGCTGATGATACGGATCCGGTCTCTGGAAATCTTCAGACGGTCCGCGCAGTAGACCAGCATATCCATCAGTCTGGCGCTGATCTTCGGGACTGTGATGACCAGTCTGGCAATGCGTGCCGGATCGTAACCGGCCTGTGCCGCCGCATCCCGGATCTGCTCCCCGGCCCCGGCGTTCTTTGCCGCGTCCGCGGGAGTGAGTTTTCCGTCTGTCCCGCCGCTCACTGCTTCTTCCCGGACGTCTCCTTCATCCGCCCCGGCGTTCGCCGCTTCCGCCCGCGCGTTCCCTTCATCCGTTCCGGCGTTCACTGCTTCGCCCCGCGCATTTCCTTCATCCGTCACGGCATCCGCAGCTTCCTCACGCGCGTTCCCTTCATTCGCCTTAGCGTCCGCTGCTTCCCGCACGTTCCCTTCATTCGCCTTGGCGTCCGCTGCTGCTTCCCGCGCGTTCCCTTCATCTGTCCCGGCGTTCACCGCTTTCTCCGCCCGGTCGGCTTCCCTGACCGCGGCGCTCAGAACGCACTCCAGAAACTTCTGCATCAGATCCAGACCTTCATAGCGCACGCCGCTGATCGTGGCCGTTCCCTCCTTGCGCAGGAGCTTGAGCAGCTTATCCACGATAACGCCCTTCCCCTCAAGGGCGCTTGCGTAGGCATCCTGACCGACCAGCCACGTATCTTCGTCCTTTTTCTTGCAGACTACCGTGGGATAATTCTGTACCTCTCCCAGCCCGGCACAGCATACCTGCGTATAGGTATCGCATATGTCGAGACCGATCAACCGTTTCTCCATGACACCCTTTTCCCTTCTGATCTCTTATCCGCGGTTCACATAAGTCCGAACAGCCCCTCGACCGCCGCGGTTTTCTTCACATATTCTTCCATGGCTTCCTTTAAGCCGGATTCTTCTCTCTGATTCATATACACGGCCATCTGATTCAGCAGACGGAACCGGCTGTCCTCGGACGTATCCGCCTTCCGGTCGCAGGAGAGGCTTCCTTCCTCCATAAGGATCTGCCGGTCTCCCTGACGTTCATAGATCCGGTATTCCATGGTCTCGCCCTCAAACAGCACCTTCTGCTTGATAAAGATCCCCTGATACATCCGTTTCATATCGTCGCCGTAGAACCGCTCCTCCTGGGGCCGGATGCGCACCTGCAGATCCACACCGGAATCTTTCCTCCCGATGTACTGCAGGATCACCTTGTCCGTGATCTCCTGAGGAATATGTACATGGGCCGCCAGCGGCTTAAAGTGGGCAAATACCATTCCCTCCGCCAGCAGAATATCCACAATAGTCTGGCACAGTTCCTTCTGCTCCGCGTCCAGATGGGTAAGCCCCGCGTAATACTTGGTCAGCGCCAACAGGTAGATCGTGGACAGCTTCTCCTTTTCGATCGCCCCATGGATCATACCCTCAAGATAACGGAACACATCCTCGCCGGCCGGCTTTCCCTCCATGAAATACTGGGTGCTCTTCATCGTAAAATACGCCTTTACGATATTCTCGCCGGTTTTCTTCCTCTCCATATACAGGGAAAATACCCGGTCGATCTTATCCGTCTGATCCGTGAAGAGCATCTGGGCCAGGAGCCGCTCTTCCAGGTCGTATGTCTCCACCCGGTCAGCCACGCCTTTCAGCAGCAGCCGGTACATCTGATCCGTGGACCCATTGTAATGTTCGCAGAGATAATCCAGAATCACACTGTCCGTCTGCTCCTCCTCAAACACCGAATAGGCCAGCTTAAGAAGCAGTTCATCCTCATCAAACAGCTCATTTAAAATCATCCGGCTGCACAGGCGGCGCAGCTTCTCCGGCGGCACCTGGCAGTAATACCTGCGGATCATACCGTAGGCCTCCCGGATATAGCCGTGTCCGATCAGGGCCTGGCACATATCGATACGCTGCTGCCTGGTAATGATCTCTTTATCCACCGACAGAAGCGGCTTCAAATTGACCGGTTCCGCCCCCTCGGCGTCCTGCGCCGGCTCCCTTTGGTAATACTGAATGATCCTGCCGACCAGTTCCCTGCTGTAAAGCGGATGAATCCTTAACCTGGTCAGCGCCCTGTCAATGATCTCGATATCCTCCGCGTCCGGTTCTTCCTTCTCTCCTGCTTTCCGGCAGGCTCCCAGAAGAAGCATCGCATGCTCCGGATATACCTCAAAGCAGCGTTTCTCCAGTTCCGGCTTATACATTACCGGCGTTTCCTCGTGCTCCACATTCGTATAGCGGTTGCCGTACGCGTCCTCGAAAAGCAGCCGGCTGCCGTCGAAATACACCGGTACGTAAGCAACGCCGTCCCGGATCGGATAGACGCCCTGATCCGTCAGCTCCTCATAGCAGACTACCACATTGCGCATCCGCTTGTCCGCGCAGGCGATGCGGCAGGAATTCAGGATCGACGGCAGGATCTGGGCCACCGGCTGATCCACCATATCCGGATAGATCATGGCGTCATAGATCACCGCCAGATTCCGGCCGATCCGGGCTTTTAGCACCTGTTCCACGGCGAACGCCCCCATCGCCTTCTGGTAATCCTGATAGACCTTGGACTCCCGGTCCATATAACGGATCATATTGGCATAGAGCACCGCCCTGCTGTTCTGATCCAGGTTATGATCATAGGAGAAATACCGGAGCACCTCATCCGGCATCAGCTTTCCGTAATCCTTCGGAAGCGAATACAGGAAATATTCATACAGCCTTGTCAGGCTGATCTTCTCAGACAATGCCTTCTCGTACCACTCAAAATCCTTCTCCCGGCGGCAGTCTCCGCGGATCATCTGGCTGCATACGGACGCCAGGATCTCCTTCTTCGGGAACTTCCCGTAGATCGTCTTAAGCATCCTGCACTGCAGCGGCTGGTAATTCCGGTTCGTAACCGCCAGCATGGCCGCCTTCACCGCCAGCTCTTCCCTGACAAGGCCTCTTCTGGCTCCGAAATAAAGCACCTGCGTCTCAAACGCCCCGATCCCCAGCATCAGCTGCGGCGCATCGTTTAAGATCGCGAGCGCCTGGGTATAAAGGAACGGGCTGTGGCATCCCCGGCCGTAAAGCACTTTCATCCGCACCAGCACGTCCGCCGGATTCTCGAAACAGTACTTCTCCTCACAGCGCGAGAATACATAAAACAGCAGATAATCCCCCCGTCCGTCCTCCATATACTTGCGCGACAGGCGTCCCAGGGACTCCCACCGTTCCATATCCGGTTCCAGGCGCAGATATACATACTGATAGAGGCAGTACAGATCCGGCCGGATCTGCCGGTTCTCAAAGATCTCGTCCTGGCACTCCGCCAGGGCCTCTCTTGCCTCTTCTTCACGCACCGCCAGCAGATTCAGCTCCGCTTCCAGAAGCGACAATCTGGTAGACTGTCCGCATACCAGACGGATCTGCTCCACCTGACTGAGCATCTGCTCGATCAGCTTCTCCGCGTCGCCTACATTATTCTCATAGTCCAGACGCAGTTCAAAATACTTTCGGAACATCTCGCCGCTGTCCGGGCTTACGCCTTCCGCCGGCCGTCCGCATCCCTGATGTACCTCGATCTCCACAGTGATCGATTCATTCAGCGTCTCGAAGGTGATGCTTCCCAGATTCCGGCCCGCGTGAAGCCCGCCGGGGCTTATTTCAAACGGGAACTCACAGACTCCCCCGGTAAAATCGTCATTTGTGAAATTCTTCCTGCCAATACGGATAAAGCTTCCATCTACGCGCACATTCACCGCCAGATAGCCCCATCCGCTGCGACGCAGTTCAATGGTGTCCCGGCTGTCCTTTTCAATAGAATCATACTTCCGGCAGCGCTCGTCGACCTGAAGCCCCACCGGACTTTTGAGACCCAGACCGATCATAAACTGCTCCACCTGGCCGTAGCGGTTGCCCCGGCCCAGAAGCCCGTCGTACAGGCAGCGGATCTGCATATCCTGCATAAACGGCACGCCGGCAAAATCCCGGTACTCAAAGATCTGAACCGCCGTCTCGTAATTCTGCTTGGCAAGATTTACGAAATCCTTCGGCTCCTTAAGCTTCTTGAGGGCACGGCCGGAAACTCCCGCCTGCACCACAAAAGAATAGGGAATCTCAAACTCCCCGCCGTTTGTGATCAGGCTGAAACGTCCCTCGACCACGTCGCCATATTCCAGATATTCGCTGTCGATCTCGTACATGACGTGATTGCGGAGGCCCCCGAAGGAAGCGCTCAGCACCCGAACCCTCGGATTAGAAGAATAAGCAAGACCCTTGATGTGAAGTCCGTTCTGGCTGGTGATATACAATTCTTTTTTTTCAAGTCCGCCCGCGTCGATCTCAACATGATCAAGGCTTTCCGGCTGAATCGCGATCTCCGGAACCTCCATGTCGATAATCCCCTTAGCCAGACGGTTGATCCGTTCTCTCATGTGTTTTCCACCTGTTTTCCATGTTTATGGGTCGTCTCTTCCGGACAGAATCCGTCCATTATTTTTATCTTAGCACATTTCCCCTTGATTTGCCACATCAAAATTGGTATGATATTATAGAAATGTAAGAAAAATGGAGGGAGGATGTTCCTATGCTGTCAGAGCCAAAGACGCTTTATAAACTGATGAATCTTTATATGTTAAAGCAGGTGAATTTTCCCCTGACGAACGCGCAGCTGACGGACTTCTTCCTGGAACATGAATATACGACCTATTTTACGCTGCAGCAGGTCCTGAATGAGCTTATGGAGGCCGGGCTTATAAGAACCCATTCGAACCATAATTCGACCCGGTACGAGATCACGCGGGAAGGCGAAGAGACGCTGGAATTTTTCGGGAAGAACATTTCCCAGGCGATCATCGACGATATGAACCAGTACCTCAGGGACAACCGGATCAAGATACGCAACGAGGCCGGCGTCCTGGCGGATTATTACAAATCAACAAGCCAGGATTTTATCGTCCACATGGAGATCCGGGAGGGGAAGAGTTCTCTTATGGAACTGAGTCTGTCGGTGCCCACCAGGGAACAGGCGGAGGCCATGTGCGCGCAGTGGCAGGGGAAAAGCCCGGAAGTATATTCCTATCTTATGAAAACATTAATGAGCGGAGAGTGAGAAGATGAGTCGTTCGAAGAATACGGATCCGGTCCAGGTGTGGATGAAGGCCCTGAAGAAGAAGCTTAAGAAAAAAGCATTCCGGATGAAGGTGAAGATCGTTCTGTCGGCGGTACTGCCGGGATTGATCGCGCTGCTGGGAACGGCGACAGCGAGGATCTTCCTGCGGATGGCGCTTCGGAAAGCCGGCAGCGGCGCCGGGGCGGCGGCCGATAAAGAGGCGGGCAAGAAGGCAGGCCGCAAGAACGGGATCCTGGCGTGGCCGAAGCATACAGATGCGCCAGCGGCAGCGGAGCCCGACGGCGCGGATAAAACGATCCAGCCGGAGCCCGTCACGCTGGAGAGCTCCAGACCGGAATTTGTAACGCCGGAGAAGGTGGAGACGGAACGTCTGTAACGGCCTGCGGCCTACGACCTGCGGAAACGGTTGATCTCTCCCACGAGAAGCTTTACATTCTCCACGAGGGAATTAAAGACGCCGTATTCATAAAGATTCACGACAATGATCCCCAGCGGGACCGCAAGGATCATGCCGGAGATTCCCCGGATCTTAAACCCGAGATAGAGAAGGAAAAGCGTGGCCAAAGGCGGAACGCCAAGGGAATCTCCTACGATCTTGGGCTGGATGATCTGCCGGACCACCTGGGTCAGAATGTAGAGAAAGACCAGTCCGACGGCAAATGGCCACTCGCCGGACAGGAGTTTGACGACAGCCCAGGGGAACAGAGCCGTTCCGGTACCGAACAGCGGCAGAAAGTCCAGAAGCGCGATCAGCACGGCCCAGATCACGCTGTAATTGACCCCCAGAATGAGAAAGCCTATGGCCAGGATCACAGCCACCACGAACATGATCCGAAACTGCGCCAGGAAATACCCTCCAAGCAGTTTCAGCATATCATTCTTCAGGAAATCAAAATACTCCCAGACCGGCGCAGGGATAAAACGGCGCATGGCGGTCAGGATCTGGTCGCGTTCCACGATAAAGAAATACGACGACAGGATCGTCACGACCGCATAGACAAGGGCTCCGGGAACCGCGCGGGCCACATTGCCGGCAGCCGTCACGGTCGGCGACGCGATACTCTGAAGCAGCTGCCCGACGGCGCTGTCCAGATTATCATTCAGCTGCGTAAGCCAGCTGCGGATGCTCTGCGGAAGAACGTTCACAAAACGCGACAGTCTGGACGCGGCGTCGGCAAGTTCTTCCTTCAGCGATTCGACCATTTCGGGCAGATCGCGGATCAGACCGGCGGTTTCCCAGAACAGCCTGGAGCAAACCACATAGAGAACGCCGATGACCAGGGCCAGCACCAGAACTACGATCACTACCGAACTGTGACGGCGCACGATCTTCATATGCTTCTCCAGAAAACGCACCAGCGGATTCGCGATCATGGCAATGATCCAGCCGATCACGAACGGCATAAAGAATTTCACCAGCCAGGGTCCCAGAAGGCACACCAGTAAGATCCCTCCTGCCGGGATCAATATATTCAGCAGAATCTTCAGTATCCGGCTGCTGTCTTCACTCATTTCTCCCTACACACCCTTCCATATGCAGTATCCGCCGAGTCAGGGCTTCATCTGTTCTCATTTAACCGCCGCGCCCCGGACTCCATCTGTGCGCTTTCTAACCGCCGCACCGGGCTCCATCTGTGCGCTTCCCGGCTGACATGCTTCAGACTCCGTCAGCGCTCTTCCTATCCGGCGCGTCCGGACAGATATTTCTCCAAAAATCTATATAACTCTTCCATCTCTTCATCCGTCCCTATGGTCACCCGCAGATAATCCTTCACTCTGGGGCCGGAAAAATACCGCACATAGATCTGAGCGGCGCGAAGCGCCTCATAAAGCTCCTTCGCATCGGCCTCCCGGTGACGGATAAAGAGGAAATTCGCCTGTGAATCCGGGAACGAAAAGCCCAGATCCGCAAGACGCTTCTTGGCATTCTCGCGCGTCGCTATGATCTTCCCCACGGTTTCCCTAAAGTATTCCTCATCCCTCACGGCCGCCTCTCCAGCCAGGATCGACGGCAGATTCATCGTATAGGAGTTATAAGAATATTTCACATCCTGCAGGGCCTTTATCAGTTCCGGCGATCCGAAAGCGTAACCGATCCGCATCCCGGCCATAGAGCGGGATTTGGAAAATGTCTGCACCACCAGCAGGTTCTCGTACCGATCAAGAAGACTTCTCGCCGACTGTCCGCCGAAGTCGATATATGCCTCGTCCACGATCACCACCACGTCCTGATTATGCCGGAGAATATCCTCCACCTGCCCAAGGGGCATCTGGCATCCGGTAGGCGCGTTGGGGTTCGGGAAAATGACGCCGCCGTTCGCCCGGTCGTAGTCCCGGGGATCAATGGCGAGATCCGCGTCCAGCGGACAGGTCTCATACGGGATTCCGAACAGCTCCGCCCATACCGGGTAGAAGGAATAGGTCACATCCGGGAACAGGACCGGCAGATCCGAATTAAAAAAGGTCAGAAACGCCATGCCCAGCACATCGTCGGAACCGACGCCCACAAAAATCTGCTCCGGCTTAAGACCATAATATCCGGCCAGCGCCTTCACAAGCGCCGACACCGTCGGATCCGGATATTTGCGCAGCATATCGGGATCCATCGCCTTAAGGACTTCTCTCACGCCGGGAGACGGCGGATACGGATTCTCATTGGTATTCAGCTTGATCAGGCGTCCGCCCTGAGGCTGCTCGCCGGGGACGTAAGGAGTGACCCGGCGGATGTTTTTCTCCCAGCCCCCAAATCTCATAATCCGTACTCCTCCGCCACCGCTTTAAACGCCGGCAGGGACCTCTCGATCTGCTCATAAGATACGCAGTAGGAGATCCGCACATAGCCGGGGCAGGCGAAGGACGAGCCGGGGACTACCAGTATATTGTGCTTTTTGCAGGCCGCGCAGAAGGATTTCTCATCCGGCTCCGGCGACTTAAGGAACAGGTAGAACGCACCCTGCGGTTTGATGCAGGTAAAGCCGTATTCCAGAAGCGAGGAATAGAGAAGATTCCGGTTCCGGTCATAGGCGGCCACATTGGCCTTGGCATTCAGGCAGCGCATAACGACCCGCTGCATCAGGGACGGAGCGTTGACGCAGCCCAGAACCCGATTGGCGATGGTCGCCGCCGCAAATACGGTCCCGCTGTCCTTCAGTTCGTCCGGGATCACCAGATAGCCGATGCGCTCGCCGGGCAGGGACAGGGATTTGCTGTAGGAATAGCACACCACCGTATTCGCGTAGTATTTCGTTACATAGGGAACCTCCACGCCGTCGTAAGCCAGCTCCCGGTAGGGCTCGTCAGAAACCAGAACGATATCCGTCCCCAGCTCCTGCTGCTTCGCCGTAAGGATCCGCGCGATCTGCTTAAGCGTCGCGTCGGAATATACCACGCCGGTGGGATTATTGGGCGTATTAATGATGACCGCCTTCGTCTTCCCGCTGATCAGCGACTCAAAAGCCTCCATATTCGGCTGGAAATCTGCGGTATTGGGCGGAACGACCACAAGTTTCCCATCGTAATTGCGCACATAGTTTCCATACTCCAGAAAATACGGAGCAAACGCGATCACCTCGTCGCCGGGATTTAAGATCGTCTTAAACAGCACATTCATGCCGCTGGCAGCGCCTACAGTCATCAGGATATTGCCCTGATGGAACGCGGTACCGAAACGCTCATTCAACGACTGGGCGATAGCCGCGCGCACATCCTCATAGCCGGAATTGCTCATATAGCCGTGGACAAACGTGGACTCTTCCTCATCCAGAATACCGCGGATCGCCGCGTCCACCTCCGGCGGCGCCGGAACATTGGGATTGCCCAGGCTGAAATCATAGACGTTCTCCCTGCCGTATATCTTCGCCAGGCGGTTGCCTTCCTCGAACATCTCGCGGATCGCCGAATTATTCTGCACCAGCGGTTTCATTTTCTCCGAAATCATATTAAATCAATCCTCCTTGTATTCATCTATCTTCCGCCGCATCCCGCAGGCGCGGCTTATAACCATAACCTCTCAGCTTACCCAGTAGCAATAGAACGCGATCAGCCCCATCACCGCAAAGTAGAACCAGGTCGTCGGATTGCTGAACCAGGTCGTAAAGAATGAAAGCACCATATAAAAGGCAAACTGCGCATAAAGCACGAATCCCATCGGGTTCTTCATCCTTCTGAGCCTGCTGTCCAGCCAGACCGCAGCCGCGCCCAGTATACAGGAAAACAACGCGACGCCGACTACCCCGAAATCATAATAGGCGTCGTAGAACATCGTCAGCGTAGTCAGCTCTTCCTTGTCGATATAGATCGGGAAACTGATCAGATACGGAAAGAAGAACTTCAGGCCTGTAAGCGCCCACACCGGAAACATCATCCGGATACCGAAAGTATGGGCCGGAAGCGCCTCGACCAGACAGTTGAAATTCTCATAATTATTGGCAATATAGATATACGGCTGGGAAATAAAGATCGGCATCGCCGGATTCTTCATCTCAAAGATCCCGTTCAGATACGTCACGTCATGGCTCCTGGCAATGGTCAGGATCACATAGAGGGGAAGCATCGCCGCCGCCAGGATAAACACCGTCCGGAAGCGAACTCTTCCGGTATAGGCTATGTAAGTGAACAGCGCCGTCGCCACCGCGAAGATCAGTTGGAACCGGGACACACAGAGAATCGGTATCACCAGACAGATCACCGCCATCACGATGACCGCGGTATTGCGCGCCGGTCTCCTGGAGCCGCCCTGCTGGAAAAAAAGCACCGCCATGGAAGGCACCAGCACACAGGACACCGTCAGATAATGCACTCCTGTCACATGAAACGCGGAATACGCGTGGGGTACGCCGCGCAGGAACAGCGGCACGAATCCAAGATATACGGCCTCAAACAGAAACGCCGCCAAAGACACCGCCGTCACCGCGATCATGCTGTAATACAGGGGCCGCACGGAACTCCTCTCTCTGCGCCTCCTTACTCCCGACGCGTCATCCCCCGCCGTCCGCGATATCAGTCCAAAACTGCACCAGAAACCGGCAAACGCCAGGAAGAAACAGACCCATGTCATCAGGGACCAGTCCGTCTGCAGATGGCTCAGCTTAAGACACGCCACGCCCTGTCCCCCGACCCAGGAGGCTGAAAAAAGCCCCCGAAGCTGCAGAAGATTCCCGGACCGGCGGTACTCATGCCAGTAGAGATAAACCGCGGCCAGCATAAGAGACGCCCCGGACAGATAATACTGTCCCAGACGGGCCATCAGATAACCGGCCGCATAACAGATACAATAAACCAACATGCTCTTATTCTCCCAGGCCGTCCTCCACAACCTGTATCATGGCTCTCAATGCGTCTTCCTCATCTTCTCCGTCGCAGATGAATTCGATCTCGTCCCCGTATTTGACACAGGCTCCCAGAACGCTCAGCACGCTTTTGGCGTTGGCTGAGACATTGCCCATTGTAAAATGGATCCTGGACTTATAAAGGAGCGCCTTATTGCAAAGGACTCCTGCCGGCCGCAGATGCAGGCCGGTCAGGTTCCTGATTGCTACTTTCGCTTTTACCATACTTCTCCTCACTGCTTTCTGACAATCACAATCCTAATGCGATCCCGCCGCACCATTCGTTTCCACGGCTTTCCCGCCTGTCTCAGCCCCTCCGGTTTCCCCGGGTGCCGCCGCTGTTTCAGGGCCGGCAGGACCAACAAAGCCTGCGCTTTCCGATTCAGCCGGAACCGTCAGATCCCGGACATTCACATTGGCGCTCGACGCGGTCATAAAATCAAATCCTTCCTCAAGTTCAGTCTCAAACCTGAGTGTATGAATACCCGGCTCCATCTCACTCACATCGGCTCTCACCCGGATATTATCTACATCCAGCATATCCAGATCCTCCGTCAGCCCGCGGATCTGAAGCGTCAGTACCTGCGCGTCAATGGTATATTCGTAACCTTCTCTCTGTCCGGTCAGTTCAATATCATCCACATCATACTCGTAGCTTCTTGTCTCCAGTCTCTCTACGAGCATCGTCACCGTCGCGACCGTCGGCTGATCGCTGACTATGGAAATATTCTCCGGCAGATAATCGTTCAGATCGACCTGAACCACCACATCGCCGGTAGCCATATCCAGATTCAGCGCCGGATCCGGTATCTCCAACGTATTCAGGCTGGCCAGCACAGACCTAAGGCCTACCACGGATATCACGCGGATATCGCTGTCCACACCGGTAAACCGATAACCGTTAGCCACGGTTCCCGTAATCTTATAATCAAGAGTCAGATCCTTTACACGCAGCACCGATACGCTGTAAGCCGCCTGCGAGACATTGATCTCCACGCCATCCGCCTTATCCATCCGGTTGCCGTTGGCGTCATAGAAGAAGATCGGCGCCTCGCCGCTGATATCGGTGTCTATATCCTCCACATTGATCTCAACGCCCACGGAACTGATCTGTCCGATATCGGATTCCGCTCCGGTAACCGTGACGCGCGTCGGCGTCAGCCGGATCTCTCCGATATCATAACCGTCCGCCTCCGTTCCGCTTACATGGGCTTCAAGCATAAACATCTTCGTCTGGATCGGTTCCGTCTGTATCCGGACCACGGAAGGATTCACAGTCACGGAACCGGACTGGACAAGCGACCGCGCCAGATAGGACGTGATATCCGTCTGCACCGGGATCGATCCGGTCACATCGTAAAGCTGCGCCAGATCAGCGTACGCGGTAAAGTCATTGGCCGATACCCGCGCCTCATCCCTCACATGGATCTTGTAACTGACCGTAACCGTGTTCCTGCTCAGAGACTCATAGGTCAGACCGGCGTTCTTAAGCACCTCTTCGTTCGTGAATTCCACCGGTATCGTATGGGTGACCGTCATCATCGGGTTGGAGACATTGACCATGATCAGCCAGGTAAACAGCGCCAGGACAACGGAAAGGATCTTAAGCCCAAGATTATTCGTCAGCATCCGCTTCAGCTTTTCTTTCATCCTTCTGCCTTCCCTTCCATATTCTGAACCGCCGTCCCTGACCGGCGCTGTCCGCAGCATTTACCTCAAGGGCTTCTCTCAAGGCTTCCGGGGATGTGATCCTTGTCAGCCTGCCGTTCTCCGCCAGGGAAATATGCCCCGTCTCCTCAGACACAACGATCGTCAGGCTGTCGCTCACCTCGCTGATGCCCACGGCCGCCCTGTGTCTGGTTCCCAGGGCCTTGCTGATATCCCCGTTATCAGACAGGGGCAGATAGCAGGTAGCCGCAGTCACCCGGTTGCCCCGTATCACCACCGCACCGTCATGAAGCGGTGTATTATGTTCGAAAATATTGATCAGAAGCTGGCTGGTCACCATGCCATCGATCTCTATCCCGGTCCGTTCAATATCCTTAAGAGATGCCTCCCGCTCAATGACCATCAGAGCCCCCGTCCTGGCCTTGGCCAATTCCATGGACGCCCGGACCAGCTCGTTCACTGTCTTCTCGCTAAATCTGGTCTCTGCCTCCCGGTCTCCCTCAAAAGGCAGGAGATTCGTCAGAAGGTTCCTGCTTCCCAGCTGCTCCAGCGCCCGCCTGAGCTCCGGCTGAAAAATGATGACCAGCGCCGTCGCCGCCACAAAAGCCACATTCTGCATGATCCACAGGATCGTATACAGCTTCAGCATCCAGGCGATCGCCGCAAAAACCAGAATTACCACAAGTCCCCTTAAAAGCGTCCAGGCCCTTGTATTCTTGATCCAGACCAGAATCTCATAGATCAGAAAGGCAATGATGATGATCTCCAGGATATTCGTCTTGGTAATCTGTGGCAAAAAAGAAAGCCATTCATATAATGTATCGATCAGCTGTGCCACGTTGTCACCATCCTTCCCTCAGTCAGATAATTATCTATTCGTCGAAATCGTCTCCGCGCCGTCTGTCATTGAACCTCTGTACTTTGATGTCCGGCAGCGAAACAGCGATCTTCGGAACTGCCTTCACGTAATAATAATAATCGTCGTCCTCAAACTGCACATACTCCGTCCGCGTGTAGTCCACGGCGAATACGAAGAAATGATACACCGCCGCCAGCGCCATGGACAGGATCAGCCCGGCAAGAAGCTGCGGCATGGGAACCGAAACGTCAAACAGGAAATCCCCGATAAAGATCGCCCCGATCTGGGTCAGCGCACCAGCCACAATGGCGATCGCCCAGGAGAAATTTACCGGAAGTCTGCGGATCAGATAGACGACCAGGATCCCTACCGCGCAGGTGGCCATCATAACTACCATCAGACGGTTGGAGAGCAGGGTGCGGATGATCTGCATCAGCTGCTCCGCGATCCCCAGAGTCGAATCACCGCTTAAGGTACCCATATTCTGCTTAATATACTGCATCACATAGAAAAGCATCACCCCGCAGCAGACCGTAACCGCAGACGAGAGCCCGCAGGAAAGTCCCACCAGGATCGGTATCGCATACGGTATCTTCAGGTGGAAAAAGATCGGCGTCAAAAGCAGCAGATAGCTGTCCCTCGGCTGCAGGCCGAAATACAGGATCAGGATAAACAGCAGCAGGACGAGAAGGATTATCGCCATCTCCAGGGAAATGCTGCTTACATGCGCAAGCAGAAGGATCCCTGCCAGAAATACCATAACGCCATACGGCAGCACGCTGCAAACCAGCGCCATCATTACTTCCACGAGACCATTATTCAGTCTCGCCATGGCGCCAAGATTGCCGTTCAGCATATGGAAGACCACCAGGCCGAATACAAACCGGATCAGAGGATTGATAAATACGTCAAACCTGGCATAAAAACCTTTCAGCTTTTCCCGAAATACCCACAATCCTATCACGGTTTCTGACCTCCCTTCCCCCGTTCCCGCGCTCTGTCCTGAAACTCATAGCGTCTCTGGAGACGTTTCAGCCGCGCCGTATACACCTTCATTCCACGGGACGCATACCGGTACCGCCGATAGCATACCGCGAACGTGACCGCCAGATAGACAATAAGCCCAAGCAGATACCACACACCGTAATCGACAAACGGAAACACCACATCCTCCAGCGTCACGATGGAAAGGATGTCCTCGATTTTACATACCACAGCCAGGACCAGTCCCAGGATCCAGCAGAATGTATAGCCCAAAAAAGCGCGCAGAAGGTTCCGGCTGATATAATCCGACTTAAAATATCTCTTCACCAGCGAAAGGTTGCTTCCCTCCGCTTTCTCAAATATGGCAATGCTGGTCATAAGCTTGATCTTCTCTTCATTCAGCATAAACAATCACCTCATAAGCCCATAACATGTCAATTTAGTATATCACAGTTTTAGATTCTTGGCGATAGGATAGTTTAAATTTTCACAGAAATTTTAAGCGCAGGCATTCAGTCCTGCTCTTTCGTCTTCTGTCGTTTTCGCTTTTTCGTTTTCTCGACCGGTATCACACCGATCTGTATGAAAATGGGATACAGATAACTGGCGCCGAAGGTTCCCAGCTTCTTCGGGCCGCTTAACGGCTGATCCTCCCGCAGAAGCTTCATAGCCATTCCGAAAGCCAGGTTCACTGTGGAACGGGTAATGGATTTATCCTTCCGGCTGACGAACATCTCATAACCGCGGATCGAATATGTAAACTGCAGGTTCTTAGAGGTTACAAAGGGTACATCCTGGTACAGGATCAGCGCGTTCCAAAGAAGCGTCTCTGTCCTTGTTTCCTCCGGACTCCTCCCCGCCAGCTCCCCGGCGATCGCGTTCCGAAGCTTCTCTGATGCCTGCCGTCTCCGTTCCTCCAACTGCCGGTCCCGCTGCGCGAGGCCGTCCGTATTCCCGGCCTTTTCCGCAGAACTTTCGCTTTCCGCCAGGCCTCTCCCGCTTTCAGAATGCGCGGCCGGGCTGCCGGCCGCAGGCATTTTCTGACCCTCACCGCCCGGAACAGGAATACTTTCCCCTTCTTCTCCGTGTTTCAATAATCCATACTCACCCATCATGTATTCCTCTCGTTCACCGGGGGAATTCACTGTCTCTTACGCATCTCCATCCTGCCTTTTTCTGCCCGGTTTTCTGCGCTGTGCCGGAAGGCACGGCAGATATTTTACACGCTGATCTCTGCCTTCATGCCGAGAACGTCTTTATTTGCCTCCAGTATGGGCTTCACGACCTCCGTCAGGAATTCTTCCACCTGCTTCGGCGCACGTCCCACGTATAAAGCCGGCTCCATCGTCTTCTTCAGATCCGCCATTGTCAGACCGAAAGCCGGATCCGCCGCGATCAGCTCCAAGAGGTTATTGTCAAGCCCCTTCTCCTTCACATTCCGCCCCGCCTCCATGGACAGCTGCCGGATCCGCTCATGCAGCTCCTGCCGGTCGCCGCCGGCCTTTACCGCGTCCATCATGATATTCTCCGTGGCCATAAAAGGCAGCTCCGCCAGGAAATGCTTCTCGATGACCTTCGGGTACACCACCAGGCCGTCCACCACGTTCAGATAGAGGTCCAGGATGCCGTCGACAGCCAGGAATCCCTCCGGAATGCTCAAACGCTTGTTGGCCGAATCATCCAGCGTCCGCTCGAACCACTGGGTGGACGCCACCAGCATCGGATTCATCACGTCGCTCATCACATAGTTGGAAAGGGACGCGATCCGCTCGCTGCGCATCGGGTTCCGCTTGTAGGCCATGGCCGAGGAACCGATCTGGTTCTTCTCGAAGGGTTCCTCCACTTCCTTCAGATGCTGAAGCAGCCGGATGTCATTGGAGAACTTGTGGGCGCTCTGGGCAATCTGGGCCAGGACATTGACCACCCGCGTGTCGATCTTGCGGGAATAGGTCTGGCCGGATACCGGATAGCACTCCGTAAAGCCCATCTTCCGGGCGATCATCTGATCGGCCAGGCGGCATTTCTCATGATCGCCGTCGAACAGCTCCAGGAAGCTGGCCTGGGTGCCGGTGGTTCCCTTGGAACCCAGCATCTTCATGCTGCCCAGCACATGATCCAGATCCTCCAGATCCAGGCACAGGTCGTGGAGCCACAGGGTGGCGCGCTTTCCCACGGTCGTGGGCTGGGCCGGCTGGAAATGGGTGAACGCCAGCGTGGGCTGGTCCTTATATTTTTCAGCAAACGCGGCCAGCTCCGCCATCACGTTCAGAAGCTTTGCGCGAACCAGGCGCAGAGCCTCGGTCATGATGATGATGTCGGTGTTGTCGCCCACATAGCAGGAGGTGGCGCCCAGATGGATGATTCCCTTGGCGTTCGGACACTGCTGTCCGTAGGCGTAAACGTGGGACATGACGTCGTGGCGCACCAGGCGCTCCCGCTCCTTCGCCACGTCGTAATTGATATCGTCCTGATGGGCCTTAAGCTCGTCGATCTGCTCCTGGGTGATCGGAAGGCCGAGCTCCTTCTCGGTCTCCGCCAGGGCGATCCAGAGCTTACGCCAGGTTCTGAATTTTTTGTCCAGGGAGAAAATGTACTGCATCTCCCTGCTGGCGTACCGCTCGGAGAGCGGACTTTGGTATCTGTCGTTCATGAAAAACCTCCATGTTTAAATTGTGAGGGCACGACGCGGCTTTAAGCGTTTCTTCCTTCGTTCTGCTCCGCAGTGCACAGCTCAAAAACCTGCGGTTTTTTCGCTGTACGGGCTGCGCCCTATGAATGTACAGATACGTCAGGCCGCTTACGTGCAAGCACGACGCGGCTTTAAGCGTTTCTTCCTTCGTTCTGCTCCGCAGTGCACAGCTCAAAAACCTGCGGTTTTTTCGCTGTACGGGCTGCGCCCTATGAATGTACAGATACGTCAGGCCGCTTACGTGCAAGCACGACGCGGCTTGACGTATCTGTACATTCGCACTGCTTATGCCTAGCGCAGATAATCTCCCCTTATATCCTCCGTGGGCGGCTCGATCGGATAATCGCCGGTGAAGCACGCCGTGCAGATCGGCAGCCCCTCGGCCATTTCCTTTAACCGTTCCACACGCAGGTAAGACAGGGAATCCGCGCCGATCAGGAACCGGATCTCGTCCAGGGTCTTGCCGTGAGCGATCAGCTGATCCTCCGACGGAATGTCCGTGCCGAAGTAGCAGGGATGCAGAAACGGTGGCGCGCTGACCTTCACATGCACTTCCTTCGCGCCGGCCTCCCGAAGCATCCGCACGATCTGATGGCTGGTGGTGCCGCGGACGATGGAGTCGTCGATCATGATGACCCGCTTGCCTTCCACGGCCTCCTTTAACACGTTCAGCTTCACGCGGACCGCCGAGACCCGGTTGCTCTGCTTGGGTTTGATGAAAGTCCGGCCCACGTACGTATTCTTCACAAAGGCCGTTCCGTAAGGGATCCCGGATTCCAGCGCGTAGCCAAGAGCCGCCGCGTTGCCGGATTCCGGCACGCCCACCACCAGATCCGCGTCCACCGGCGAATCCTTCGCCAGGCACCGGCCCGCGTAGACCCGGGAGTGATAGACGCTGACGCCGTCAAAGACCGTGTCCGGTCTCGCGAAATAAATATATTCAAAAATGCACCGCGCCTGCCGCTTCGCGTCCGCAAAGCACATGCTGCGGTCCGACTCAATGCCGTCTTTTGTGATCGCCACCACCTCGCCGGGCTCCACATCGCGGATGAACTCCGCGCCGATCGTAGCCAGGGCGCAGGTCTCCGAGGTCAGGATATAGGCCCCGTCCTTCTTCCCGATGCACAGCGGCTTGAATCCAAAGGGATCCCGGGCGCCGATCAGCTTCCGCGGGCTCATGATTACCAGCGAGTAAGCGCCGGACAGCTTCTTCATAGCCTTCGCCACTGCCTCCTGGACGTTCTTTGAATCGATCCTCGCCCGTGCGATCAGGTAGGCGATGACCTCCGAATCGATGGTCGTCTGGAAAATAGCCCCGGTATAGGCCAGTTCCCGCCGAAGTTCGGGCGCATTGACCAGATTGCCGTTGTGGGCCAGGGCCAGGGTGCCCTTGATATAGTTAAGGACCAGCGGCTGGGCATTCTCCCGGGTGCTGCTGCCCGCCGTGGAATACCGCACATGGCCCACGCCGATATTGCCGTGAAGCGCCTCCAGCGTCTCCGGCAGGAAGACCTCATTGCACAGTCCCATGCCCTTGTGGACCCGGACCGCGTGCTTGGGGCCCTCCGTATCGCTGACCGCGATGCCGCAGCTCT
>CANPZZ010000025.1 GCA_947589125.1 uncultured Lachnospiraceae bacterium
ACCCAGGCAGGCGACGTGTCCGCGTACATTCCGACCAACGTCATTTCCATCACCGACGGCCAGATCTATCTGGAGACGGAGATGTTCAATTCCGGTTTCCGTCCGGCGATCAACGCCGGTCTGTCCGTGTCCCGTGTCGGCGGCGCGGCTCAGATCAAGGCCATGAAGAAGATTGCGGCTCCGATCCGTGTGGAGCTGGCCCAGTACCGCGAGCTGGCGTCATTTGCCCAGTTCGGTTCCGAGCTGGACGCGGCGACGACCCAGCAGCTGGCCCAGGGCGAGCGTATTCGCGAGGTGTTAAAGCAGCCCCAGTACAAGCCCATGCCGGTGGAATACCAGGTCATCATCATTTACGCGGTGACCCGCAAGCATCTGCTGGATATCCCGACAGACCAGATCCTGGATTTCCAGGAGAGGCTGTTCAAGTTCATCGACACCAAGTATCCGGAGATTCCGGCGGAGATCAGGAAGACCCGCGTGATTTCGGATGAGATGGACGCGCTCCTGGCGAAGGCGATCGAGGAGTGCAAGACGCAGGGGTGAGACGCGGCAGCCCGGAGGCATGATTTTTGACGAAAATGAAGTGCCGCAAACCGGGCATGAGCGGGGGACAGCGGACTGTAAAGAAAGAACAGGTGACAGATCATGGCAACCATGAGAGATATCAAACGCCGGCGCGACAGTATCCAGAGCACGGAGCAGATCACGAAGGCGATGAAGCTGGTGGCGACTGTGAAGCTGCAGAAGTCCAGGGCGAGGGCGGAGTCGGCGAAGCCGTATTTTAACCTGATGTATGACACGATGAGTTCCATCATCAGCAGATCCGGCGCGGTCCGGCACAAATACCTGCGGCCCGGCGCGTCGCCGAAGAAGGCGGTTATCACGATCACATCCAACCGCGGTCTGGCTGGCGGTTATAACAATAATATCGTAAAGCTGGTGAACTCGGAGCTTCCGGCGGCTGACACGCTGGTGTACGCGATCGGCCGCAAGGGCCGCGACGGACTGGCTCGCCGGGGATTCAAGATCCAGGGCGATTATTCGGAAGTCATCAACGACCCGCTCTATCAGGACGCGGCGGAGCTGACGCAGGTGCTTCTGGAGGCGTTCGCGCGCGGAGAGATCGGCGAGATCTATCTGGCGTTTACGATGTTTAAGAATACGGTGGTGCATACGCCGAGGCTTTTAAAGCTCCTGCCGGTGGAGCTGCCGGAGCGGGGACAGGCGGCGGACGGAGAAGAGCCGAAGGCGCGGGCCATCATGGACTACGAGCCGGACGACGAGACCGTGCTGGACGCCATTGTCCCGAAATATATGAGCAGCCTGATCTACGGCGCTCTTCTGGAGTCGCTGGCCAGCGAGAACGGGGCCCGTATGACGGCCATGGATTCGGCGACCAGCAACGCGGAGGAGATGATCGAGGATCTGAGCCTCCAGTACAACCGGGCGCGTCAGGGCGCGATCACGCAGGAGCTGACGGAGATCGTAGCCGGTGCGAACGCGATTGGAGGCTGAGAAAAGCCGAAGATCCGCACCGCCGGCAGTTGTGGCTTACGGGCCGGTAATGGCCGGGCTGAATCGTTTTGGCTGGAAAAATAAATGGCGCATTCGTGTGCCGTCAATCTGGTTGCAGGACGCGAAAAGCAGGTTCTGTAACGTGAATAAGGAGAAACAAGATGGCAGAGCAAAATGCAGGCAAGATCACACAGGTCATCAGCGCCGTGCTGGACATCAAGTTCAGCCAGGGGAAACTCCCGGATATTAACGAGGCCGTGACCATCGCTACGAAAGACGGAGGACGTCTGGTAGCGGAGGTCTCCCAGCATCTGGGCGACGATACGGTACGCTGCATCGCCATGGGCAGCACCGACGGTCTGACCCGCGGTATGGAAGCCGTGGCGACGGGGCATCCGATCACGGTGCCTGTGGGGGAGAAGACCCTGGGCCGTATCTTCAATGTCCTGGGAGAGCCAATCGATAATAAGGAGAAACCGGATGTGGACACCTATCTTCCGATCCACCGTCCGGCGCCTACCTTCGAGCAGCAGTCCACGGAGACGGAGATCCTGGAGACCGGCATCAAGGTCGTTGATCTTCTGTGCCCCTATCAGAAGGGCGGCAAGATCGGCCTCTTCGGCGGCGCCGGCGTAGGCAAGACGGTGCTGATCCAGGAGCTGATCCGAAACATTGCTACCGAGCACGGCGGCTATTCTGTGTTTACCGGCGTCGGCGAGCGTACCCGTGAGGGCAACGACCTCTATCACGAGATGACCGAGTCCGGCGTCATTAACAAGACTACGATGGTATTCGGCCAGATGAACGAACCGCCGGGGGCGCGTATGCGCGTGGGTCTGACGGGTCTGACCATGGCTGAGTATTTCCGCGATGAAGGCGGCAAGGACGTGCTGCTGTTCATCGACAATATTTTCCGTTTCACACAGGCTGGCTCTGAGGTGTCCGCGCTTCTGGGACGTATGCCTTCCGCCGTAGGCTACCAGCCTACGCTGCAGACGGAGATGGGCGCCCTGCAGGAGCGCATCACTTCTACGCGGAACGGTTCCATCACATCGGTTCAGGCTGTGTATGTGCCGGCCGACGACCTGACGGACCCGGCTCCGGCCAATACCTTTGCCCATCTGGACGCGACGACGGTTCTGAGCCGTTCCATCGTGGAACTGGGCATTTATCCGGCGGTGGATCCGCTGGAATCCACCTCCCGCATCCTGGACCCGCGTATCGTGGGCGAGGAGCATTACGAGGTGGCCCAGAGAGTCATCCAGGTGCTGCAGAAGTATAAGGAACTGCAGGACATCATCGCGATGCTGGGCATGGATGAGCTTTCCGAGGAGGATAAGTTGACCGTCGCCCGCGCCAGAAAGGTACAGAGATTCCTGTCCCAGCCGTTCTTCGTGGCCGGGCAGTTCACCGGACTGGAAGGCCGCTATGTGCCCATCAGCGAGACGATCCAGGGCTTCAAGGAGATCCTGGACGGCAAGCACGACGACGTACCGGAGGGATATTTCCTCAACGCCGGCAACATCGACGACGTGCTGGCGAAGGTGAAGGGCTGAGCGTAGCCGGACTGATACGCGAGCCGAGAGGGTGCCTTACCAGGCAGGAATCTGTATGGCGTATATAGCTGGCGGTGCTGCCTGCGGCCGGTAAGGCGAGAGTTACTGCCTGACGGACGGAGGCCGGCCAATATAGTCTGCGGGCGGAACCCGGATGCGGCCTGCGGCAGGCGGATGAAAGCGGCAGACAGGAGGATTCAGAATGGCTGATCTATTTAAACTGAAGGTGGTCACTCCCGACCGCATTTTCTACGACGGAAATGTATCTATGGTCGAGCTGACCACCACCGAAGGCGATATCGGCGTTTACGCCAACCATATTCCTTCTACCGCCATCGTGGCCCCCGGACTTCTGAAGATCCATGAGGAAGGCGGCCAGGTGCAGAAGGCCGCGCTGATGGCCGGATTCATCGAGATCCTGCAGGATCAGGTGACGGTCATGGCCGAGGTGGCCGAGTGGCCGGAGGATATTGATGTGAAGCGCGCCGAGGAGGCCCGGATCCGCGCCGAGAGGCGTCTGAAAGACCGTTATCCGGGTACGGATGTGATGCGTGCGGAGTTAGCTCTTAAGAGGGCTATCGTCCGTCTGGAGACGAAGACGAAGTAAGCTGCATTTGCGGAAGGACGGTTTTGGCGTGAAACCGGAAGTCAGAATGATAAGGCATGCGGTCTGATATGAGGCCGGAAACCAGCGTCGCAGGACCGATGGTTTCAGAGTGAACTCAGATGCCGGCATAGCGCGCAGCGGTATACAAAGGATAAATCTACAAGAAAGTGTGGGGGAACCTATTATGAAAGACACAACATTAGTCATCATGGCCGCCGGCATCGGCAGCCGTTTCGGAGGCGGTATCAAGCAGCTCGAGCCGGTAGGCCCCGGCGGCGAGATCATTATGGACTATTCGATCTACGACGCGATTCAGGCCGGATTCAATAAAGTGGTCTTTATTATCCGCAGGGATCTGGAGAAAGATTTCAAGGAGATTATCGGCAGCCGCATCGAGAAAGCAGTTCATGTGGAGTATGCCTATCAGGAGATCGCCGATCTCCCGGACGGATTTGCGGTTCCGGAGGGGCGTAAGAAGCCCTGGGGCACAGGCCAGGCTGTATTAAGCATTAAGGGGCTGGTGAATGAGCCGTTCATGGTCATCAATGCTGACGACTATTATGGCAAGGAAGGCTTTAAGCGCCTTCACGACTATATGGTGAACCAGATGGATGAATCCGGCGATGTCTACGACATGTGCATGGGCGGATTCCTGCTGGAGAATACCTTAAGCGAGAACGGCGGTGTCACCCGCGGCGTCTGCAGCGTAAGCGGCGACGGTTATCTGGAGACTGTGGTGGAGACCTATGATATTCAGAAAACAGGCGATGGGCTTACCGCAAAGGACGTGACCGGGGCGCCGGTCAGTGTGCCGTCCGGCTGTCATGTCTCGATGAATATGTGGGGACTTCCGGCGGCATTTCTGAAGGAACTGGAGACCGGATTTCCGGAGTTTCTGTCCTCTTTAAAGGAAGGCGATTTCAAATCCGAATACCTTCTGCCATCCGTCATAAATCAACTGGTGGAGAGCGGCAGGGCCCGTGTGAAGGTGATTGAGACGCCTGACAAATGGTTCGGCGTCACCTACAGGGAAGACAAACAAGCAGTGGTGGATTCTCTCCGCGCGCTGATCGCGGCGGGTGTCTATCCGGAGAAATTATATAAGTGAGAACATGAAGTTAGTAAAGCGAGCTGCCATCCTGGCCGGGATCTTTCTGGCCGCGGTGGGGATTTATCTGGTCATATCATGGAATCATGCGGATGAAACAGAGACGGTGTACACCTTGATGGAGGCGCCGTCTCTGCCTGTCGTGTATGCGGAAATGTATGGCTCAGAAGCGAACCGTCTGGCCGGTTTTACGCAGGAAATGAATGTGTCCGTGGCCAGAGACAGCCTTGTGATCCTGCCGGAAGACAGGCAGCTTCCTCTTGAGATCCGTGAATACGGGGCGGCGCCGCTTTCTGCCAGCTATGATATCCGCAGCCTGGACGGGCAGCGGCTGGTGGAGCGGAGCCAGGCGGGGGATGTGGCAGGCAGCGACGGCGTAAGCCGGGTGACGCTTCCGATCCAGAACCTGATCAGCCGGGATACGGAGTATCTTCTTCATATCCGGCTGGAGACAGAACTTCACGGCCAGATCCATTACTATACCAGGATCCTGTGGCCGGAGGAGGATCACGGGGAGGAAATGCTGGCGCTCGCGAAAGAATTTTCCACAAAGACCTTTGACGAGGCTGAGGCGGCGTCCCTGGTTACGTATCTGGAAACCACTGATACCGCGGATAATTCGTCTTTGGGCGATGTGACGCTGAAATCCAGCTTTTCCCAGATCACCTGGGCGGGGCTTGCTATGGTGCCTGCGGGAGAGATGCAGGCGGCGCTTACAGAACTGGACGGTACTATGGGTCAGGTCCGCCTGACCTATCAGGTGAGCCGCCAGCCGGAAGAGGGACAGGCGGAGCTTTATGACGTAGAGGATTACTATACCATGAGATGGGACGAGAAGCGGATCTATCTCATGGATTTCAAACGGACCATGCGCCAGGTATTTGCCGGGAGGCGCGAGGATTACTCCGGCAAACGCATCCTTCTGGGGATCGGAACCGACGACGCGGTGAAACGGATGAAGAGCAGCGATGGGAACTATCTGGCGTTTGTATTCAACCGGGATCTGTGGCTTTATGATCAGGACAGCGCCGTGGCCGTGAAGCTGTTTTCCTTTCGGTCCGAGGACGACAGTACGGGCCGCAGCGGTTATGACCGGCATGATATCGAGATTCTGTCGGTAGAGGACAGCGGCGAGGTACATTTCCTGGTATATGGATACATGAACCGCGGCATCCATGAAGGAAGCCAGGGAATCAGCGTCTGCCGTTACGATCCGGACCGGCGGGGAGCCATTGAGGAGGAATTCTTTATACCGTCTTCGGAATCCTTTGACGAGCTTCAGATGGATGTGAAGCGGCTTTGCCATCTGACAGAGCAGAACATGTTTTATCTGTTTCTGGACCGGGCCGTGTTCGCTGTGGATCTGACCAGCGGGGAATTCATGGTGGTTGCCCAGAACCTGATCGAGAACGCCTACGCGGTAAGCGCCGATCAGATCTGTCTGGCGTGGCAGGACAGCCAGGTCTCTGAGGGTACGAAGATCATTCATCTGCTGAACCTGGAGACCGGCGTCAAACAGGAGATCTCCGCGCCGGAAGGAACGCTTCTGCGCACCTTGGGCTTTGTGCAGGGGGATTTTGTCTATGGAAAAGCGGAGGAAGGGAACGGCTGGACGCTGAACGGAAGGACTGAAGAGGCTCCCATGTACGCCCTTGAGATCGTTGACGATATGCTGAAGGATCAGTCCAGTTATGCGCCGGCGGAGATGTATATCGCCAATGTAAGGGTAGAAGAGGCCCGTATTCATCTGGACCGTCTGAGGAAGACCGGAGACGGCACCTACGAGTACTGTGACAGCGATACGATCGTCTGCAATACGGCGTCTGAGCAGACTTACATGGAAGGGATCGGCTGGTACGCGTCGGAGGACAGGCGGAAGGTCTATTTTATTCAGTTGGACAAGGATATCAGGAACGGACGTAACGTCCGGATCGCAGCGGCGCGCCGTATTTCCTATGATCAGTCGGAACGTCTGGAACTTCGGTCGGACGGTCAGCAGCAGGAGACGCTGTTCTATGCCTATGGACGCGGCAGGCTTCAGGGAATCTATACGGAGCTGGCACCGGCGGTGCAGGCGGTTTACGACATTATGGGGATCGTGACGGATGGGAGTCAGCGGATCCTGTGGGATCGGGTGAACCGGCGCAGCTATCGTACGCTTGCAGATGCGCAGACGCTGGCTTATGAGCTGACAAAGCGTCTCGGGGAAGGCGGAATCGACGCGGTAACCGACGGTCTGATGCTTCTGGACGGGCGCGGCCTGACGCTGCGGGAGACGCTGTACTATATAGGGCGCGGCTATCCGGTGCTGGCTTATACAGAAGATAATTCCTGCCTGATCCTGTACGGATATGACCAGTACAATGTGAGCGTGCTGAACCCGGATACCGGCGAGAGATATAAGCTCGGACTCGGCGATGGCACTGATTATTTTGAGACGTATGGCAATGATTTCCTGTGCGGATTGCAGGTGAAATAAGTATTTAAGCGAGTATTTAAATAAACGTGTAAATAAACGGTAAGATTTTATTTACATTTTCTTCATATTTTGGTATGATATAAGCGTACGGGCGCAAAAACGCGAATTTTGGCAGTTTTTGCCACTATGGGGAGTGTCTCATGGAACAGTTTATTATGAAGGGCGGGAACCCGTTAGTCGGGGATGTCGCGATCAGCGGCGCGAAGAATGCCGCGCTGGGGATTCTGGCAGCGTCTATCATGACGGATGAGGATGTGGTGATCGAGAATCTGCCGGATGTGAACGACGTCAATGTAATGCTGGAAGCGATCCAGGCTATCGGGGCGGCGGTAGACCGCATCGACCGTCATACAGTGAAGATCAATGCCGAGGGCATCAGTGATGTGTCCATCGAGGATGAATATATGCGCAGGATCCGCGCGTCTTACTATTTTATCGGCGCGCTTCTTGGCAAATACAAAAGCGCCAGGGTACCTCTTCCCGGCGGCTGCAATATCGGCAGCCGTCCGATTGACCTGCATCTGAAGGGGTTCCGCGCCCTGGGTGCGAAGGTAGATATTGAGCGCGGAGCGGTTTCCGCTCATGCGATTGACCTGGTAGGCAATCATATCTATCTGGATAAAGTGTCTGTGGGCGCGACGATCAATATCATGATGGCGGCTGCGCTTGCGGAAGGCCAGACGATTATTGAGAACGTGGCGAAGGAGCCTCATGTGGTTGATGTTGCGAACTTCCTTAACAGCATGGGCGCCAGCATCCGCGGCGCCGGTACGGACGTGATCCGTATCCGCGGCGTGCGCCGTCTTCACGGCACGGAGTACGCGGTGATCCCGGATCAGATCGAGGCCGGGACTTTCATGTGCGCGGCGGCAGCGACCCGCGGCGATGTGACCCTTCGCAACGTGATCCCGAAGCATCTGGAATCCATTTCCGCCAAGCTGAAAGAGATCGGCTGCGAGGTGGTGGAGTTTGACGACGCGGTGCGCGTGATCGGCAAATTCCGTCAGACCCGCACGAATGTGAATACCCAGGTATACCCGGGATTTCCGACAGACATGCAGCCGCAGATCACGGTGACCCTGGCTCTGGCTGAGGGAACCAGCATCGTGACGGAGAGTATTTTCGAGAACCGGTTCAAATATGTGGACGAACTGTCCCGCATGGGCGGCGCCGTCAAGGTGGTGGAAGGCAACGTGGCTATCGTTACCGGCGTGGATAAACTGACCGGAGCCCGGGTCTCGGCTCCCGATCTCCGCGCGGGAGCGGCCCTGGTGATCGCCGGACTGGCCGCCGAGGGTTATACGGTGGTGGACGATATCGAGTACATACAGCGCGGATACGAGCAGTTCGAGCAGAAACTGGCGGGTCTCGGAGCCATGATCGAGAAGGTGGATTCGGAGAAAGAGGCGCGCAAGTTCCAGCTGAAGGTGGGCTGAGAGCGCCGCATATCCCTTTTGCTTATTAGGTTGTTTATCAAGTCCGTAGTTCGCTGCGGACTTTTCCTTTTGCCGGATCGCTGGCGGAGCGGCCGGATCAATCCTGACGCAGGGAGCGTCCACGCCAGATTCACCCCCACGCCAGGAGCGTCCACGCCAGATTCACCCCCGCGCATAGAATGATCCCCGCCATGGTCGGCAGAGCGACAGCGAGCGCGGTCCATTTCCAGCTGCTGGTCTCCCTGCGGATGGTCAGGCAGGTAGTGGAGCAGGGCCAGTGGAAGAGGCAGAAGATCATCATGCAGAGGGCGGTCTTCGCGGTCCAGCCGTGGGCGGTCAGGATGGTGAAGAGCGCGGCGGAGTCGGTCATTTCCACCAGAGTGCCGGTCTGAAGGTAGGCCATGAGGATGATCGGAAGCACGATCTCGTTGGCCGGAAAGCCCAGGATAAAGGCGGCCAGGATGACGCCGTCCAGACCCAGGAGCCGGGCGAAGGGATCCAGGGCGCCGGTGATGAGCGCGAGGAGACTCTGTCCGCCGAAGGAAAGGTTGGCCAGGAGCCAGATCAGGACGCCGGCGGGAGCGGCGACAGCCGCCGCACGGCCCAGGACGAACAGGGTACGGTCGAAGATGGAACGGACGATGACTTTGCCGATTTGGGGACGGCGGTAAGGAGGCAGTTCCAGCGTGAAGGAGGACGGTACTCCCTTCAGCAGCGTATGGGACAGAAGCCAGGAGAAGAACATGGTCGCGGCGACGCCCAGCAGGATGAGGGCGGTCAGAAGCAGCGCGGAGGACAGAGAGCCGGCGAGGGACGACCACGGCGTGCCGGAGATGGCGGCGCCGGAGGCCCTGGCTGCAGACAGCAGAGATGTTGTCTGGGTCACAGAAGCCGGAATTGCGGTATTCTGGGTCTGGAAAGCGGTCAGTGGGGCTGCAGCCTGTGTCACAGAGGCCGATGCCGCGGCGCTCTTCGCCTGCTTCCCCGCCAGAAAGAACAGCGTGATAAGGCTGATCAGCGTCGGGAACCGGCCGTTGCAGGGGACCATGGAATTGGTCAGGATGGCGATCAGCCGCTCCCTGGGAGAATCGATGATGCGGCAGCCGACGACTCCGGCCGCGTTGCAGCCCAGTCCCATGGCCATGGTCAGGCACTGTTTGCCGCAGGCACGGCAGCGCATGAAGGCCCGGTCCATATTGAAGGCGACGCGGGGCAGGTAGCCCAGATCCTCCAGAAGCGTGAACAGCGGGAAGAAGATAGCCATCGGCGGCAGCATGACGCTGACGACCCAGGCCAGGACCCGGTAGGCGCCGTAAACCAGGAGATTTATAAGCATTTCCGGCACGCCCAGCCAGGTCATTGCGGAAGCCAAATGCGGTTCCAGGGAGAAGAAAAAGTTCCACAGCAGGTCCGAGGGGACATTCGCGCCGGCCATGGTCAGCCAGAAGACGCCGAGAAGCAGAAGGATCATGATCAGGCTGCCGGTAAAGCGGCCCGTGACGATACGATCGACGATCTCTTCGCACCGCCGGTAATCGACGCGGGTGTAGCGGACGGTTTCGCGGGCCAGCTGTTTCGGGGAGAAATCAAGGCAGTCGTAGCAGCAGGCTGTTCCGGCGGATTCATGGATGGCCTGTCTGAGGATCTGCAGATCGCCGGCGCTGCGGGCGCAGCAGGAAACGACCGGGAACTGGAGGACATCCTGCAGAAGCTCGAAATCGATTCGGATGCCTTTCCTGCGCGCCTCGTCGCAGAGGTTGACGCAGAGGATCAGAGGAACGCCGTGTTCCCGCACGTAGTCCGTTTCAATGATCTGTTTCAGCAGCCGCAGCCCACGCTCCAGGCAGGTGGCGTCGCAGACAACGACGATCTCGTCCGCATTGCCGCTGCTTAAGAAATCGCGGGCAGTTTCTTCCTCGCGGGAGCGTGCCTCCAGAGAATAAGTTCCCGGCAGATCGACCAGAAGATACTCCTGTCCATCCTCCTTCATAAGTCCGGCGGCCGGCGCGACGGTGACGCCGGACCAGTTGCCGGTATGCTGTTTCAGGCCGGTCAGGCCGTTGAAAATGGTACTCTTGCCTACGTTTGGATTGCCTGCCAGTGCCACAGTGATCTGTTTATGTTCCACGGAAACCTCCGGATAGCGGTGTCGGCCTTACGATTACTCTATGAAAATGCAGAATAGTAGGTGCCTGGGTATTTTATTTTCTGGGAAAATGTGATATACTGCACATAGGCAATAAACAGCGCGAATTCGCAGCTGCAAGCCCGCGAATTCGTAGGGCGACAGCCCGTGAGCGAGAACGCCGCAGGCTTTCGAGCTGCGCGCTGCGGACTCACGAATAAGACAAACCCTAAAACAGGAGGTTTACAAACCCATGAAACATATAAGACTTTTCCTGGCGGCCCTGATGCTGTGCTTCTGTCTGTCCCTGGCGGTGCTTCCCGCGCAGGAGGTTTACGCGTCCGCCGCAGGAACCGCGGAAGAGACCGAAGACACGAAGCCGGAAGACGAGGAGACATTTTTCTTCATCATGATGGGCGGCGCCCTGCTGATCGTGATCGTGGCGGTCGTGACGGCGGTGTCCACCGTGTCGAGTTCCATCGCCGTAGCGGCGAATATGGATGTAGATGGTGAGTAGACGGAGCAGTTTCGCGCAGAAACAGGCCCGGCGATGCGTACTGTCAGATTCAGAACGATCGTCCGGCCTGCTTTTTGATTATGTCAGTATGCAGAAGAGCGCCGGGCAGTGCGCCAGCGATGAGCCGTTCGTATTTCCATGCGGGCAGAGAGCCGGTGACGCCTTGACGGTATCAGTCAGACCGCGCCGCTTCCACGAAGATTTCCCTGCTGTTGGGTTCCCGCAGTCCGATGACCGCGCCCTGCACCAGATAGGCCCTCATTCCTCCGGGCCGTCCGCGCAGTACGCACGTAACTTCTTCGTCCGGCGCAAAGCCCAGATCCTGGAGTCTCCGGGCCATATCCGGCGGACTGGCGACCCAGACCACGCGGACTTTTTCGCCTGCATCTATCTGACTCAATGGAATTACCATTGTACATCCCCGGAAATTGTACTTATGATTACATTATGCGGATTGAAATGATCTGGTGTTGCTGCCTGGCCAGAAGCTGAGAGAGAAGGAAGACGAAACATGAGATACGAGAATATTGCAACAGGAACATTTATAAGCCGTCTCAACCGTTTTATTGCGGTCGTTTCTGTCGGGGGACGGGAGCAGACGGTTCATGTAAAGAATACCGGGAGGTGCCGGGAACTGCTGGTGCCGGGAGCGCGTGTGATCCTGGAGCATCACGCGGATTATCTGGAAACCGGCCGGAAGACGGAATATTCGCTGATCGCGGTCTATAAAGGGGATATGCTGATCAACGTGGATTCCCAGGCGCCGAACCAGGCGGCGGAGGAATGGCTGCACAGATACGCGGCCGAGTGGCAGATCAATGATGTTCATGATATCCGCCGTGAGGTGACCTACGGAAATTCCCGCTTCGATCTGGCGTTCGCGACCGCCATGCGGAGTGCCTTTATGGAGGTCAAGGGCGTGACACTGGAACGGGACGGCATAGCCATGTTCCCGGACGCTCCTACGGAGCGGGGTCTGAAGCATCTTCAGGGGCTGGCGGAAGCGGCCCGCCAGGGCTATCTGGCATTTATCCTTTTCGTTATACAGATGAAGGGCGTGAAATATTTTATGCCAAACTGGGAAACCCATGAGGAGTTCGCCCGGATGCTGTTTGAGGTGCATCGGATGGGCGTCCATGTCATCGCTTACGACTGTCAGGTGAGGGAGGACAGCATGAAGATCGATGAACCGGTGGAGGTACGATGGCAATGACAGTCAGAAGCCGGAAGGACCGTTTGCCCAGGTGACGGGCAATATGTTCGGTCTGAGGGACGAGCTGCTGGGCGGCGGACTGGAACTGCCGCGGGCATTTCCGCATACGTACTTTAAGCTGTTCACTAACTGCCGCAATACGATCCAGGAAGCCGGCTGTATGTGGTGAAGAAAGATCAGGACTGATCGGAAAATGACTGGACGGCAAAACATTTTGCCGCAAAAGGGGATGAAGATCATGAAAGACAAACGCGCAAAAAATACCCGCACCCTGGATATGTACGTCAGGCTGTGCGAAGGCAAAGCGGTCAACAAGGCGGAAGAGGCCCTGCGCTGCGGCGTGGATGAGCGTTCGATCCAGCGGGATATCGACGATATCCGTGCCTTTCTGGCTGAGCGTTCATCCGGGAATTCCTCTGATCAGCGGACCGTCGTCTACGACCGCATCCGGAAAGGCTTCGTCATGGAAGGCAGCGAGGCTTCCATGCTTACCAACAGCGAGATCCTGGCGGTCAGCAAGATCCTTCTGGAAAGCCGGGCATTTACAAAGAAGGAGATCCGCACGATCCTGGACAAGCTGGTGGCCGGCTGCGTGCCGCAGAAGAACATGAAGCTGGTGGCGGATCTGCTGGCCAATGAGAAGTATCACTATGTGGAGCTGCACCACCGGTCTGTGATCAAGGATAAGCTCTGGGCGCTGGGCAGTGATGTGAAGCAGTGTAATCTGATCGAGATCGTCTACGACAAGCAGGTGTCCCGGAAGGAGAAGATCAGGCGGGTGGTAGAGCCGGCGGCCGTGCTTTTCTCAGAGTATTATTTCTATCTGATCGCGTTCATTGTGGAGAAGGACGGGCACGGCAAATACGTCCGCAAGTTCGATTTCCCGGCGGCCTTCCGCGTCGACCGTATCCGCAGCTATAAGGAGACCGGCGAGAAATTCTGGACCGCTTACGCCGGGCGTTTCGAGGAAGGGGAATTCCGCAAGCGGATCCAGTTCATGTACGCGGGAAACCTTTTGCGCCTGCAGATCCGCTACAGCGGCCGGAACGTGGAGGCGGTGCTGGACCGGCTTCCGACGGCGCAGATCGTGTCGCAGGAGGATGACGGGAGCTATATCGTCGAAGCGGAGGTTTACGGAAAAGGGATCCTCATGTGGCTCTTAAGCCAGGGCCCCAGCGTGGAGGTGCTGAGGCCCGAGTCTGTGCGGCGGGATATGAAGGAACTGCTTACGAAGGTATTGGCGCAGTATGAATAGATTTTCCGGAAATGGGGCGCGTCCGGGCGGATTAAACCGCAGCCTGATTCGGCGCCGCGGGCTGCAGGCTGCCGACACGTACCAGATATCCAATCAGATCTTCTCCGTCCAGAAACTCAGGCAGTCCCCTTCCGATCCCCTCGATCATGGCTTCGATCTTCTTCTGCTGGCGGCAGTATTCTCTCCAGGCGCAGGAGAAGAACGTATCAGTCAGGCGGTTTAAGTCGTCGTTCATTTCCGAGATGGCTTCGAAGACCCCGGTGTAGGTGTAGGTCAGGCTGTCGCCGAACAGGGTTTCGATGACTTTAAAAATACCTTCCCCGATCCGGTAATCGTGCTCTTCTACCTCTGCCAGCCCGGTAAAATATTCCAGCTTGTACAGATGATAATAATCCGCGTTCTCGGCGATCTCCGCCCGAAATTTCCCGGTAAGGAATTCCCGGAAACCGCCTACGAGACGGCTCAGATTGTCATAATAGGCGGTCCGGCCGAGACTTCGGCTGGTGCGTTCCAGCTGCGGCATGATGAGGTCGAAACAGTCCTCAACGATGCTGCAGTAGAAGGTTAACGCCTGCCGGACGACGGACTGTTCGTTTTGGATGTCAAAATACTGATGCGCTTTGGTGTAGGCTGCCTTGATAGTGCGTTCCGCCGCTTCTTTGCAGGCGCTGCTTGTAGAGTAGTCGATGCAGCCGTCGTTCGAATTGGGGGGAAGCCATACTGAACGCTGATACCGGACGGCTTCAAGCTGCTGATGGATGGCGCAGGTCAGGGGCGAGTGGCTCGCGGCGAATGCTGCCTCTCCGTCTTCTTCTGACGGTGTGTCGGAGTCTGCTTCGGAACCGGCTGCGGAGTCTGCCTCAGAGTCAGAGCCGGTCTCGGCATCGGCACGGCCGTCATCCTCCAGAGTCGAAGCCATTCCGTTCACGAATTCATTAAGGCCGTCTAAAATGGATGAAAATTCTGTTGACATAATTATTTCCTCCTTGCTGTTGTCTGCCGGGAAGGGTCATTCCCGGCGTTTCGTTATTTCTTTTTCGTTATGATTATAGGAAATCGAAATGACAGAATACGTCATTCTCCCAAAATGTTTCAAAAATGTGCGCATAGACCGTCAATTATGTATTGAAAATGTGCCCGGAGACCGACAAATATTTAACATAATAACCGTTGCAGACCTTACGAAAGTATGCTAGAATCATTTTCTGACAAAGAAGGCAGGATACGGCCGCCGGGTCCGGCGGCGGATTGGAGCGTTATTTTATGAAGAAAATCACATATCAGAGTACACGCGGCGGGGAGAGCGGAGTGAGCGCTTCCCAGGCGATCCTGAAGGGAATCGCGGCGGACGGCGGTCTGTTCATGCCGTCGGAGATCCCGCAGCTTGACAAGCCGCTTAAGGAACTGGCGGGGATGACCTACCAGGAGCAGGCCTATGAGGTCATGAAGCTGTTTCTGACCGATTTCACGGAGGAGGAACTTCGTGACTGCATCGATAAAGCATATGACAGCAAATTCGACAATCCGGAGATCGCGCCGTTGGTCCATGTAGGCGTAGCCTATGTGATGGAACTGTTCCACGGCAATACGATCGCGTTCAAGGATATGGCGCTGTCGATCCTGCCCCGGCTTATGACCGTGGCGGCGAAGAAGAACCGCGAGGATAAGGAGATCGTGATCCTGACGGCCACCTCCGGCGACACCGGCAAGGCGGCGCTGGCGGGATTTGCGGATGTGCCGGGGACGCGGATCATTGTCTTCTATCCGAAGGGCGGCGTCAGCCATATCCAGGAGCTGCAGATGGTGACCCAGAAGGGAGACAACACCGCGGTCGTCGCGATCCACGGCAATTTCGACGACGCCCAGACCGGCGTAAAGAAGATCTTCGCGGATAAGGAATATGAGAAGAAGCTGGCCGAGGGCGGTTTTCGGCTGTCTAGCGCCAATTCCATCAACATCGGGCGGCTGATCCCCCAGGTGGTCTACTATGTCCACGCCTACGCGGAGCTTCTTAAGAGCGGCAGCATCGAGGACGGCGAGGAGATCAATTTTGTCGTTCCTACCGGGAATTTCGGCAATATCCTGGCCGGCTATTTCGCGAAGCTGATGGGCGTACCGGTCAAGACCTTGTACTGCGCGTCCAATGACAATAAGGTGCTGTATGATTTCTTCACGACGGGCACCTATGATAAGAACCGCGATTTTATGCTGACCATGTCTCCGTCTATGGACATTCTGGTGTCCAGCAACCTGGAGCGGCTGATCTATCTGAGTACCGGCTGCGACGCCAGGGCGACCGCGGGGCTGATGCTTCAGCTGTCGAGGACGGGCCGCTACACGGTGACGGCGGAAATGCAGAAGCGCATGAAGGATTTCGTCGGCGGCTACGCCACCGAGGAGCAGGACGCGGATGTGATCCGCTATCTGTACCGGAAGCGCGGTTATGTGATGGACACCCATACCGGCGTGGCGGCTGCGGTGTGGAAAGCCCACTGGGAGGAGACCGGCGACCAGACGAAGACGGTCATTGTCTCTACGGCAAGTCCTTATAAATTCTCCAAATCGGTGCTGGAGGCGATCCAGGGACCGATGATGCTGACGGATGATTTCGCGATCGCGGAGGAACTGGAGCACATTTCCCACGTACCGGTGCCGAAGGCGGTTACGGAGCTTAAGACTGCCGAGATCCGCCATACGGCCGAGTGCGACACGGCCGATATGGAGGCGGCGGTGAGCCGTATCCTGGGAATTTAAGCGGCGCGGAGAATTAAAGGAGGATTGCTGTCATGAAGCAGGTGATCGGTGAAGCGGCGGAAGATTGCAGAGAGCTCTGCAATTGGATCCGTGCGCGCCAGCGGCCGGATCGCAGAACTGGCCTATGTGATGGGCACAGATATGAGCGTGGCTGATGAAGAGCAGAGAAAAATGGCCGCGGAATATTCAAAGCAGATGCCTCCATGGCCGGCGGACGGATGTATTTGCATCCATGACGGCGTGATGATCGTTAAGCTTTCCGCTCCGGAGAAAACGAGCGGTCTCTGGTGGTATTCGGGCGGGTGGCACCACTGGGATGATAAACTGGCGGATAACGATATTCTCCGCAGTCAGTGGTATGAGGAGGACGGCGTCTGGTACTATTTTGACGGAGAGGGAGATATGGTCGTGGGAACCTGCGTTATTGACGGGCAGGAGTACCATTTCGATCCTGACGGAAAATGGATCGAGGAATAAAAATCTCTTTTCAAATATTGAGTTATGGTGTATACTGGTAGCAGAATTTTGGTGCGGCGCACCGAAGTGATAATTTTAAGAATACGGAGGTATTATCATGTTAGTATCTGCAACAGAGATGCTTAAGAAGGCAGTGGAAGGCCATTATGCGGTAGGCCAGTTTAACATCAACAACCTTGAGTGGACCAAGTCCATCCTGCAGACCGCTCAGGAACTGCAGTCTCCGGTGATCCTTGGCGTATCCGAGGGCGCAGGCAAGTATATGACCGGCTTCAAGACCGTTGCGGCTATGGTCGGCGCGATGATCGACGAGATGGGCATCACCGTTCCGGTAGCCACCCATCTGGATCATGGCACCTATGACGGCTGCTATAAGTGCATCAAGGCCGGATTTTCTTCCATCATGTTCGACGGCTCTCACTATCCGATCGATGAGAACGTTGCGAAGACCAAGGAACTGGTCGCCATCGCTCATGCCATGGGCATCTCCATCGAGGCTGAGGTTGGCGCTATCGGCGGCGAGGAAGACGGCGTAGTCGGTATGGGCGAGTGCGCGGATCCCGATGAGTGCAAGATGATCGCTGATCTGGGAATCGACTTCCTGGCTGCTGGCATCGGCAACATCCATGGCAAGTATCCGGCGAACTGGAAGGGCTTAAGCTTCGAAACCCTGGCCGCCATCAAGGCGAAGACCGGCGATATGCCTCTGGTTCTTCACGGCGGTACCGGCATTCCGGCCGACATGATCCGCAAGGCCATTGACCTGGGCGTGGCGAAGATCAACGTGAACACTGAGTGCCAGCTTTCCTTCGCGGCTGCGACCCGCAAGTATATCGAAGAGGGCAAGGACGAGCAGGGCAAGGGCTACGATCCGAGAAAGCTTCTGGCTCCCGGCGCGGCTGCCATCAAGGAGACGGTCAAGGAGAAGATGGAACTGTTCGGATCTGTGGGCAAAGCCTGAGACAGCTTAAACGACTTCAGATAAGTTTGGATAACGCCTCTTTTCAGGTGGTCTTTGGCCGCCGGGGAAGCATCGGATTACCGTCCGATTTGAAAAAGATGAAAAAAGTGCTTGCATTTTCCCCAAAAAGGGAGTATCTTATTGAAGTGAAGAACGACGGCGTTCTCCCTGTTATGGGGAGGACGCCTTCTTTTGTCCCGGGAAAGACGGCGGAGATGCCGCGGAATGCCGCGTCGCGCGGGACAGAAGAGATTCAATATCATCGCTTCGGAAAGCCGAGTCAGAAACCTGTCGTCCCGCGGCCGTCCACTGCAAAATCGGGGACTGCCGCAGACGAAGAGGAGCGTCTGGGGATGACGCAGGACAGCCGGGCGGCGGAGCCCGCCGGGATGTGTTTCGCAGGGGAAGCTGCCGCCGGCCGGAGCAGAATAAGTGAGAGGATGGAAAAACTATGAGCGAAGTAGTAAATGTTGCAGAGATCTTCGGTAAGAACGTGTTCAATGAGACCGTCATGAAGGAACGCCTGCCCAAGAGCGTCTTCAAGAAGCTGAAGAGGACGATCGAGGACGGCACAGAGCTGGATCCGTCCATCGCGGATGTGGTGGCCCACGCCATGAAGGACTGGGCGATCGAGCGGGGCGCGACCCATTACACCCACTGGTTCCAGCCGCTGACCGGAACCACGGCGGAGAAGCACGACTCCTTTATCTCCGCTCCCGACGCGGAGGGCAAGGTGATCATGGAGTTCTCCGGCAAGGAGCTCATTAAGGGCGAGCCGGACGCTTCTTCCTTCCCGTCAGGCGGTCTGCGCGCCACCTTCGAGGCCAGAGGCTATACGGCCTGGGACTGCACCTCGCCGGCGTTCCTGCGTGAGGACGCGGCCGGCGTGACGCTGTGTATCCCCACCGCGTTCTGTTCCTACAAGGGCGAGGCCCTGGATCAGAAGACGCCGCTCCTGCGTTCGATGCAGGCCATCGACACCCAGGCGCTGCGGATCCTTAAGCTGTTCGGCAATACCACATCCAAGCGTGTGGTACCGAGCGTCGGCCCGGAGCAGGAATATTTCATCGTGGACCGCGCTAAATATCTGCAGAGAAAAGACCTGATCTACGCCGGCCGGACCCTGTTCGGCGCCATGCCGCCCAAGGGCCAGGAGCTGGAGGATCATTATTTCGGAGCGATCCGTGAGCGGATCGGTTCCTATATGAACGAAGTCAATCAGGAGCTGTGGAAACTGGGAGTCACCGCCAAGACCCAGCACAATGAGGTGGCTCCGGCGCAGCATGAGCTGGCTCCGATCTACGATCAGGCCAACCTGGCTGTGGACCACAACCAGATCGTCATGGAGACGCTGAAGAAGGTAGCCGGCCGCCACGGCCTGACCTGCCTGCTTCACGAGAAGCCCTTCGCCGGCGTCAACGGTTCCGGCAAGCACAACAACTGGTCCCTGACCACCAACGACGGCATCAACATGCTGAACCCCGGCGATACGCCTCATGAGAACATCCAGTTCCTGCTGGTGCTGGGCTGCATCATGAAGGCCATCGACACCCACGCGGATCTGCTGCGCGAGGCGGCTTCCGATGTGGGCAACGATCACCGTCTGGGCGCCAACGAGGCCCCGCCCGCGATCATTTCCATCTTCGTAGGCGAGCAGCTGGAGGATGTGATCAACCAGCTGTGCGATACCGGCGCGGCCACTCATTCCAAGAGCGGCGGCAAGCTGTCTACCGGCGTCGCCACGCTGCCGGATCTGGACAAGGACGCCACCGACCGCAACCGCACGTCGCCGTTCGCGTTCACCGGCAATAAATTCGAGTTCCGTATGGTGGGCTCTTCCGATTCCATCGCTCCCGCCAACGTGGTGCTGAACACCATCGTGGCCGAGGCGTTCAAGGAAGCGGCTGATGAACTGGAGAAGGCGGAAGATTTCGATATGGCCGTCCATGACATGATCAAGAAGCTGCTGTCCGATCATCAGCGGATCATTTTCAACGGAAACGGTTACTCCGACGAGTGGATCGCGGAGGCCGAGAAGCGCGGCCTGCCCAACATCCGCTCCATGGTGGACGCGATACCCAGCCTGATCACCGACAAGGCTGTGAAGCTGTACGAGACCTTCGGCGTGTTCACGAGAGCGGAGCTGGAGTCCCGCGTGGAGGTGGAGTACGAGGCTTATGCCAAGGCCATCAATATCGAGGCCCGCACCATGATCGACATGGCCGGCAAGCAGATCATTCCGGCGGTGATCCGGTATACGGCTGCCCTGGCAGATTCCATCAACAAGGTGAAATCGGCCTGCCCGGATGCGGATGTGAGCGTTCAGACCGAGCTTCTGACCGAGACCTCCGATCTGCTGAGCGAGATGAAGGTGGCGCTTTCCGATCTGCAGGCCATTACCGAGGAAAGTCTGGCGATCTCCGACGCCTGCGCCTGCGCCCATGCTTACCACGAGAAGGTGGTTCCGGCTATGGCGGCCCTGCGCGCGCCGGCGGATAAGCTGGAGATGATCGTGGATAAGGAACTGTGGCCGTTCCCGAGCTACGGCGATCTGATCTTCGAGGTGTAAAGATGTCATAACTCTTCAGGGGACAGCGTTTCGGGGGGAAATGCTGTCCCCTGAGGCACGCTAAAACCGCTGTTCATTCAGTGGAGGAGTGTTATATAGAAGCCGCAGGCAGGAGCAGTAGCTTTTGCCTACGGCTTTCTGTAATTATAACAGACATTCCTGAAGCCAAGCGCAAATGTTCCTGTGAAAATAGAATTCGTGGAAACGGAATTTGAACTTACAGTTGAAATTTAGAGCAGTTTGCCGCATAATGGAAACGGCAGCGTTTGCCGAGAGGTATGTGCGGGAAATCAGGCGGCAGCCGCGGATGCTGCATGACCAGCGCAGAATCCATCATTCAGAGAGAAGGAGAACAGGCCTATGGAGAGGGGAACAGACAGGAAGAGATCAGGCAGAAAGCATAGGAGACGATTCGTATGGATAATCGTGGTTCTCCTGATCATTGCGATTGCGGCAGTAATGCTGTCTTATTTGTGGAAAGATAAATCCAGTCGTAAAGGAAGCCAGCCGCATATCGTCACAGAGTCGCAGCTGAAGGAGATCATCAATGTCAGCGAACTTTCAGCGTTCACGGCTGTCTATAACGGAGTCGCCCAGGTGATGAACGAGGAGAAGCCGGAGAAAACGGATTATTACGTATCCTATGAGGCGCGGGTCGATGTGGGGATCGATTTCAGCAGGATCGGGATCGATAAAGATGACGAGGAGAAGATCATCCGGCTGACGATCCCGGAGGTGGATATCACGGATGTCGTGGTGGACATCGCGTCGCTGGATTACATTTTCTTAAATGATAAGGCGAACGCTGTGTCCGTATCCCAGGAGGCCTACAAGGCCTGCGAGGAGGACGTGAAGAAAGAGAGTGCCGGCCAGGAGGCGATCTTCGAGCTGGCGGAGCAGAATGCGGAGAATATCGTCACAGCGCTGGTGCGTCCGGTGGTCGAGCCGCTGGGTTATACTATAGAGATCGAGTAGAGGAGGCGTGAAAATGAAACGGATTACGGCGTTATTACTGGCATTTTCCATGATGATCCTCTGCGCGGCCTGTGGGAAGAAGGAGAAAGAGGGGGCGGAGCTTTCCATCGAGCCGCAGGAAGCTCAGATGAAGGCCATCTGCGAGCTGGCCGTGATGGACTGCTATTACCATAATGTGGCAAAATACAAGGAAGAGGATGCGGCAGGCTTCTGGTTCCTGAAGAAGGACAAGCATTTCTGGATCGAGTACAGCGGCATCGTGCGGTTTGGCATCGATATGTCGGCTTTAAAGATCGAAACGAACGGCGATGAGATCACGATCACGCTGCCGGAGGCGAAGGTGCTCAGCTGTAAGGTGGATTCCTCTTCCCTGACGAAGGAATCTTACATCGTAGATAAGAATTCGGCAGATATTACGGCGGAGGACGAGAATGCCGCTTTCGCTGCCGCCCAGAAGAAGCTGGAGGAAACTGCCGCGGGCGACAAGGCACTGCTGTCCAAAGCGCAGCAGCGAGCCCGAACGCTTCTGGAAGATTATGTAAATAATATCGGTAACCTTGTCGGTAAGGAGTACCGGATCAACTGGGTTTACATAGACGAGGACAGCAGGCCCGCGGAAACTGGCGCAGGCGGGGCGCGGGAGGAAAC
>CANPZZ010000026.1 GCA_947589125.1 uncultured Lachnospiraceae bacterium
ATGCTGTATCTGGATTACGGCCGCTCCGCCGGCAACTGGGTGCCCAACATCTACGGCGGCAACCAGAACCTGGAGGCAATCGAATTCTTCAAGCACATCAACAGCGTGATCACCGGCCGCCACGACGGCACCATGATCATTGCCGAGGAATCGACGGCCTGGCCGAAGATCACCAGATCGCCGGAAGAGGACGGCCTTGGCTTTAAGTTCAAATGGAACATGGGCTGGATGCACGACTTCCTGGAATACATGAAGCTGGATCCGTATTTCCGCAAATTCAACCACAACAAGATGACCTTCGCCATGACCTACTCCACCAGCGAGAATTTCATCCTGGTACTGTCCCACGACGAGGTGGTTCATCTGAAATGTTCCATGATCAGCAAGATGCCCGGCATCTACGAGGATAAATTCGCCAACTTAAAGGTCGGCTATACCTTCATGATCGGCCATCCCGGCAAGAAGCTGCTGTTCATGGGCCAGGATTTCGCCCAGTGGCACGAGTGGGACGAGAAGGTGTCCCTGGACTGGCACCTGGCCGACGAGCCGCTTCATAAAGATGTGCAGAAATATTTCAGCGACCTGCTGCATATTTACCGCCAGTACCCGGCCCTATACTCCCTGGACTACGACTGGAACGGCTTTTCCTGGGTCAACGCCGACGACGCCGACCGCAGCATCTTCAGCTTCATCCGTTACGACGAGACGAAGAAGAAGAGCCTGCTGTTCGTCTGCAACTTCACGCCGATGGAACGCTCCGACTACCGGGTGGGCGTGCCGAAGCGCGGCAATTACACGCTGATCCTGGACCAGACCCACGGCGCTTACCAGCGCGGCGAAGAGAAGAAGGTCTTCACAGCAAAGAAGGGCGAATGCGACGGCCAGCCCTACTCCTTCTCCTACCCGCTGCCGGCTTACGGGACCGCGATATTCCGGTTCTGAGACCGAAAGAAATGACCGCAGGAAGCGCAGTAATGGTGCTGTTTCTTCACACTGCACGCTGCCGGCGCCATTTCTGCACGCTGCGCACCGACATAATTCACTCCGCTCCGGGACGCTCCCGCAGCCATAAGCGGCTCCCGGACGCGGAATCATAATATTAAGAAGGCGAGGTGTCCCTCATGCAGACGATCCTGGTCTGTGACGACGACAAACAGATCGTCGAAGCCATCGACATTTATCTGACCGGCGAGGGTTTCCGGGTGATCAAGGCCTACGACGGCTATGAGGCCCTGGAGCTCCTGGAGAACAATCAGGTGGACCTGATGGTGGTGGACGTAATGATGCCCGGCCTCGACGGCATCCGCACGACGCTGAAGGTTCGCGAAACCAGCAGCATTCCGATCATCATCCTCTCCGCCAAGTCCGAGGATAACGACAAGATCCTGGGACTCAATATCGGCGCGGACGATTACATTTCCAAGCCCTTCAACCCACTGGAGCTGGTGGCCCGCGTCAAGTCCCATCTGCGCCGCTATACCCAGTTGGGCAATCTGACCGCCCAGACCGCCGAGAACGTCTACAAATGCGGCGGCCTGCAGATCAACGACGACAACAAAGAAGTCCTGGTGGACGGAGAACTGATCAAGCTGACGCCGATCGAATACAACATCCTCCTTCTTCTGGTAAAGAACGCCGGTAAGGTGTTCTCCATCGACGAGATCTACGAACAGATCTGGAATGAGGAAGCCATCGGCGCAGACAACACAGTCGCCGTCCACATCCGCCACATCCGCGAGAAGATCGAGATCAATCCGCGGGAGCCCCGTTACCTGAAGGTCGTCTGGGGCGTAGGTTATAAGATCGAAAAACAGTAGGAGACCAGATACATATGAAACAGGGCCATCTTCCCATTGCCATAAAGAAACAGGCGCTGATCTTTCTTCACCTTCTGTTTCTGTGTTTAAGCTTCGCCGGTATTACGTTCATTATCTTTAATCCGAACTACGGGCGGGGCTTAAACTGGCTGCAGGAAGAGGACTACGCAGATACCCACTCCTTCTCCCGCCAACTGGAGGAGGACGTGGATAATGTCTTCCGCTATGTCCATTATAAGGATCTGCTGGAACTCGACGGCGAGGTCAATCTGGATGCGGAGATGTTCTGCGTCACTTTCAGCTCCGGCAATACCAAGATCTACACGCTGGGCGAGGCCGTCAGCTACGCGCGGCGCCTGGGTTATTATCTTAACGACGATTTTGAGGTCACCGGCGGACCGGATGTCCACGAATGGGACTCCCAGGGCCCGTCGACACCTTTTGTGGAATGGAAGACTTATGGCCCTGAGGAAACCTACGAAGGTCCCGGCGACGGTTTCGTCTCTGTCGAGGAGCTTTCCGTACAGGTAATGAATGTTCTGGGAGAATATTATCAGGTCCGTTACAACTATATCGACGTCCCCTCCAACCTGTATTTCCGCGTCTCTTATGTGGACGACACGGGGAACGAGCTTCTCTATACCAACGCTGGTTCCCGCACGAATGAAGAACTGCGGGAGCTGGGCCGCTATCTCTATATGACCGGAGAATCCCTCTTCGTGGATAACAATCTGCGGTATATTCCGGAAAATGTCATCTCTCTTCTGTCGACCAACAACCGCTACGGCAACCAGGATTATTATATCCTGCTGGCCGTGGACATTAATTTCCCAAATCCGGATCCGTACGCGGAAGCGCAGGCAGAATATCTTCGGTCCCGGAACGAATACATCGGCGGAGCGATCATGTTCCTTCTGGGCGCCGTGGGACTTCTGATCACGCTGGGACGCATGGCGGCTCTGACCGGTCACACGGACAGCAGCCCGGATAAGATCATACGGCATTATTACGATGAACTGCCTGTGGAATGCCTTCTGCTCGTCTGTCTGGCGGCCTTCTGGCTGGTTCATCTTGCCCTAAGCAGCGTCATTCCGCGGGTCATACGGCTGGTCATAAGTGATTCCTACCAGGACTACGCGCGGAAAATGATCCGCTATATCCTGATCTATCTGATCCTTCTGTTCGCGTTCTTAAGTTTACTGCGCAATTACAAGGCGCATATGCTCTGGAAGGGAAGCCTCCTCTACAGGGGGCTCCACCGGATCCTCCCGGCGCTTTCGGGGCTTCCGGTTCCGCTGCGCTTTACAGGCGCGTTTATCGGGTACCTGCTGGCGGACCTGGGCCTTCTGGGCGGGTTCTATTTCCTGTATACACGCCGGGAAACCCTGGGGATTCCTTACCTCTATCTGATCCCGCTGCTCGTTTGCGCGGCATTTCAGATATGGATCTATCTTCTGCTCTATCGGGGACGCGTGGAAAATCAGAAGATCGCCGAGGGGATCTTTAAGATGTCGGCCGGCGACGCCGGCTATAAGATCGACTCCGACGGTTTCTCGGAACAGGCGGAAAAAGTCAGCCAGGCGCTCAACTCATTAAGCGACGGCCTGGAGACCGCGCTGTCGGAACAGGTAAAAAGCGAGCGGCTGAAAGCCGATCTGATCACCAATGTATCCCACGATATCAAGACGCCTCTCACATCCATCATTAATTACGTAGACCTGCTGAAGCGGGAACATATCAGCGATCCGAAAGTTCAGGGCTATCTGGAGGTTCTTGACCAGAAGTCCCAGCGCCTCAAGACGCTGACGGAAGACCTGGTGGAAGCGTCCAAAGCCAGTTCGGGCAATATCAAGCTGGAGATCTCTGAGATCGATCTGGTTGAACTTGTGCAGCAGGCAGGCGGAGAATTTGAAGAACGATTTGCCGTCCGCCATCTGGATCTGGTATCCACGCTGCCGGACGAGAGCATCCTGATCGCAGCCGACGGAAGACGAATGTGGAGAGTGCTGGAAAATCTTTATAACAACGCGTTCAAGTACGCGATGGAGAACAGCCGGATCTATGTCGCCGTAGAGAAAAAAGACGGTCACGCGTATTTCACGATCAAAAATGTATCCGCCAGTCCGTTAAATATTAACGCGGACGAACTGACTGAGCGGTTCGTCCGCGGTGATGTTGCCAGAACTACCGAAGGCAGCGGCCTTGGTCTCTCAATTGCCAAAAGCCTGACGCAGCTGCAGGGCGGAAGCTTTGAGATCTATATTGACGGGGATCTGTTCAAGGCACAGATCGGGTTCCCGGCGCTGAACTGAGCGAAGTCAGCCGAAGATCCGCCAGCCGCAGATAAAGTTATTCCTGAACCAGCTTCCCATCGTCCGGTGGACTACTTTTCCGTTGCCGGAAGAAGCGTCTACCACGGTACCGTTCTCGGCGACGATACCCACATGTCCGGTCACGACGATGATATCGCCCGGCCGAAGATTATTAAAACTGGTGATCTTCGTGTATCTGCCTACAGTGCGCCAGCCGGAGGAGGTCAGATAACTCTGCTTTACTCCCACCTGATTCAGGCACCAGTAGACGAATCCGGAACAGTCAAACTGACTGGGGCCTTTCGCCCCCCAGACATACCGGCATCCCAGCTTGGACTTGGCTACTGAGATCAGCGCAGCGGCGCTGCCGGAAACCGTGCCGGAGCCCGCCGAACCGGAGCTGTTTCCGGATCCGGACGACGAATACCGGCGCACGTTGGAACCGGTCAGCTTCGCCATCGTCAGGACGCCTACGGAACCGTCGCTGGTAAGACCATTGGCACTCTGGAAATTCTTGACCGCCTTCTCGGTCACTTCCCCGAAATATCCCGTCACATTGGCTGAGGACAGATAGCCGTACTGACTTAAAAGCTTCTGGATCTGGGTCACGTTCTCATTCTGGTCGCCCAGGGAAATTCCGTTGGGAACCGCGTCGGAACTGTTCAGAACCATGCGGGTCGACGGACCCAGATAGCCGTCCACCACCAGGTCATTCCTCGACTGGAACTGTTTAACGGCAATGACGGTATCGTCACCGTACTTGCCGTCAGGGGTGGTGGTCATATACCCCAGAGACTTCAGCCGCTCCTGCGCGGCCTGGACCACATCGCTGTGATCGCCGTAAACCAGCATATTGGGCTGAACAATATCACTGTAAAGCAGATTCATCGTCTGTCTGCCCACTTTGCCGTCCTGACTGATGCCGTTGATCTCCTGGAGCTTCTTTACTGCTTCCTCTGTCTTATCGCCGAAATTACCGGTCACCTGATCCTCGCTGGCCAGATATCCCAATTCATAGAGACGTTCCTGGATCCGCTCAATATCGCTGCCCTGTTCACCTTTGGACGCGGCATAGTATTTCGCTTCCGGATCCATGATCGCTTCCAGAGTGGACGGCCCCACAACGCCGTCCGTGGGCAGTCCGTTCTGTCTCTGAAAGATCTGTACCGCCGTATGGGTGACTTCGCCGTAATATTCTGTCGGTTCATCATTGTCCATGAAACCCAGTTCCATCAGGCGCTCCTGAAGATCCGACACCATCTCATAAGACTCGCCGATACGGATGTATTCCGGCGGCGCTTCCGTCTCCGGCACCGGGAGATTCTTAAGCGTATCATAATCCGGCCCATCCATGGTCAGCGGATTCACTCCCTCGATCACCGGCGAAGTCTCCGGTACCGTCTCGGCAACCACCACAGATGCAGTCGCTTCGGTCTCTTCATTCTCAGCCTGAACCGGACCGGACGACGGACGGCCACAGGCAGATAGCCCCGACGCAAGCGTCAGGGCTAAAATCATGCACATCTGTTTTCTGTATCTCATGGTATATCCAATCTCTTCCTTACCGTTTCAGTTCCTTCTTCTCCTGCTCGACCATGCTGCGGGAACCCTCAAGGCTAGTGCCGATCAGGGACGGCAGCTGCTTCTCCGGCATGGTCGGCGCGTAATAGAAGCCCTGCTGCAGAGTACAGCCGCACTTCTCCAGGAACTTCTTCTGCTTATTCGTCTCAACGCCTTCTGCGATCAGCTTCTTATCCATATTCAGCGCGATCCGGACAAGCCCCTCGACTACCGGCTCACACTTGGAGGTATTCTCGATCTCCCACACGAACATGCGGTTAAACTTCAGCGTATTCACCGGCAGCTCGAATATCTTCATAAGACCCGAGCTTCCGGAACCGAAGTTATTCAGGATCAGCTCCACGCCCAGCCAGGACAGCGCCTGCAGACGGCCCGCGATATTGGCGTAATCCACGCCGACCATATACTCGTCGACCTCGATCGCCAGCTTGCCCTGCGGCAGCTTGTACTTCTCGATGACCTGGCCCACCTGCTGGACAAAATCGCCCTGCATCAGCAGCGTCGGAGAGATCGGGATCGCGATGGAATCAAATTCCTTCCCTTCCTCCAGAAGCTTCGCCACCATAGCCGCCGCCTTGTCAAGCGCGTAGTACTCAACCTGACGGATCTGGCCGGTATCTTCAGCTACCGGCAGAAATTCGATGCTTCCGACCATGCCGATATCCTGAATAAATATGCGCATATAGAATTCTGCCCTGGTGAACTTGCCGGTCTCCGTATCGTAGGTCGGACGGTAGCGGACCTCAACTTCATTATTCGCAAGAGCGGTTCCCAGATAACGGGCGATCGCCTGCCTGCGCAGAAACCTCTTATGCAGATCCATATCATAAGCGATATACTGGTTGCTTCCCAGCTCCGCGGCTCGGGCCACGGCCAGATCCAGACACTTCATCATGTCGCTGGCGTTATTCGCATAACCCGGGTAGGAGCAGAGACCGATCTGTACGCCGCAGAGGCACTCGACCCCGTCCACATCCCAGCTCTCGTCAAAACGCTCGATCAACTGATCCGCAAGCTTGGTCGCCTCTCCCATGGTACGGTTCTTCATGATCACAATAAACTCAACGCCTACGTAACGGTACACGGCGCATCCGCTCTTTTGCTCCAGATATGCAAGGATCTGTTCCAGAAGCCGCTCGCAGCGCTCATGTCCGAACAGGTCGTTCATTCGCTTGAAATTCTCGATATACAGCTTCAGCACAACACCCTGATACTCCATCAGGAACTGGGCTTCCAGACGGCTGTAGCAGATCTCACTGTCGCTCTGCTTCTTGTTCTCCTGGTCAGTCAGGCCGTCGGCTGCAGCCTTAACTTCCATCTCCGGCTCCTGCGGCCGTTCTTTTTTCTTAAACAATGCCATGGCTATCCTCCTCAGCGAAGTATATATTGAAAGTATAACGCGAATCAATTAAAGTTGCAAGAAAAAATATCATCGAATCGTACAGACAAATACCATTCGGCAAAATATCTGTTCCTGTAATCTCATAAACCCACGCATTTAAGCCATTCCCACGAAAAAAAGCACCGGCCCCGCGGCAAATCCGCAAAACCAGTACTTTAGTGCGCCCTCAGGGACTCGAACCCTGGACAAATAGATTAAGAGTCTACTGCTCTACCAACTGAGCTAAGGGCGCGTTCTATGCTGTTTCTCTCGAACACTCGACTATTTTAGCGCAGGGGTTGACAAAAGTCAACCCCCTTTTTTCATTTTTTGAGAAAATTTTCGGCAGCGCGGTCTGTCCTGCGCTCAGGCCGGTATACCCGGCTGGCAAACAGCGCGCAGGCATCCCTACAGGGCCGCATCCAGCGCACCGGCCAGGGTCTTCTTGTCCTGCATACCGATAAACTTGGCCGCGGGTTCTTCTCCTTTGAACACGATAAATGTGGGGATCGACATAACGCCGTACTTCACCGCCATATCCTGGCTATCGTCCACATTGAGCTTCACGACCTTCGCTTTGCCCTCGTACTCGCCTGCCAGCGCTTCCACCACTGGGCCCATGGCCTTGCAGGGACCGCACCAGTCGGCATAGAAATCCACCAGTACCGGCATGCCCGCCTTATACACTTCCGCGTCAAAGCTTTCCGTAGTTACCATTTTCGCCATATCGCACTCCTCCTCGCTTTGTATATTATTTTCTTTTGCCGTCTCCGCCGCCTTGAATAGCCTTCTCCACACTCTTAAGCGACTTCCAGATCCGCAGAAACCTCCGGTTCAGTTCCGGTTTATCGCAGGTGGCCTGCTGCAGCTTCGTCAGGACCGTCTCGCGCATTCCCATCTCTATCACCAGTTTTACCGCTTTTCTATATTTTACTCTTTTTTCCGCCGGGATGCAACCAATTTACAGATCGGTTTGCCCTCCGCGGCGAATTTCTCCTCGTATTCCGTCATCACGTTGCCTTCGGCATATTCGCTGTGATGCAGATCAAACGTGGAATAAATGATCTCCCAACCGGCTGCCGGAATCGATTCCAGAGAATACTCAAAAAGCCCCTTGTTGTCCGTCTTAAATTCCACCGTGCCGTCCGGCGTCAGGATCCGGTCATAGACCGCCAGAAACCGCGGCGATGTCAGACGCCGCTTGGCGTGCCGGTCCTTCGGCCAGGGATCCGAGAAATTCAGATAGATCTTCGCCGCTTCGCCGGGCCCCAGAATGTCCGACAGCTTCAGTGCATCCACACAGAGAAACCGGACGTTGGGCAGCCGCTCCTCTTCCTGCTTTCGGACTGCCCTTAAAAGCACGGAAGAATAGATCTCTACGCCCAGATAATTGATCTGCGGGTTCTGCCGCGCCAGCTCCATAAGGAATTTTCCTTTGCCCATGCCGATCTCCACATGGAGCGGATGGTCATTTCCATACACCTCCGGCCAGCGGCCCTGGCGCGTTTCCGGATCCGAAACCACATGGATGCTTTCGGCGATCTGCTGTTCCGCGCCCGTGATGTGGCGTAATCTCATAATTTTTGTCTCCTTATACTGTCTGCGGATGCGTTCCTGATTCTTCGCGGCCAGTATATCATTACTCCTTTTCCATTTCAACCGATATTTTTCCCACACTTTTAAATTTTTCTCCAATTTTCGAAAATTTTTAGTGCATAATTTGTCGTTTAATAGTATAATGAAAAGAAAGGTGTACCGTTATGCCGTTTACGGCTGTCCGGGGCATCTACATGATACGGAATCGCCGAGAAGGAGGGTATCTATGCCAGCACCAGTTTCGGGTAATAATTGGGAAAGAATCCGTCAGGGTCTCAAGGACGCCCAGATCTTAAACAGCCAGAGGAGATACAATCTGTCCATGATCAAATGCCGTCAGACTCTGGAATTTATGGTACAGGATCTGTGCGATAAGGCCGCCATCACCACTACCAATTCGAACCAGGATCTGTCATCCCTGATCGATGAACTTTATTCCAACCGCTGGATCAGCAAAACTACCTGCGAACATTACCACAAGATCCGTATGCTTGGCAATAAAGCCGCCCACGAAGGCAATGAGAACGCTTACGACGCCAATCAGGCATGCCAGCTGCTCTCCCACGAAGTGGTTACCTTCTCCAAAGACTATATGAACGCTTCCCAGCAGAGACCGCAGCAGCGCAATTCTCAGCAGCGTCCGTCCGGAGGCGGGCAGCCAAGGCCCCGGTCAAATGAGTCATCACGGAGCCGCAAGCGCTCCCAGGATGGGTTCCCCCTGTCCAGCACGGATCTGATGCGGATCGCTATCATTATTGTGGCGGTGATCGTCGTGATCGCGCTTGTGCGCCTGCTGCATTCTGACGAGCCTTCGGCGGATGAGACCACTCCCACGGCATCAACGGAATCTGTGGCCGCCGACGAGACGACGGCAGCGGAAGAAGAGATTCCGACGACAGCCGCTCCTGAGACCATGGCGGAGACGACTCCCGCGCCGGTCTATAAGACCACCGACTACCTGAACGTCCGCGCGGAACCCAGCACCAGCAGCCGCCGGTTAGGCGTTCTGGATACGGACACCGTCGTCGACTATGTCGGCGATTACGATGAGACCTGGGCCATCATTAATTATGAAGGCACGCAGGCATATGTATCCAAGCAGTACCTGACACAGGACTGACCATAATAAACTTCTGAAAGGCCGCGCCCGCGCGGCCTTTTGGTTTATACGGTATGCGGGAACGGAGAGAACCTCGCCGACATTGACAAAACGGCCGTTTTCCACTATACTGAAAGATAGTTTTTATAACAGGATTGGTGAAAATCATGAAATATTTCCATTATGCCCTGGGTGTCCTGCTGACCTTCTGCCTGATGATCGCTCTTCTGCTCACCTCTGTAGAAGCCGTCACCTACTGGACGCCGGGCTACTATGAAAAAGAATACGCGAAATACAATGTCACAGCCGCCGTACAGATGGAGATGGACGACCTGCTGGACGTGACCGATGAGATGATGGCCTATCTGCGCGGACGGCGCGAAGACCTCCATGTGCCGACGGTTGTGAACGGCCAGCCCAGGGAATTCTTCAATGACCGGGAGATCGCGCATATGGAAGATGTGTGCGGCCTGTTCATCGGCGGACTGCGCCTGCGTCTTCTGTGTCTCGCGGCGATCGTGGTCTGCCTGGCCATCATGATCCTGACGAAGGCGAACCTGCGCCATGTGCTTCCGAGAGCCGTCTGCGCGGGGACCGGACTGTTCTTTGCTTTCGTCTGCATCCTGGCGGCGGTCATTTTCTCGGATTTTTCAAAGTATTTTATTATCTTCCACCATATTTTCTTTGACAATGACCTGTGGATCCTGGATCCCCGGACCGATCTGCTGATCAATATCGTACCGGAGCCGTTCTTCATGGATACCGCGGCGCGGATCGCCATAACCTATGGTATATCCGTGGCGGCCGTCTTCCTGATATGTCTGGGGATCATTCTGGCCGGCCGTCATAAAAAGCAGAAACCGTAACATAACCGCGGCACTGTCCGCTCTGCATAGCAAGAAAGGATCAGCTTATCATTTATGAAGAGAATCATTTCCGTTCTTCTGTGCCTTGTCCTGACGCTGGGTCTGCTGCCGGTTCGGGAATCCCGCGCGGCGGGAGAATGGCCGGAAAATGTGAGCATTGAAGCAGAAGGAGGCATCGTTATCGACGCCTCCACCGGCGCGATCCTCTACGGCAAGAATATTCATAATACCTATTTCCCTGCCAGTATCACCAAGATCCTGACGGCTCTTATCGTGCTGGAAAACTGCGGACTGAACGAAACGGTTACATTTTCCCACAACGCGGTCTACAATGTGGAATCCGGAAGCACCAGCGCCGGTCTGGATGAAGGCGACACGTTAAGCGTGCGCGACTGCCTCTACGCCCTGCTTCTGAAATCCGCCAACGAGGTCGCCAACGCGCTGGCGGAGCATGTGGCCGGAAGCATTGATGAATTCGCGGTCATGATGAATGAAAAGGCCAGATCCCTGGGCTGCGTAGATTCTCATTTTGCCAATCCCAGCGGGCTGAATAACGAGCAGCATTATACCTCCGCCTACGATATGGCCCTGATCGGCCAGGCGGCGCTTCAGAACGAGACCTTCATGAAGATCGACTCCACGCTCTATTACGATCTGCCGGTTACAAAGCGGAATCCGGAAGGCGTCCGCATCTATCCGGGACACAAGATGCTTAAGAAAAATATGCCTGAATATTACAGCGGCTGTCTGGGCGGCAAGACCGGCTATACCTCTCTTGCCGGCAATACCCTGGTCACCTTCGCGGAGAGAGACGGCATGCGCCTGGTCGCCGTCGTTCTGAACGGCCATCAGTCCCACTACCGGGATACAAAGGCCCTCCTGGATTTCGGCTTCCAGAATTTCCAGACGGTCAAAGCGGCGGATTTTGATTCGTCCTATACCGCGGTGGAAAACGATATGGTCATCGCGGGGCTTCCCGCGGCGGAACTGTCCGGCCTCCAGCTTGACCCGGCGGGGGCGCTGACGCTGCCCCGATCCGGGGATCCTTCCTCCGTAACGTCCTGCCTGACTTACGATCTGCCGGAGACCGCGCCGTCCGGCGCCATCGCCCGTGTAGACTACAAATGGGGCGACCGGACGCTGGGATGCGCCTATCTGACCATGAATACGGTCGGCGGAGACGATATTTCCATCCCCGCTTCCATGCTGGAAGAGATCCGCGATATCACTCTCCAGGCCGAAAGCGACGCCGAGCAGTCCACAGCAGCCGAGCAGCCGGATCGGGCCCCTTTCTATATCCCGCCGATTGTTTTTATCGCGCTTGGTATTCTTGCCATACTGGGAGCAGTGTTCGCGGTCTTCGTGGCTGTCCGTTCCTATCAGGAGAAAAAGGAAGCGGAAGCCCGCATGCGCAGGCGGCAGAAGCGCATGGCGCGCATGGGCGACGGGGTATCTGCGGCGGATATCGATCTGGAAATGGAACGGCGGCGGAATTACTATACCGCTAAGAAGCGGTCCCGCAGGAAAAGGCCGGGAGATACCTTCCTATAGATACAGGCAGCGCGTCACTGACGCCTTTTTGCGGACCGACATCATAAAAGCGACGGAATCCCGCCGCTTTTTATGATTTCCTCGCTGCCTTCCGCCGCTCCCGGCTGTGCTCCCGCTTCTTCTGCCGGTGTTCCTCGCGTTTCTCAAACACTTCCTGGGCGGCGGCTTCATTTACCAGTTTCATGGTCTTTACTACGTAGACGCTGTCGTCGTCCTTTTCTTTCTTCCGAATTCGGATCTTGCCGCGCACATACCCATGCTCCGGGCAGACCGCCAGACAGAGGTACTGTCTGGAATTGACCGCGAACCACTGAAACTTCTTCCGCAGCATCCGCCGGCATTCCCGGCAGACCATATCAGTCACATTCTTATCCGCCAGCGCGTCGTCCCGCGACGGGAACTCCCGCGACACATATTTCAGATACGTCGGAAATACCAGCCGGATCTCCTCCTCCGCGCTGCGCGGCAGCCGGTAATAATCCACCGACAGATAATCCTTAAGCGTCCCAAAATCCAGGGCCTGCATCACCCTGCCGGTATAATAGGCGTCGTCCAGCGCGCGGTGGAACGGCCGCTCCTCCTCCAGACCGAGTTCTTCGACCGCCCGGTCCAGAGACAGCTTTTCGCTGCTTTCGCCAAGCTGGAGCGCGTACAGCTTCTGCACGTCATAGTAGCACAGCGGGAACTCAAACGGATTCTCCAGCCCGTAGTAATCCATATTCCGCTGCAGTTCCACCAGATCCATGGATCCCCAGGTACAGAATACGGCGTCTTCGCCGCACCAGTCGAAGAAATCCTTCACGGCATCCGGAAAATAACTGCCCCGGCTTATCAGATCCTTCATCCGCAGATGCGTGACCTGAATGATCCGGTAATGCAGCTGGGTATATACCTGCGGCGTCACCAGCTGATGGTATTCCGAAACGATCTGCAGCTGCCCGTCAAGCTTCACCGCGCCTATTTCAATGATCTCAAAGGGGAAATGCTCTATGGAATTCTCTTTTCCGCTCGGACTCTGGTTCCATTCCAGGTCGAACACAATGTACGTACTGCTCATTATGCGCCCTGCCCATTTTCACGTTATGAATATTTTCGTCCGGGCGGCGGGAAACGCATGCCGAAACAGGCGTTAAACCCGCTCGCAGGCATACTCTGACACCGCGGGCCGTTCGTCCGGACAAGAATACACAAGACACCTGTGTGGACAGTATAGCATAGTTTTCATTTTGTGTACAGAGACTATATAAATGAAAATCTATACAAGATAACTGACAATTCTTAATATGATGCTAGGGAGCGCAAAGCGCGGAGCAATCCGTGCATCATAGGGGTCAAAATACCTTTTGACCCCTACCTCTTAATATGTAAACATCTGTGTCCAGTATTTCACGCCTCCCTGCTCATAATATCCGACACCCAGCTTTGTGTAACGGCTGTCCAGAATGTTCGCGCGGTGGCTGGCGCTGTTCATCCATTCCGTCATGACCCGCTCCGGCGTGTCATATCCGTAGGCGATGTTCTCGCCGGCGCCGTTATAGGAGATGCCCCGCTGATCAAGAACCGTATTGAAATACGTTCCGTTCGGGCGATAATGAGAGAAATTCCCCACGATCTCCTGCGCGCGAACATCTGCCGCCGCGGAAAGGACCGCGGAAGCCGTCACCGGCGAGAGTCCTGCCGCGGCGCGCTGGACATTGACCAGGTCTACGATGCGGGTAATATAGGAAGCCATCGCTCCGCTGTCTCCGGACTGGCCGCCGGAACCTGTCCCCGGCGTCTGAGGCGTGCCGCCGGACTGAGATCCGGACTGGCCTCCGGGCTGCGTTCCGCCGTTCGGGCTGCCTCCGGGCGTTCCACCCGGCTGAGATCCGCTGTTGTTTTCCTGGCCGGAACCATTCCACCACCAGAAACCGTTCTGACTGCCGCCTTCACCCTGCTGCCAGGAATTTCCGTTCTGACCGTTCAGCCACGGGAACCAGTCTGTCCAGGGGTTCTGACCGAAGAACCAATCTGTCCAGGGCGCCTGTGTTTCCGGGATCTGTATATCCGGGGACTGCGTGTCTGGTGTCTGATTCATTTCCGGACCCTGGCCCGGGAACCATTCCGTTCCCGGATCCTGTGTCTGCGGTTCCTGCACTTCTGGCGCCTGGCTCATTTCCGGGCCCTGGCCCGGGAACCATTCTGTTCCCTGGCTCTGCGCCTGGGTTTCCTGCACCTCTGGCGTCTGATTCATTTCCGGACCCTGGCCCGGGAACCATTCTGTTCCCTGGCTCTGCGCCTGGGTTTCCTGCACCTCCGGCGCCGGATTCATTTCCGGGCCCTGGCCCGGGAACCACTCCACGCCCTGCTCACTCCCTGAGAGTCCCGGAGCGGCGTCCGCGCCACAGACATTTCCGATGTTCCCGCACATCCAGTCCCAGTTCAGACATTCATCCGTCCAGCCGGCTCCGCGGGCTGGCTTCGCCAATACACTCGATACGAAAATTCCAACTGCCACTGCGTAAAAAATAATCCTTTTCATCTACTTTCCTCCTGTGTTACATATTTTTTACATTTCTGTTACAAAATTATCGTATCATACAAGCTATGGGAATTCCATAGGGAACGTCTGGAAGGATTTCCAGAACTTCCATAACCGGGGTCCGCAATCGTTAAAAAAACTTAATCATCGTAAACCGGTTGTTATAAATCTTCATAGTTTAGTTCTTGTAATTTATTACCACTTTTTGTATAATATAGGTTAGCAGAAGAGACAATATCTGTCGCCGATATCTGGCAACAATATAATACTTCCAGGAAAGGACTTGAAAGCTTATGAAGAAATCAACCTTTCGCCGTGCGGCCGCTCTTGCGCTTGCTCTTGCACTTGGCGCAATGACGCCGGTTTCCACCGCCCAGGCGGCGGTTATACGAACTCCTTCAGCAGACGGAACCGTCACTTACGGTAATGGCGTAGCCGTGATCGACGCCTCCCACAGCTCAGACGGTTATATTATGATCAAATATACCGGCCACGCCCGAAGGATCAAGGTCCGCATTACCAAGAGCACCCAGTATACCTACGATCTGAACGTCTCTGGCGCGTATGAGACATTTCCGCTGACCGAAGGCAACGGCGCTTACACCGTCTCGATCTTCGAGCAGGTCGAGGGCACCATGTACGCACAGGCGGTGAACCAGACGATCAACGTCACGCTTTCCAATGACAAGCTGCCGTTCCTGTATCCGAACCAGTTCTGCAACTACAACGCCATGTCCGCGGTAGTAGGAGTGTCCGACACCATATGCGCCGGCATTGAGGATCCGCTCCAGAAGGTCGCCGCTGTGTACAATTACGCGGTGAATACGCTGTCCTACGATTATAATAAAGCGGCCACCGTCCAGAGCGGTTACCTGCCCAATATCGACAGTACGCTGGCGACCCGCAACGGTATCTGTTTCGACTACGCGTCCATGATGGTCGCCATGCTGCGGCTGCAGGACATTCCGTCCAAACTGGTCATCGGCTACACCGGCGGTCAGTATCACGCCTGGGTCAGCGTCTACACAGACGCCCAGGGCTGGATCGACAACGTTATCTTCTTTAACGGCAACGACTGGCGCTTCATGGATCCGACCTTCGCCTCCACCGGCAAAGGCAATCCGGCCATGATCGAACATATCAAAAACTCCGCCAATTACTCCGCGAAGTTTACTTACTAGAACGAACGGAGGTTATCTATATGGCGAAGACAAAATCACCATTTAAGGGACTGGCTCTGGCCGGTTTCTGTATGCAGATCTCACTGCTGTTCAAGTCCGCCGTCCCGATCTACGAGGGACTGGCGGTCATGGCAGAGGACGCCGCCGATGAGAACGAGAAGAAGATCCTGACCGGCATGTCCGACAAGATCCGGATGGGCGGCTCCTTCAGCCAGGCAATCACGGAAGCCGATTGTTTCCCTCCCTATATGGTTGAGATGATCGTCCTGGGCGAGCGCACCGGTACGCTGGACGTGACCCTGGAAGGACTTTCCGATTACTACGAGCGTGAAACCAGACTGGCGGAGAGCCTGCGCAGAGCTCTTACATACCCGGCCATGATGGTATTCATGCTTCTTGTGATTTTATTTATTCTGTTTACAAGGATCATGCCGATCTTTTCCGGTGTCTATGAGCAGCTTGGCGCGGCGATCCCGCCGGTAGCCCAGGCCGCCATTCATATCGGCGGCATCTTAAGCGGCGTGGCCCTGGTCGTCATCGTTGTCCTGGCCGCGGCCATCGTTATCGTCCGCCTCTTAAACAGCAGCGGCAAACAGCCGGCGTTCGCTGCGGCGGTCATGAATTTCATCAGTTCTCATTCGAATATCAGCCGGATGTCCGCCCTGCGCCGGTTCTGCAGCACCATTTCCGTGACTCTGCGCTGCGGCCTGCGTCTGGAGGAAGGCATGAATATGGCGGAGAAGCTGGCGGATCACCCACAGATATCCGCCGCTATTAAGAAAACCAACGAGTTAGTCCTTCAGGGCAGCAGTTTTTACGACGCGGTGAAAGACGCGGAACTGTTCTCCGGTTTTGATCTGCAGCTTCTGCGCGTTGCCAGCCGGGCCGGGCAGCTGGAATCCATCCTGCGCAAGCTGGCCGATGATTACGACCAGAAGACCGAAGATGCCCTGGATTCCATGGTGGCACGCTTGGAGCCGGCCATCGTCACGATCCTGGCCGTCGCCGTCGGTCTGGTGCTTCTGTCCGTCATGCTTCCGTTAGCCGGCATTCTGTCCGCGATCGGTTAAGGGGGCCCTGACTATGATACATGTAGTTCGGCAGAAGAAGAAATTTCCAATTATCGGCCTTACGGCTTCCGCGGTCCTTATCGCCGTCTGTCTCTATCTGTTCACGGTAGGAACCGGCAGTGTGGCCGAGCGGACGAAAGAGGAGAATCTGAACGCACTGGTGGAGGCTGTAAAACGCGCCTCCGTCCAGTGTTATGCCATAGAAGGGCGGTACCCGCCCAGCGTGGAATATCTGGAAGAACATTACGGTATTTCCATTGACCGTAAAGCCTATAATGTGTTCTACAGCGGATGGGCCAGCAACATCATGCCGGACATCACCATAATCCCGGTGGAAGAGGAGGAAGAGTGATGGCGAACGCAAAGGCATCCAAAAGACCCTCCCAGGGCGCCGAGCAGTTGTTCCCGGCTTTGCTGTTTTTTGTATTTCTGATCTGCACCATTTTTACGATCCTGATCGGCAGCCGCGTCTATGAGAACATCCGCGGGAGGGATAACGCCTCCTTTGAAACTGATACGGCGCTTGCCTATATCACCAATAAGATTCGTCAGAGCGATAAACAGGACGCCATCGAAGTCCGCGACATCGACGGCTGTTCTGTATTAGTTATGCTCTCCCATTACGGCGATACCGATTACGAAACCTGGATCTATGAGAGTGGCGGCCAACTGAAGCTGAAAGAACTGTTCTCCCGGACCGACAGCGGCCTAAGCGTGGACGATGGCCTGGATATCATGGACTGCCAGACTCTTACCTTCTCGATTGAAGAGAGTGCCGGCGGGGCCCGTATCCTGACGGTTTCCCTGGGCGGCAACAGCGAAGCGCGGCTTCTTCTGCGAAGCAGCCGGGAAGGAGGCGCGTCATGAAGAAACGGGAACGTCCTTCTTACGCATTCCTGATGGAAATGATGTGGGTATGCGCATTTTTCCTGATCTGCGCCTGCATCTTCGTGCTGGCTTTTGCGAAGGCGGAACAGATGAGCCGCAAAGCAGAGACGCTGAACAAAGCCACGCTGGCGGCCTCCAATGCCATGGAGGAGATCTACGCGGCGTTTGACGATGCGGTAAACGAGTCTGGATTTGACGCTGTCGCCGGCGGACAGACGGGCTTTGCGGCAGCGGCAGAAAGCATTGGCGCCGCTTATTCTACAGATACATTTACCCTGAAGGTTACCTCTTCCGCGGCAGATGGTCTTCTCTCCGTCGTCGTGGATGCGACAGACACGCGGGACGGCGAAGTCCTGTGTACACTGAACGGCGCGCGGGCGGCGGCAGAAAGGAGTCCGCTATGAAGAACCGTATCAGTATCGGCATCTCCTCAATTGTCCTGATCTTTTTGATCCTGTGCCTCGCTGTGTTCAGCCTGCTGAGCCTTAGCGATGCGAAGACCGCCCTGTCTTTCTCAGAGCGGCACACAGACGCAGTGCGCATCTACTACGCCGCGGATGCACAGGCACAGACATTTATCCGTGATTATCAGAAGGCTCTCGCTTCTGGCGGCATTGATATCACAGCGTCAGATAACACGCCTGAAACAACAGCCGGCACGAAAGCCCCGGCATCTCCTGTTCCGCAGGAAACCGCGTTAGCAGCCGCACAGACCGCGGCGCAGGCGCTTCCGGAAGGTTATGCCGTTTCCGTAACGGAAGACAGCGTAGTACACTGCGACGTGCCGCTGGAGAACGGTCAGACCCTCCGCATGGAGCTGGACGGCTCCGGACGCAAAGTCCTGGCCTATTATGTTTTCAACAGCACCGAGTACGTCATAGACACGCGCATGCCGGTATTCGGCGCGGATATGGCGCAGTAATTTGAATCCAATACAGGAAAGGAAGTTTTCCATTATGAACATACAGGAAATCTTAAAGCAGGCCGTCGATCAGGAAGCATCCGATATCTTCATGATTCCCGGCATTCCAGTCTCCATGAAGGTCCACGGTCAGATCCGTCCGATGAATGATGAGCGCATCTTCCCGGACGCCATGGATAAACTGATCACCGAGATCTACGAGATCAGCAGCCACAGGAAGATGGACCGCATCCTGGAATCCGGCGACGACGACTTCTCCTTCGCGCTTCCCGGACTCTCCCGTTTCCGCGCCAGCATTATGAAGCAGCGCGGTTCCCTGGGAGCCATCATCCGAATCGTCCGGTTCGAGCTTCCGGACTACACCCAGTTAGGCATTCCGGACGGCGTCATGAAGATCTCGACGCTGAAGAAGGGCCTGGTTCTGGTGACCGGCGCGGCCGGCAGCGGCAAGTCCACCACGCTGGCCTGCGTCATCGATAAGATCAACCACGAGCGCGGCGCTCACATCATCACGCTGGAAGACCCCATCGAATATCTGCACCGCCATGACAAATCCGTCGTAACGCAGCGTGAGGTCGGCCAGGATACCGAAAGCTATGTCAATGGCCTCCGCGCCGCTCTGCGCCAGGCCCCGGACGTCATCCTCCTGGGAGAAATGCGCGACTACGAGACGATCCGCATTGCCATGACCGCCGCTGAGACCGGCCACTTGGTCATTTCCACGCTGCACACGGTAGGCGCGGCCAATACCATCGACCGTATCGTCGACGTATTCCCGCCGGACGGCCAGCAGCAGGTGCGCGTGCAGCTCTCCATGGTGCTTCAGGCGGTCATTTCCCAGCAGCTTCTGACCACGAAGGATAACCGGCTGGCCCCCGCCTTCGAGATCATGTATTTAAATAACGCCATCCGCAATATGATCCGTGAGAACAAGATCCACCAGATCGACAATGTGATCGCGACCAGCATGTCGGAAGGCATGGTCAGCATGAACAACAGCCTCCTGCGGCTGTTCCAGCAGGGTAAGATCGACAAGGAGACCTGCATTAATTACAGCACGGATCCGGAGCAGATGAGGATGAGACTGATCTGACGATAAAGATAAAGCCGCGTTTTTGATTTGCTATATCAGAAACGCGGCTTTATTATTTCTTGCTTTTCAGAAAAGTTATTATCGACTTTTGGTTGATGCAGCAGCAGTCTTTCGTCCTCATCAGCCACAGCGTCTATGTCCGGACTTCCGGTCTTATCCTAATTATTAATGGTATATCCTTCATAAACCGCTGTAAATTCCGCCGCCGGGTCATTCGCGCGGATCTTATCTCCCAGGCGGTATATTGAATATACCGCTGCGGCAGGTACCTCAGATGAATCGTCTGTTCCAGCTGAAGCCGCAGAAGAAATGTCGGCTGCGGTACTCTTCCCCGCCAGCACCTCCACCGCGTCTGCATCAAATTCATCCGCAATATAAACCGGTATCAGCGCCAAAAGAATGTCCGCACAGCCCACGCTGCCGTCGTAGGAATACGACACCAGACTGCTGATGGAATTCCGGCACAGCCCGTCCAGAGGATCGATATATGGGGTGCGCATCTCTCCGTCGGCCATCTGATAATAGCGCTGCTGATCCAGGGAAGTTATCGCGTAATCATGCAGATATACCAAGCTTACCGGACCGTAATACTGCATGATCGCCAGCTGGAGGATCTGACCGGCCGGAGCCTTGGTTACTGCTGTCTGCTGAGTTTCGTTATTCCCAACGACCGCCTGCGCTGATTCTGCTTCGTTGCTGCGCGGAGCTGTTGACTGCAGCGGCTCCGTCTCACTGTTCTGAACGTCTGACGGTACATCCCCACTGCCGAAACCATTTGCCGCATTCTCCGCCATTACCTGACCGTCTGCCCCGGAACTTTCCGCCCCGGTTATCACTCTGTCATAAATATTGAAAGAATAACTCACATCCCGCTCATCCAGATTCCGCACGAATCCGTCATAACTGGAAATGCTGCCGTTGGTAAATCCGGCATCTGCAAGTGACTCCGCCAGATAATCCACGATAAACGCGTTCTTCATCCAGTAGAAGTCAATGAAACTGTCGATCCCGTTCTCCGCCGCGAACGCCAGATATTCCTCAGACACATGGAGCCGCACCCTGTTATCACCCAGAAGCTCCAGATCTACCGCGTCCGGGTCATTCGCATACGTCAGAAATTCCTCAAAGTACGCGGCTGTCTCCTTATTCTCCCGTGGGTCGAATTCCGCGGCTATGGAATCTGCCTCACTGTAAAACAGATTGTTGTACGTCTGGTAGATCGCCGGCAGATACAGCCATCGGCCGCCCGCGGCGTCCAATTTCGCGAACGCCTCATAGAGCGGTGCGTCGATCAAGACATCTTCGTTCGGATGGTCGTTGATGAATCGGACGCTTCCTACCGCCGGAAACGTGGTTTTCCCGTTGGCAGTTTCCGCGACTGCGCAGCCGTGGATCTCGTCTGCAGCCTCCGTGCCGCTGCTTCCGTGAGCTTCTGTCTGCCTGGTATCACCAACTGCCGCAGTCTTCCCATCGACCGCAGTTTTCCCGATACTATCAGCTGCTACAGCGCTTCCCTCAGCAGCCGTTTCCTCCGCCCCCGCGGCGGCGGCTTCTTCCAGCGACTTCTCCGCCCCCGCGGCCGCGCCGCTTTCGTCATCCTCGTCCGCAAAGTCTCCCGCCGCCCGCACATTTTCAAACATCCAGTACGCCTTCTCCGCCGCGGCCGTGTACGCCGCGGTCACGTCGCGCCT
>CANPZZ010000027.1 GCA_947589125.1 uncultured Lachnospiraceae bacterium
ATGTGTACGATGTACGCGTTCTACACGCTGTTCCGGAAGGGAGGGATGTAAGCCATGTCTCCGACACTGATGCTGAATCTGGAAGAGGAGGTGTCCATGATCCTCTTCGGCGTGGGATTTACCATGCTTCTGCTTCACCGGAACCTGATCAAGAAGATCATGGGGATGAATATCATGGATACCGCCGTTTACCTGTTCCTGGCGGCCAAAGGCTACATCGAGGGGAGAGGCGTGCCGATCCTGACGGACGGCGTACAGGACGCCTCTGCCTATATCAATCCGGTGCCCAGCGGCCTGGTGCTGACGGGCATCGTGGTCAGCGTCAGCACGACGGCGCTGATGCTTGCTCTGACGATCCGGCTCTATGAGCGGTACCATTCTCTGGATCTGGACAGAATCCTGATCTCCATGAAAATGGAAGAGGAGGAGCAGCTATGAGTTTTGTGCAGAATTTTCCGTTCTTTTCCATCATCATCGCCATGTTCTCCGGCATCGTGTCGTCGGTGCTTTCGGGGAAGAAGGCGAGGGCGGTCAGCATTACGGCGATCACGGCCACGACGGCCCTTTCGGCCTTTGTGCTCGCGTTCTGCTTAAGGACCGGACAGAGCTATACCTACATGATGGGACATTTCCCGGCGCCCTGGGGCAATGAGATCCGCGCGGGCGTGCTGGAGGGCCTGACGGCGCTTCTGTTCGGTGTAGTCATGTTCCTGTCGGTCGTCGGCGGTCTCCGATATACGGAGGAGGATGTAGAACCTTCCAAGCAGAACCTGTTCTACATCATGATCGATTTAATGCTCAGCTCCCTTTTGGCGCTGATCTATACCAACGACTTGTTTACGGCTTACGTGTTTGTGGAGATCAATACCATCGCGGGCTGCGGACTGATCATGATGAGCCAGACCGGGCGGAGCCTGACGGCGGCCATCCGCTATATGGTCATGAGTTCCCTGGGTTCCGGTCTGTTCCTGATCGGTCTGAGCCTTCTCTATGATGTGACCGGCCAGCTTCTGATGAGCCCGGCCAAGGAGGCGGTAGCCCGGATCGTGGCGGACGGCAGTTACCAGATTCCGCTTCTGGTGATCGTGGCGGTGGTGAGCGTCGGCCTTGCGATCAAGAGCGGCCTGTTCCCGTTTCACTACTGGATCCCGGATACCTACGGCTACGCGACGCCTACGGCCAGCGCGGTGCTGTCCGGACTGGTGTCGAAGGGATACATTTTCCTGCTGATCAAGTTCTTCTGCCGGGTGATTGGGACGGAGAACGCGGTTCACAGCCATATTATCAACGCCCTGTTCGTCTTTGGCGTGGCGGGCATGATGTTCGGCTCCCTGCGGGCCATCATGCAGACGGATACCCGGAAAATGATCGCCTATTCGTCGGTGGCCCAGATCGGCTACATCTATATGGGCATCGGCCTGGGGACCCAGGCGGGGATGATCGCGGCCATTTTCCATATCTTCTCCCACGGCGCCACGAAGGCGCTGCTGTTCATTAGCTGTGTGGGACTTTACAAGGCATCCGGCGACCGGACCGATTTCCTGGCGCTTCGGGGCAGCGGTTACCGAAACCGGCTGGCGGGCGCGGGCTTTCTGATCGGGGCGCTGTCCATGGTGGGATTTCCGATGCTGGCGGGCTTTATCTCCAAGCTTTTGTTCGCCACATCGGCATTTGCCAGCCCGCACAAGATGCTGATCACGCTGATCGCCCTGGCGGTCAGCACGGTATTGAACGCAATCTATTTCCTGCGGCTGCTGATCGGACTGTACCGGCCGACGAAGAGCGGGAGCTTTGGTGAGTTGGCGACGGAAGAGCGGGGCGGCAGAGGCGGCGAGGCGGAAGCTGGCAGGTCGGCGAAGCTGGCGGGCCGGAAGAGCAGAGGCGAGATGGCGAAGCTAGCGGACCGGAAAAGCAACGGCAGCATAAAACCGATGGAGAAAGGCGCCGGGCAGCATAGCGGTTCCGCCGCGCTTGCGGCAAATCCGTGGACTATGCGGATCGCGATCGTGTGCTTTATCATTCTGAATCTGATTTTGGGATTATTCTCGCAGCCCATCGTCCGCGCGATCACGGACGGGCTCGCGATGTTTGGATAAAAGGAGGAGGTAGGGACAATGATAGTATTGCTTCCGGTTCTCTGGCCGATCGCGGCGGGAGTTGCGGTTTTGGCGTATACAGGAATAGGTAATTCTAAGAAGAAGGCATCCCACAACACCGCTGGTCATGGCCAGATCACGACGCTGGATCTCATTTACATGGCCGCACTGGCGCTGGAGACGGTCCTTGTGATCATGGCGGCGGCAGGCGGCGGGAGCGTGCGGCTGTTCTCCCTGACCGACACCCTGACGCTGGGGCTTCGCGTGGACGGCACGGGCAGCCTGTTCGCGGTGCTGACGTCGATCATGTGGCTTTTGACCGGCATCCATTCGGTCGCCTATATGAAGCATGAGGAGTGGGCCGAGCGGTTCTACGGCTTCTATCTGATCGTCGTCGGCGTGCTGGTCGGCCTTGACTACGCGGCGGATCTGGTGACTTTGTATGTCTTCTATGAAATGATGACGCTGACGTCCCTGCCTCTGGTGCTTCATGAACTGACGAAGGAAGCGGTCCAGGCGGGCATGAAATATCTGTTTTATTCGGTGGGCGGCGCGTTCCTGGCGCTGTTCGGGATCTTCTATCTGGCAAATGTGTGCGGCGATTTAAGCTTCACGGCCGGCGGCCGTTTCACGGCGGAAATGGCAGCGGGGGCTCCGCTTCTTCTGACGGCGGTCTTCTGCATGATCGTCGGCTTCGGCACCAAGGCCGGTATGTTCCCCCTTCACGGGTGGCTGCCAATCGCCCATCCGGTGGCTCCGGCCCCGGCCAGCGCGGTGCTGTCCGGCGTGATCACCAAGGCCGGCGTGATGGCTCTGGTACGCATTATCTATTTCCTGGTAGGGCCGGATGTGCTCCGCGGCACTTGGGTGCAGGCCGCGTGGATGGTCCTGACGCTTCTGACGGTGTTCATGGGTTCCATGCTGGCGTACCGTGAAAATGTCTTCAAGAAGCGGCTGGCCTACTCGACGGTCAGCCAGGTCTCATACGTATTGTTTGGGTTAAGCCTGATGAATCCGGTCGGATTTACGGGGGCGCTGACTCATGTGGTGTTCCATTCGGCGATCAAGACCTGCCTGTTTTTGTTCGCGGGAGCGGTGATCGTGGTGACCGACTGGAAGAAAGTGGATCAGCTGCGGGGCCTGGGCCGCGTGATGCCGCTGGCGCTTGCCTGCTATACGATGGCGTCCCTGGCGCTGATCGGTATTCCGCCTTTCAGCGGCTTTGTCAGCAAATGGTATCTCGCCACGGGTTCCCTTGCTTCCGGCACCGGCGCCTTGGGCTTTATCGGACCGGTGGTGCTTCTGATCAGCGCCCTTCTGACCGCGGGATATCTGCTTCCGATCATGATCCGGGGATATTTCCCGGGACAGGACTTCGAAGGGAAAGAGATCGAGGAGAGAGGGCTTGTGAAGAAGGAACCGTCGCTTCTCATGCTGGTTCCCATTGTGATCCTGGCGGCGGCGACGCTTCTGCTGGGATGTTTCCCGGGGCCGCTGGTGGCGTTTGTGGAGAAGATCGCGGCGGCGGTGATGTGATTGAGGTGTTTCAGAGCAGGCTATGTTTCGGAGCAGGCCGGGATTCCGAGAGGGCCGTGTTCCCGAAAAGGCCGGCAGAGAAGAACGCCTTTCAGAAAAGAACGGGTTTTAGAAAAGAATGTGTCATGACAGATACCGTGAGAACGGAGGAACGATTCTATGTATGATCGGCTGTTGGCGGTGCCGGTCTTTCTGCCCATCGTGGCGGGAGTGGCGCTGCTTGCGATGAACGGATGGATCCGCAGGGAGAAGCGGGAGAGGACCATGCAGTGGCTGGTGGAGGCGCTTGTGCTTATCAACAGTCTTCTGGTGGCGTGGCTGATCGCGGGCTGCGGCGGCAGGAGCGGCAGCCTGGTGCTGTTTCGGCTCTACGGGCAGCTGACGGTCATGTTCCGGATGGACCGGATGGGAAGCTTCTTCGCGGGACTGGTGGCTTTTCTGTGGCCGCTGGCGACGCTGTATGCGTTCGAATATATGGAACATGACGAGCGGCGGCCGGCTTTCTTCGCCTTTTACACGATCTCCTACGGAGTGACCCTGGGCGTGGCGCTGGCAGGCAATCTGGTGACCATGTATGTATTTTATGAAATGCTGACGTTCGCCACATTCCCTCTGGTCATGCATCCGATGACCACGGAGGCAGCCAGGGCCACGAGGCAGTATTTGTATTATTCCATCGGCGGCGCGGCGTTCGCGTTCATCGGCCTGGTAACGGTTCTGGCTTATTCGGCCACCGGAACGACCGGGTTCGTGCCGGGCGGAATGCTGGATCCGGCGGCTGCGGCGGAGCACAGAAATCTCATCTTGTTTGTCTATGTGTTGGCGTTCTTCGGCTTCGGCGTCAAGGCGGCGGTCTTCCCATTGCATGACTGGCTGCCGAAGGCGGCGGTGGCTCCGACCCCGGTGACGGCTCTGCTGCACGCGGTGGCCGTGGTCAAATCCGGTGCTTTCGCGGTGCTGCGGTTTACGTATTTCAGCTTCGGAACGGCGCTCCTGCGCGGAACCTGGGCCCAGTGGATCGTGATGGCGGCTGCCCTGGTGACGATCACCTACGCGTCCACCATGGCGGTGAAGGAGGTTCATTTTAAGCGGAGACTGGCGTATTCCACGATCAGCAATCTGTCCTACATCCTGTTTGGCGCGTCCATGATGAGTCCGCTGGGGCTGGCGGCGGCGCTGATCCATCTGTTGGCCCACGCATTTATGAAGATCAGCGCGTTCTTCTGCGCCGGGGCTGTGATGCACCATACCGGCAAGAATTATATTTACGAACTGGACGGCATGGGCTATCGGATGCCGGTGACGTTCGCCTGCTTTACGGTCTCGTCCCTGTCGCTAATGGGAATCCCGCTGTTTGCCGGATTTATCAGCAAATGGAGCCTCTGCGAGGCGGCGCTGAGCTTGGGAAATGAGATGGGCGGCGGCGCGGGAGGCGCTGTGGGCAGGGTGCTGCCGTATATCGGCGTGGCGGTGATCCTGTACTCGGCGCTGATGACCGGGATCTATATGCTGAGCGTGGTGGTGCGGGCGTATTTCCCGGGGGTTGTGCAGCAGATGAAGGAAGCTGTGGGGGGCGGCAGCGACGGGAAGGCTGCCGTGATAGTTTCGCAGGGAAAGAGCGAAGCCAATCAAGATCCAAGCTGGCTGATGCTTCTGCCTCTCGTGATCTTCGCTGTCGTGATCGTGGCGGTGGGAATCCACGCGGGGCCGGTACTGCGGTTCCTGGCATTGATCGGAGGTGAAGCGGGATGAATCAGGTTTGGATGGATGTGGTGATTCCCGGCTTCTGCGGTATGGGAATGCATTTGAAGCTGGACGGGTTCCGGCTGGTATACTGTGTTGTGGCTGTGCTCATGTGGACGGTCAGCGGGATATTCTCCCGGGAATATATGGCGCATTACGCCAACCGAAAGAGATATTATATTTTCTTCTGGGCCACGTTCGCGGCGACGGTGGGAGTGTTTCTGTCGGCGAACCTGTTTACGACATTTATTTTCTTTGAAATCATGTCTTTTACGTCTTATGTGTGGGTGGCGTTCGACGAGAGAAGCGCAAGCCTTAAGGCGGCGGAGACTTACCTGGCGGTGGCGGTCATCGGCGGCATGGTGATGCTGATGGGGCTGTTTTTGCTGTACGATCTGTTCGGAACGCTGGAGATCGAAGAAATTAGTGTGCTGGCGGATGCGGTGATGAGCGGAAACTGGCCGCTGCAGGCGAGTGACGCCTTGTCTGTGGCTGCAGCAGAAGGAGCGGCAGTTTCTGCAGCCGGGCAGACTGCGGCTTTGGTTCCTCAGCCTCAGGGGGCAGTTACGGCTTATTCTGTGATCGGCGGCGCAGACGGCCCGACTTCCGTCTGGATCGCCGGGAAGCTGCCGGAGCTTGCGTGGAGCGGCAGTACGCCCGGGACACCCGGAAGCTTCTTCCCGACGGCAAAGGCCCAGCTCTACACGGCGGGCGCGCTGATGCTTTTCGGCTTCGGCGCGAAAGCGGGCTGTTTTCCGCTGCACATCTGGCTGCCCAAGGCCCATCCGGAGGCGCCGGCTCCGGCCAGCGCGCTGCTTTCCGGCATCCTTACAAAGACCGGCGTGTTCGGCATCATCGTGGTGTCCTGTGGGCTTTTCGGGGCGGATCACAGCTGGGGCCTTCTGATTGCGGTGCTTGGACTGATCACCATGTTTGTGGGCGCGTTTCTGGCGGTATTTTCCATCAACCTGAAGCGGACCCTGGCATGCTCGTCCATTTCCCAGATCGGTTTTATCCTGACCGGCATCGGTATGGCCTGCCTGCTCCGAAGCATCGGGGAGGGCAATACGCTGGCGGTGCGGGGCGCATTTCTTCATATGGTGAACCACTCGCTGTTCAAGCTGGTACTGTTCCTGTGCGCAGGCGCGGTGTATATGAACCTGCACAAACTGGATCTGAATGAGATCCGGGGGTTTGGCCGGAAGAAGCCGGCGCTTATGTTCGCGTTCCTGATGGGAGCGCTGGGCATCGGCGGCATCCCGCTGTGGAATGGGTATGTGAGCAAGACCCTGATCCATGAGAGTATCGTAGAATATATGGAAGCCGTGGGCGGGCCGTGGGCCTGGCGCCTGGCGGAGTGGGTATTTCTGTTCACTGGCGGCATGACGGTGGCGTATATGCTGAAGCTGTTCGTGGCGGTGTTCGTGGAAAAGAATGCGGATCCGAAACTGCAGGAGCAGTACGATGGAATGGGCAGCGAATTCGCGCGGAAGCATTTCAGCAGCGGAAACGGAAAGGATGCGAAGACGGTTCGCAAGGGTAAGGGTTCGGAGGCGAAGGATCATAAGGGCGCGGCGAAGAACAGTGCCGCTATGGAATATCAGAAACCGATAGAAAAGCTGCATGCTTCAGAGGCGGCGAACGATGCACATCATGTATATATGCGGCCGGAGACGACTGCCGCATTGGTCATCGCGGCGGCCATCCTTCCGGTCCTCGGTCTGACAGCCCATCTGAGCATGGACCGGATCGCGGATCTGGGGCAGGAGTTCTTCCATGTGCAGGGCCATGCCCATACGGTGGCGTATCTGTCCCCTGCGAACTTAAAGGGCGGCGCCATCAGTATCTGCATCGGCGTGATCCTTTATTTTGCGGTGATACGCGGTCTTTTGATGGAGCCGGACGGCGCGGGAAACCGCCGCTACGCGGACCGGTGGCCATCCTGGCTTGATCTGGAGAATCTGATCTACCGGCCCATTCTGCAGGTGGCTCTGCCGGCTGTCTTTGGGACAGTGTTCGGATTCCTCGACCGGTATCTGGTTCCGGCGGCGACGACGGCTTTCCTGACGGTATCCACGTTCGTCGGAAGGGTGATGGACAGCGGCGTGGACTGGCTGGTCCGTATCGCGCGTCTTACGACCCATAAGCAGGTTCCGGCGGTAAAGGAACCTCACGATTCGGATCTGGCGGCCCATGTGATCGGCGGCGTCATCGACGCGGCGAGGGCGTTTCGAAGCCGGCTGCCATGGAAGCGGCGGGAGAAGCTGCCTGTCCGCGAACCGGCGACGGCCCGTCTGGTGCGCCGTGAGGAGCAGTTCAAAGGCAATATGCATCTGATCCAGGAGAGCTTCTCTTACGGCCTGATGCTGGTCTGCGTGGGACTCTGCGTGACGTTAATATATTTGATATGGGGATTTCTCGGATGGTAGGTTGGAAGGGGGTATTTCAATCATATGTACGACCAGATTCTGAAAGAAGAAAACTACAAGCAGACCATGGACGAGACGGTCGTCCCGTACCTGGAGGCCAGGAAAAAGGTAGTCTACCTGACGCGGGACGAAGGCCGGAAGCTTTACTGCGCCTGCTATACGGCGGACGAGCCGGCGGGCGTTATGGTCATTTCCCACGGCTTTACAGAGTCGGAGGAGAAGTACAAGGAAACGATCTATTATTTCCTGAAAAATAATTTCCATGTGTATATGCACGACCACTGCGGCCACGGCCACAGCTACCGGCTCGTGGACGACCTAAGCCTGGTCCATGTGGACAGCTACAGCCGGTATATCAGGGATCTGCTGGCGGTGGCGCACCTGGCGCAGAAGGAGCATCCGGATATGAAGCTGTATCTGTACGCCCATTCCATGGGCGGAGGCGTGGGGGCCGCGGCTTTGGCGGCGAAACCGGAGTTATTTACAAAGGCGATCCTTTCTTCGCCTATGATCCGGCCGATCACCGCGGGACTCCCGTGGACGGCGGCGAAAAGCCTGGCCTGGATCCTCTGCCATCTGGGGCGGCGGGCGTCTTACGTGCCGGGAGGCCATCCGTTCGACGGCAAGGAGACATTTGAAGGAAGCCCTTCCATGAACCGGGAGCGCTACGATTACTATCAGCAGAAGCGCGATACGATCGAGATCTACCAGATGACGTCCCCAAGCTGCGGCTGGGTCTACGGCGCGGCGCAGCTGAACAAATATCTGCGGACGGAAGCGGTGAAGAAGATCAAAACGCCGATCCTTTTGTTCCAGTCGGAGAACGATACCTTTGTCGTGGGATCGGAGCAGGAGATCTTTGTGAACCGGATCAACCGGGAGGGGCATACTTCGGCCCGGCTCGTGAAGGTGGCGGGCACGAAGCATGAGATCTTTAATTCCTCGACGGAAGTGCTTGAGGGGTACTGGAAAGAGATTCTTACGTTTTTGGCGCAGGACTGAACAATTTCATGTTTTGTGCCGGAAAGCCCGGACAATCGGAAGCTGCCCGCGGATTTGGTTGACACGGTGAAAACAAAAAGCCCGTATTTCTCAGAACACTGATCGGCGCAGACCGGCACCGCTGCCTAAGGTATATTTTCAATCGGACGGCATATGGCGTATCGCCGGCTTCTGAGAAACTAAGCCAAGGAGGTTTCCCATGGATATCGTATTATTGCTTTTCCGCCAGAGTCTGGTGATGTTTCTCTATCTTCTGATCGGCTACCTGATGTTTAAGAAACATCTTCTGACGACACAGGGAAGCGGGGAAATGGGAAAGCTTCTTTTGTATGTAATCACGCCGGTGGTTATAATGAATTCCTACGCCAGAGAGTTCACGCCCCAGATGCTGGCGGAGATCCTGCTGTCGTTCGCGGCGGCTGCGGGTTCGCTTCTGCTTTCCATGGCGGTGAGCACGCTGGTATTTAAGAAGCGGTCCGCAATCTGTCAGTTCGGCGCGTCATTTTCCAACGCGGGGTTCATGGGGATTCCGCTTGTGCAGATGACGCTGGGCGAAGGGGCGGTATTCTATGTGGTGTCTTATGTGGCGCTCTTAAATATCCTTCAGTGGACGTTCGGCGTCTATTCGATCACGAAGGATCCGGCCACGGTCAGTCTGAAAAGGATCGCGACGAATCCGGTAGTCCTGGGCCTGGCGGTTGGGTTTCTTCTGTTCTTTCTGCCGATACCGGTACCGCAGACGGTGAGAAGCGTCATGAGCACGCTGGCCTCCATGAACGGCCCTGTCGCGATGCTGGTGATCGGATCCTATCTGGCACAGATGCCGCTTAAGGAACTGTTCACCAGCGGGCTTACCTATCTTTGCTGCCTGGTGAGGCTGATCGCGATCCCGCTTCTGACGATCGCGCTGCTTACGCTGATCCCGGCCGGATATATGACGATCCGTCTGGCCGTGCTGATCGTGGCTTCCGCGCCGGTAGGCGCCAATGTGGCGATCTTCGCCCAGATGTTCCATAAGGATTATACCGGAGCGGTGCGGGATATCTGCTTAAGCACGGTTCTGAGCATCGCCAGCATGCCTTTGATCGTGGGACTGGCGAATATGGTGTGGATGTAGAAATGACTCGAAATCCCGGCTCTTTTTCGTGATTTGCCAGCAGAAGCGGACAGATGACGGATGGCGCGGCGGAGAGGGTTGCGGAACGGCTGTTCCGAAGCGCGGGGCAGATGTGTTAAAACGCAGGGCGGCTGTTCCGAAGCGCAGGGCGGAAGGAAGATACGAATGACGTACACGACATTTTATGAATCCCCGGTGGGCCGCCTGACGCTGGCGGCTGACGGCAAAGCGCTTACCGGACTCTGGATCGAGGGTCAGAAATATTATCTGGGAAGTTTGAAGGAAATGCCGCCGCGCCGGGACGATCTGCCGGTGTTTGCGCAGGCGAAGGACTGGCTGGACCGGTACTTCGGGGGAGAGAGACCGCGGCCGGAGGAACTGCCGCTTGATCCGCCGGGAAGCAATTTCCGGAAAATGATCTGGCGGTATCTGCTGGAAATCCCTTACGGTGAATTGACAACCTATAAAATGCTGGCGCAGCGGGCCGCGGCAGAACTGAGCCACGGAGATCATGCGCCCGGAACAGAAAATATACAGGGATATGAACCTGTGTCCAAAAGTTTTGCGGGCTGCAGGAAGACCATGTCCGCCCAGGCTGTCGGCGGCGCGGTGGGTCACAATCCGATTTCGATCATCATTCCATGCCACCGGGTGGTCGGAACCGACGGAAGCCTGACCGGCTACGCGGGAGGAATCGATGTGAAGATAAGGCTTCTGGAACTGGAAGGAGTGAACCTGGCAGGACTGCACAGGCCGGGAGAATAAAAGATCCGTGTTGTATTTCCATGCAGGAAGAGCGCCGGCGACGCTCTTCCTGTATTCGTTAGCCGCCGATATACAGAAAAAGCGATTCTTCCTCAGCCACAGAATACCGTGATCGATTCCGCCACCGTCTGCGCCGGAATGCTCCGTGTGGTGGTACCGAAAAGGACTAAAAGCAGCCGGTCGGTCAGACTGCCATCGTAGATTTGCCCATTCTGGGTGCGGGTCTCGGTCAGGCTGGACAGCTCCAGTTTCAGCATTCCGTCACTGCTTAACTGGTTCTTGTCGAAGATGTCTAAATAGGCGCTCTGTGCATAGGCCGGTTTGACTACAGCTGCGGCCCGGTATCGGGGCGGATAGATCAACGGCATCGGGGCCTGCGTGTCGTAGAAGACGATGATCATGTCACCCTGACGGATCGGAGCCTGGTTCAGAACGTAAGTCGTGGGCTCCAGAATGACGGTATTCTGATTGCCGTAGAAATCCTGGACTGTCAGGGTCAGGGCGCAGGGAGAGTAAGCGGTCTGATCGGCCGGCTGCGCAGCCAGAGTGACCACGATACCGGAAATGGATGCGTATCGGCTCATGGAAGTCTCCTGAGAAAATCTTTCGTATTATTATATTCGAATGTTTTGTCCGCAGATTCCTGCCGGATTCATTTAGGCGGCGACATTGACTTTTGGGGCGGGACATATTATGATGTAAAACAGTGACAGAAGGGGAAATTATAAAGCAGGACAGGGATTCTGCAGCGCGGCCCCAGGATAATGAATGAAAGAATACGGAGTGTAAAAGAACCGGAGCTATGGAAAAGATAAAAGTGCCTACGCACATAGAAGTGCGCGGAGCCAGAGTGCATAATCTGAAAAATGTTAATGTAGATATCCCGCTGAACCGGATCGTCGCAATTGCCGGCGTGTCCGGTTCCGGGAAATCGTCGCTGGCGCTGGGCGTTCTGTACGCGGAAGGATCGAGACGTTATCTGGAATCGCTTTCGACTTACACGAGAAGGCGCATGACGCAGGCCGAGAAGGCCCAGGTCGACGAGATTCTCTATGTTCCGGCGTCCCTGGCGCTGCGTCAGAGGCCGGGAGTGCCTGGGATCCGGAGTACATTTGGAACCGGAACGGAGTTACTGAACAGCCTGCGGCTTATGTATTCCCGGCTTGCTTCCCATCGCTGCCCCAACGGGCATTACCTTCCGCCTTCCCTGAATGTGGCCGCGGGGCGGGAACTGGTGTGCCCGGAATGCGGGGAGCATTTCTATGCGCCGGGGGCGGAGGAATTGTCCTTTAATTCCACCGGGGCCTGCCGCCGCTGCGACGGGACAGGAACGGTCCGGACCGTGGATGAGAGTACGCTGGTGCCCGACGATTCCCTCACGATCGACGAGGGCGCGGTGGCGCCGTGGCAGGCGCTTATGTGGTCGTTAATGAAGGATATTGCCAGGGACCATGTGGGCGTGCGCACGGACGTGCCGTTTCGGGATCTGACGGAGCGGGAGAAGGATCTGGTGTTCCACGGCCCGGCGAAGAAATACCATCTGCTTTACCATAACGAGAAGACCAATACGGCCGGAGAGATGGATTTTACGTATTTTAACGCGATCTATACGGTAGAGAACGCGCTTTCCCATGTGAAGGATGAGAAGGGAATGAAGCGCGTGGAGAAATTTCTGAAGATCGGTCCCTGTCCGGAATGCGGCGGGAGCCGTCTGTCGGACGCGGCCCGGGCGCCGAGACTTCGCGGGATCTCGCTTGCGGAGGCGTGTCAGATGACGCTTTCGGATCTGATCGCATGGGTGGAGGGCGTCCCGGTTTCCCTGCCGGAGGAAATGCGGCCCATGGCGGAGAGCATCTGCGAGTCCTTCCTGCACGCCGCAAAGCGGCTTATGGATCTGGGACTGTCCTATCTGACCCTGGACCGGGAGGCGTCCACGCTTTCCACCGGGGAGCGCCAGCGGATGCAGCTGGCACGGGCTGTCCGCAACCGCACCACCGGCGTTCTGTATGTGCTGGACGAGCCGTCCATCGGCCTGCATCCGCAAAATATCGAGGGCGTCACCGGCGTGATGGACGATCTGGTGGCGGACGGCAATTCGGTGATCCTGGTGGATCACGATACGACGATCCTTTCCCATGCGGACTGGCTGATCGAGCTGGGGCCGGAGGCCGGCGCCGGCGGCGGAAATGTAATCGCGGAGGGAGAGATCGCACAGATCGAAACGGATCCGGCTTCGAAGATCGGCGGTTTCCTGTCCGGTCGGTCGGCCGTCCGGCTGCGCCGCGAGCTGCGTCCGGATGAGATCTTCGCGCAGGGACGGATCCATCTTTCTACGGGGCCGATCCATACGGTGCAGCCGCTGGAGGTGGATTTCCCGAAGGGGCGGCTGATCGCAGTCACCGGGGTGTCCGGCTCGGGGAAGACCACGATGGTGCTGGAAAGCCTGATCCCGGCGCTGCAGTGCATGGCGGGCGGGGAGCATTTTCCGGAACATATACGGTCGGTTTTGGCGGAAGGGATCCGCAGCGTCAAGCTGATCGACGCCGCGCCGATCGGCATCAACGTTCGGTCCACGGTGGCTACTTACGCCGACGTTCACGACGAGCTGCGCAAGGTCTATGCCAGGACAGAGGACGCGAAGAGCGGAGGGTATAAGGCGGGGGATTTCTCCTATAATACCGGCAGTCTCCGCTGTCCGGTCTGCGACGGAACCGGATCGATCAGTCTGGATGTGCAGTTTTTGCCGGATGTGGATATCCCCTGTCCGGAGTGCCGCGGAAGTCGGTATTCGAAGGAAGCCTATCGGATCCGCCGTGTGCCGAAGAAGGGCGTAGGACGGGCGCTGTCGCTTCCGGAACTGATGGACATGAGCGTGGACGAGGCGATGGAGGTCTGCCGGGATCTGCCTAATGTCTTCCGGAAACTGCAGGTTCTGCACGATCTGGGACTTGGTTATCTGACCTTGGGCGAGGAGACGCCCGGGCTTTCCGGCGGGGAAGCCCAGAGGCTGAAGCTGGCCAGCGAGATGGGCCGTGGGCAGGAGGATGCGGTATTTGTCTTCGACGAGCCGACCATCGGGCTGCATCCGCTGGACGTGCTGACGCTGCTTAAGGTGTTCCGGCGTCTTACGGAGAGCGGCGCGACGGTGATCGTCATTGAACATGATCTGGATGTGATCCGGAACTCGGATTACTGTATCGATATGGGACCGGGCGGAGGCGTTCACGGCGGCCGCGTCGTGGCCTGCGGGACGCCGGAAGAGGTCCGGGGGAATCCGGAGAGCATTACGGGGAGATATCTGTGATGTGAAAGCGGATTCGCAGCTGCGGCAGGACGGAAGAATGCCGCGGCGGCAACCGGCAGGGAGCGCCGGGACGGATCGCCGCGCGGGAAATGGTGGTAATCGGTGCGGATTGCTTCGGAAAGAAAGATGGAATAGCGCCGGGGTAAGCCTGGGTCAGATAACCGGCGGCTTCAGGGGAGGAATAGATTATTGCGGGAATTTCATCCGTCTCAGAAAGAGGCGATCGAGCATAAAGACGGGCCGATGATGGTGCTGGCGGGACCCGGCTCCGGCAAGACCACGGTGATCACCCACCGGGTGAAGCATCTGGTGGAGAACTGCGGGGTGGATCCGTCGTCGATCCTGGTGATCACATTCACGAGGGCGGCGGCGAGGGAGATGCAGGAGCGGTTTGAGAAGCTGATGGAGGAGGACGTAGGAAGCGCAGCAGATGCGAGCGGTTCCGCGCAGAAAGCCGGCGAGGCATTGCAGGCCGGAAACAGCGCGTTGACGAGCGGTTCCGCGCAGAAAGCCGGCGGGACTTTGCAGGCCGGAAGTGACGCGGCAAGGGCGCGGCGCCGGCAGCAGATGTCCCGCGCCGCATCCCGCGTCAGCTTCGGCACTTTCCATTCCATTTTCTTCACGATCCTCAAATACGCCTACCGCTATCAGGCGTCCAACATCGTCCGCGAGGAGCAGCGGACCCGATTCGTGCGGGAGATGGTGGAGAAACTGAAGCTGGAGATCGAGGACGAGCACGAATTCATTTCCTCGGTGCTGGGGGAGATCAGCTTCGTCAAGAGCGAGATGGTGGATCTGAGTCATTACTACTCCCAGAACTGTTCGGAGGAGATGTTCAAGGAGATCTACGCCGGCTACGAGGAGCGGATGCGGCGGGCCAATCTGCTGGATTTCGACGATATGCTGGTCATGTGCCACGAGCTTTTCACGAAGCGGCCTGATATTCTGGCCGCGTGGCAGAAGAAGTTCCGATACATATTGGTGGATGAGTTTCAGGATATCAATAAGGTTCAGTACGAGATCGTGCGGATGCTGGCCAGACCGGAGGACAATCTGTTCATTGTCGGCGACGACGACCAGTCAGTGTACCGGTTCCGCGGTTCCAAGCCGGAGATCATGCTGGGGTTCCCGAAGGATTATCCGGAGGCGAAGACCGTGCTTCTGGGCGTCAATTACCGTTCGACCGTCGAGATCGTGGAGACCGCCTCCCGCCTGATCCGCCATAATCAGAAGCGCTACGATAAGAAACTGGAAGCGGCCCGGGGACACGGTCGGCCGGTTATTACATGCGTAAGCGCCGACGCCCAGGCGGAGACGCTGCGGATCGTGGACGAGATCAAAGGTTATGTACAGGCCGGATACCGGCTGGAGGACATTGCGATCCTCTACCGGACGAACTTAAATCCCAGGCTGATGATCGAGAAGCTGATGGAATTCAATATTCCGTTTACGATGAAGGACAGCCTGCCTAATCTCTACGACCACTGGATCTCGAAAAATGTGCTGGCTTACATAAAGGCGGCCCGGGGCGATCTGAGCAGGGGAAATATTTTACAGATTATAAACCGCCCTAACCGCTATATCAGCCGGGATGCGCTGGAAGACGCGGCAGTGGTCTGGGATCGGGTGGAATCATTTTATCAGGATAAGCGCTGGATGGTAGAGCGGATCGAGCAGCTGCGGTACGATCTGATGATGCTTAAACCGATGCCGCCTGCGGCCGCGGTCAACTATATCCGCAAGGCGGTCGGCTACGACGATTACATTAAGGAATACGCCCTTTACCGGCGGTTGAAGCCGGAAGAGCTAATGGAAACACTGGATCAGCTTCAGGAAAGTGCGGCTAATTATAAGACCATGGAAGCCTGGTTTGATCACATGGAGGATTACAGAAAGAGGCTCCAGGAGCAGGCCCAGGCGCAGCGGACCGCCCATGAGGGCGTGTCGTTAATGACGATGCACGGCTCGAAGGGACTGGAATTTTCCGTGGTCTATATTCTGGACGCCAACGAAGGCATTACGCCTCACCGGAAGGCGGTGCTGAACGCGGATCTGGAGGAAGAGCGGCGGATGTTCTACGTGGCCATGACACGGGCGAAGGACCGGCTGCATGTCTGCTGGGCGAAGGAGCGCTATGGCAAGAAACAGAAAGTGTCACGTTTTGTCGAGGAATATCTCACATAAAAACGCAAGTAAAATGAAATCAGGAGGATCGATTTATGGAAGCCAGACAGAAGATCACGTATTACGACTGCGCCTCCGGCCGGGTGACGTTCGAGGAGAGGACGCCCGGGGTGGTGGACGAATCTGCGCTTACCCGCCAGGTGGAATCGAATGTGGTGGGCATTTATCCCGATTATATCTATCAGACCATGGAAGGCTTCGGCTGCGCAATGACGGAGAGCGCCTGCTGGCTCCTGTCGAAGATGACGCCGCAGACGCGCAGGGAAGCGCTGGAGTGCTGGTTCGGCGCAAAGGGCATGGACGCCAGGTTTATCCGTATTCCCATCGACAGCTGCGACTACGCGCTGAGCGAGTATCAGGCGGTGGAGGATCCGGCCGCGGATCCGGAGTTGTCCACATTTTCCATCAAAAGGGACAGGCAGTACATCCTTCCGGTGGTGAAGGAAGCTATGGCACTGGCCGGTCATGAGCTGAGCGTTCTGTTAAGTCCCTGGTCGCCGCCGGCGGCCTGGAAGACGCCGCCGGAGGTCAGTCAGAATGACGCGGCGGTCTACGGCGGACAGGGTCTGGAGGTTGATTTTACGAAGCCGGGGAGATGCTTCGGCGGCCGCTTAAAACCGGAATTCTATGGTTCCTGGGCCAGATATCTGGTCAAATACATCCTGGCCTATCTGGAAGAGGGGATCAATGTGACCATGCTTTCCGTACAGAATGAGGCCAGCGCTGCCACCTCCTGGGACAGCTGCCTGTGGTCCGGCGAAGAGGAAAGCCGCTTCCTGAGGGATTTCCTTTATCCGGAAATGAAGGCGGCCGGACTTGCGGACCGGGTTGGAATCTACATTTGGGATCACAATAAAGAGCGCATGGTGGAGCACATTGGCGCGATGATGGAAAATGGGATCGCCGGACTGGTGGAAGGCTTCGCCTATCATTGGTACAGCGGGGACCATTTCGAGGCCCTGTCCATGATGCACGAACGGTATCCGGATAAGGTGCTGATGCACTCGGAAAGCTGCGGCCTCCATATGCCGGGAAAGGCCCTGTCCTTTGACGTTACGGACGCGGTGCTTGAAGATCTGCCGGAGACGGTCAGGAAGGCGGCGGAGGTATCGCCGCTGGAAATGGACTACCGGGACGCGGCGGCTTACGCTCACGATATTATCGGCGATCTGAACCACGGCATGAACCGCTTCATCGACTGGAACCTCTGTGTAGACCGAAACGGCGGTCCCCGCCATGTGCCCGGAGGATTTGCCGCGCCCATCATCGCGGAAGACGACGGCGGATATACGCGGACGGTGTCCTTTGAGTATCTGCTGCAGATCGCCCGGACCATCCCGGCGGGAAGCCGCAGGCTTGGCGTCAGCGTCTGGTCCGAACAGACGGAGGCGGCAGCCGTGCTGCGTCCGGACGGAACCATCGGGCTTCTGCTTCTGAACCGGACGGATGAGGACCGGAAGGCGGCGGTCCGGCTGAACGGGCATCTGTGTCAGGCAGCGCTGCCGGCGCACACATTGTCTGTGATAGAATTCGCAGGATGAGTGCCGCAGAGCGGCGATCCTGCCCGCGCGGGGGTTGCGCGGCGGTGCCGGAAAATGTCCGCGGTTGTTTCGTGAGGCTGTGATGCCGGCAGATATCCTCGGCTGTTTTGTGAGCGGCGGTAATACCTGGAAAATATCTGTGGACGCATAAAAAGTCCTTGCGTTTCTCCTGTCGGTCTGATAGAGTGGAGATGCAGGGAATCTGGGAACCGCAACATGGCAGAGCCGCAGAGGCGGCAGAGAGGAATGATTATGGCAATGGAGAATGAAGAGAGAGAAGAGATGACCGTGACTCTCACGCTTGACGACAATACGGAGCTGGAGTGCGTGGTGCTGACGATCTTTGAGGCGGGCGACCGCGATTATATCGCGCTGCTGCCGACGGAAGGCGAGGACGCGGATACCGGAGAGGTCTATCTGTACCGTTATTCGGAGACAGACGGCCAGCCGGAGTTGGATAATATTGAAGACGACGATGAGTACGAGATCGTCGCGGACGCGTTCGATGAATTGCTGGATAACGAGGAATTCGACGAGCTGATCAGCGAGGATGATCTGGAAGATCTGGAGTAGCTGAACAGGAAGCGGCGAAAACCGGAGCGGAGGAACTGGAGCAGAGGAACTTCGGGGCAGCCGCGATTCCATGGAAAAGTACTGTGGAAGCCGGCGAGACGGATTTGGAAATCAAAATGCCGGAAAATTTAAGTATAATTCAAGATCAGTTGGGGGCTGATATGACGAACAGGATCATATCAGCCCGTTTTCTGAGATAGATTCGTATTTGCTTCCGGCAGGAGACCGGACAAAATGGAACTGGGAACTGGCTGCCGAAGTGCGCGGCTGCATTACGGTTTAGCTGGCTGTATTACGGTTCACACGGCTGCCTTAGGGTTCATCCGGTGACGCCGTCGCCAGCCGGCTGTTGGAATACTCGCCGGTAAATGTCACATCCCGGCCGAACCATTCTGGCGGCGTGAAGGCGAGAGCTGCTTCTTCGGTTGGGAATTCCACCTCAGCCAGGATCAGACCTTCATAGGCGCCTTCGAAGACGTCCATCTCGATGATAAGATCCGCGGCGTCAGATACAGCACCATTGCCCGCGGCATCAGCCAGGTCATCAGCATCCATGGCATCAGCCACAGCGCCAGAATCCTCGTCACGCCCCGCGCCGTATGCTTCTCTCAGCGGAAGCAGATACCGCTTCTTTGTAAGAATCCTTCCGTCTGCCTTCGCAAGCAGATGGTCATAAGCCTCCTTTGTCAGAGGAAGGTTATATTCCTCGCGGGCCAGAAGCCCGCCGCTTTTGTAGGTCATGTAATAGGTATCGTCCTCCCGCCGGACGCGCACTGTCGGCGCAGTGCACAGGTAGGCTTGTTCGATCTGATGGAACGGCCAGCTGCGGTAGTCTTCGGGCGGTGTGTCGATAAGGTATTTGCGTTCAATTTCCATAGAAGAAGCCTCCTTCCATACCGGGCAGATCATTTCACTTAAAATGAGTATATCATATATCTGAATAATTGCAAAAGAAAATACCATCGTATACCTATGAGAAATCAGAAAGAAGGAATCCGCAAATGAACCACGAAAGAGAAACAGAAGGAAAGACCGTCCGCGTCGTTCTGGATGATCTGCCTTATGGACAGCCCTCGGAGCAGGAGATAAGCGGCCCCATCGGCCGGATCCGCATTCCGGAAGGCGTCCGAAAGGACCGGATCTACCGGGACATCATCCTGATCGCCTGGCCCAGCCTGGTGGAACTGGTGCTGACTCAGCTGACCAGTATCGCCGATCAGATCATGGTCGGGCGGCTTCCCGGACAGGAGGGGATCAACGCGCTGGCGGCCGTGGGTCTGGCGGCCCAGCCCAAATTTCTTCTGATGACGATGATCCAGGCGCTGAACGTAGGCGCCACAGCCATGATCGCCCGGTTTCGGGGACAGCAGAACCGGGAGCGGTCCAATCTGGTCTTCAAGCACGCCATGATCCTGAATTTGTTCATGTCGGTTCTGTTCATGGTGCTGGGCCTGGCCTTCTGCGAGCAGCTGATCCGCTTCATGGGCGGCAGCGGCATCAGCGAGGAGACGCTGAAGCTGGGCGACGATTATCTGCGGATCCAGCTCTACGGATTTATCCCGCTGTGCCTCGCCATCACCGTGACGGCGGCCCTGCGGGGCATCGGCGACACCAGGACGCCGATGATCTACAACACCATCGCCAACGTGGTGAACCTGCTCTTCAACTATATCATGATCTACGGCCATTTCGGCGTTCCGAAAATGGGCGTGGCCGGCGCGTCGTGGGCGACGATCATCGGCCAGACGGTGGCCTTCGGTATCGCTATGTGGGTATCCTTCGGGAAGAAGCATTACGTCTATCTGGACTTTAAGGAGAAATTCCGCTTCGATACGGATCTGATGGGCCGCGTGGTCGGCATCGGGATTCCGTCCATGCTGGAGCAGTTATTCATGCGGGCCGGCATCATCATTTACACCCGCCAGGTCACCGGCCTCGGCGATCTGATCTACGCGACCCACCAGGTGTGCATGAGTATCCAGTCCATGAGCTTTATGATGGGCCAGGCCTTCGCCAACGCGGCTACGACGCTGATGGGCCAGTCCATCGGCAAGCGCCGTTACGACATGTCGGCGGTGTATATGCGTCTGACGAGAAACTTAGGCATTGCGGCGTCATTTGTCTTAATGGCCCTGATGGTCTTCTTTAATGAAGAGATCATCGGCCTGTTCAAGGATTCGGCGGAAGTCATCGCGTTGGG
>CANPZZ010000028.1 GCA_947589125.1 uncultured Lachnospiraceae bacterium
CCGCCCTTGCTGCCGATGACCGCCGCGATGACCGCGGAAATGCCCACCAGCATGATGATGCCCTGGATGAAATCGTTGATCGCGGTAGCCATGTAGCCGCCGGCGATGACGTAGACCGCGGTCAGCACCGCCATCAGGATGATGCAGACCGAATAGTCGATATCGAACGCCATGCCGAACAGGCGGGACAGGCCGTTATACAGAGACGCCGTGTACGGGATCAGGAAAATGAAAATGATCGCCGAAGACACGATCTTAAGCGCCCCGCTGTCGAACCGCCGCCCGAAGAACTGGGGCATGGTCGCGGAATCCAGGTGCTGGGTCATGATACGGGTCCTGCGGCCCAGGATGACCCACGCCAGCAGGGAACCGATGATCGCGTTGCCGATACCGGCCCAGGTGGCGGCGATGCCGTATTTCCAGCCGAACTGGCCGGCGTAGCCGACGAAGACGACCGCCGAGAAGTACGACGTGCCGTATGCGAAGGCGGTCAGCCACGGGCCGACGGAACGTCCGCCAAGAACGAAGCCGTTCACATCGGTGGCGTGCTTGCGGCAGTAAAGGCCGATGCCGACCATGATGGCGAAGTAGACGATGAGTGCGAGAAGTTTCATGTTGATTTCTCCTTTTTTCTTGATGGTAAAATAGCTTCATGTTCGCAGTTTTGACCTTGCGCGTTCTGCGTTCCCGGATGCTTTGCGCGGCCTCCTGGCCCGAACTTCCTCTCTCAGAAAATGCAGCCTCCGGAACGCAGTTGCTTTAATGATTAAAAGCGATAGCAGTCAAAACCTCTGATACTTTAACACATAAAATCAAAAAAGTCAATACAAAAAGAGCGTTACTGGCGCTCTTTTTGCATACTGACGTAATATAAAACCGGGATTCTTCTATAATGGACGAAAAATCCCGGTCATAAATCAAAATCCTTCAGCTCCGGTTCTGCTGCGCCACCAGATATTCCGCGCCGTATTTCTTGCGCAGCGCCGGCTTCTCGATCTTGCCGGTGGCATTCCTGGGCACCTCGGCGAAGATGATCTTCTTCGGCCTCTTGTACCGCGGCAGACCCTTGCAGAATTCCTCGATCTCTTCCTCGGTGCATTCCATGCCTTCCTTGATGGAGATGATCGCGCCGGTGATCTCGCCCAGCCGCTTATCCGGCAGACCGATGACGGCCACGTCCTTCACCTTCTCATAGGCGCTTAAGAAATTCTCGATCTGCACCGGGTAAATGTTCTCGCCGCCGGAAACGATCACATCCTTCTTCCGGTCTACCAGGAAGATGAAGCCGTCCTCGTCCTGCATAGCCATATCGCCGGTGTAGAGCCATCCGTCTTTCAGCGTTTCCGCCGTAGCCACAGGGTCGTTATAGTAGCAGGTCATGACGCCGGGACCCTTGACGCAGAGCTCGCCGACGGCTCCCTGCTCCACCTCGGCTCCATTTTCATCGACGATCTTGCAGCTCCAGCGGTAGCCGGGGATGCCGATGGCGCCGACCTTGTGGATATTCTCCATGCCCAGATGCACGCATCCTGGGCCGGTGGACTCGGACAGGCCGTAGTTGGTGTCATACTGATGGTGCGGGAAATATTCCTTCCAGCGTTTGATCAGGGACGGCGGCACCGGCTGCGCGCCGATGTGCATCAGTCTCCACTGATCCAGCTGGTAATCCTCTAACTTAATATCGCCGCGGTCCAGAGCGTCCACGATGTCCTGGGCCCAGGGCACTAAAAGCCAAACGATCGTGCAGTGCTCCTTGCTCACCGCGTCCAGAATGATCTCCGGCGTGGTGCCGGTCAGAAGCACGGCCCTGCTGCCCGCGCACAGGCTGCCCATCCAGTGGAACTTGGCGCCGGTGTGGTACAGAGGCGGAATGCACAGGAACACGTCGTCCCGGCCGGTCGCGTGATGCTTCTGCTCCATCTGCGCCGCCTGCATCAGGCTCTCGTGATTATGCAGGATCGCCTTCGGGAATCCGGTCGTGCCCGATGAGAAATAGATCGCCGCGTCGTCCTCGTCCTCAAGACGAATGAGCGGCGGCTGGCTGGAGCAGTCCGCCACCAGTTCCCGGTAACTCTCTGCGAAGGTCGGGCAGCCGTCGCCTACATAGATCAGCAGGCGGCCTTTGCTTAAGTCCTCTTCAATGCTTTCGATACGTCCGATGAACTGGGGGCCGAAGAACAGGATATGTACCTCCGCCAGGTCGGCGCAGTACTTGATCTCGTCCGCCGAGAACCGGAAATTGAACGGCACCGCGATCGCGCCGGTCTTCAGGATTCCGAAATAGATCGGCAGCCACTCCAGACAGTTGAACATCAATATCGCCACACGGTCTCCCTTGCGGATCCCGCGGCTTATAAGCATATTGGCGACACGGTTCGCCTTCTCATCGAAAATGCTCCAGCTGATCTGACGCCGGTACGGCGTCGGCGACGTCTGCTGGACCAGATCGTATTCTTTCCATGTGGTCTTGCGCTTGTCGGGCATGGTGGGGTTCAGTTCCACCAGGGCGATCTCGTCGCCGTAGAGCTTGTGGTTGCGCTCAAGTAAGTCTGTAACTGGCATGTGGGATATCTTCCTCTCTTTATGATTTGTGTAATGTACGCCGGATTCCATAAATAAACCGGTTCGGTACTTCATCGGTTTTATGCTTTATGCGTTTTATGCTTTAAAGCGCCTTATATAAAAATAGCATACCGGCAGATGATTGTCAACTGTCCGAATCAGCGATTTTAAAAGCCTGCAGGACATTTATTGAACCTGCAGGCTTGTCTTCACATATTGTCTTCCTCTGGCTTTCCGCGATCAGTCCCGGCCGCGGTTCATACCGTCTCAATCCGCCGGGTAGAACTTCTGCACCTGCGCCAGCAGAACGAACCGATACTCATGGCCGCCGCCGGTACATGTGGACAGAAGCACAAGCGGCGGAGCGCTCCCCTCGCCGTCCCCGCTGGATCCCAGCACCTTCATATACGGCGCCGGATCCACGCTGAAATCCGTATCGACATCAGGAAGCTCATAATATTGCCGCTCTTTCACCAGAGAAATATAATCCGCCCTGTCAGCATCGCTGGTGAACATGATCTTATAGCTCTCTTCATACGGCCTCACACGCCCCGCCGAAATGATGGCGCACCGATAGGTGCCTTCCCGCGTATACACATCGAAGAACGGAAATTCCTCATAATGGCTCTGCTCCTGGTACTGACGCAGAAGTCCGAACATGGAACCATTGCGCATATTATGACCGTAAATGATCGTATTGCCGTCTTTCATCAGCCCCTCGTTGCGGTAATCCAGGAAAATAGCTCCGGAAGACGAGTTGGTTCCGCTGAAAGACCACCGCAGATAGTGGCTGTTGTCGTCTCCCTGCACAACAGGATAGCTGATCGACTGTCCCGGGAAATCAAGCCATGCCACCACATCCCCGTTCGCCGCTTCCAGTTCATCGAAATCCACCAGAAGCATCGGCGGATTCTCATCCTCAATGATCCCAAGCGCGGTGCCATTGCCCCCCGCCATCGGGCCGTCATCTGAACCAGCCGGCTTCTGAGACGGCACATCCTGCCGCACAGTAACGGCCCTCTCCGCCACCTGCCTGTATTCTTCATCCGCCTTATGATAATCCCACCAGAAGGACAGCAAAAGTCCGGCGCAGATCAGAAATATGCAGGCAGAGACCAGAAACAAGATCTGATATATTCTTTTCTTCTGCTTTTTGCTCATTTTTGCCAATGCAGACTCCCCCTTTGCAGTTGACTTTTCTTCCCTATATCTTAGCAGTAAAAAGGGTGAATGTCAACTGACGAGTTCGCAGCAGGAGCAGACGTGCCGCATATAATTCTTTTAGAACCGCATCTCATTTTTCGCACTTGACATTTTTCCCGCTAACTGCCAAAATATCTCAGAAGGAGTTGATCGAACCATGGAAGCTTCCAAAAATATCTCTGACCGCCAGTATGAGCGCATGACGCGCACGCCTGTCCACCGTCTGATCCTGACGCTGGGGCTGCCTACCACCATCAGCATGCTGGTCACCAATGTTTACAATATGGCCGATACGTATTTCGTCAGTACCCTGGGCACCAGCGCCAGCGGTGCTGTGGGGATCGTATTCGCGCTGATGGCCATTATCCAGGCCTTCGGCTTTATGTTCGGCCAGGGCGCGGGCAGCTGCTTAAGCCGCCAGCTTGGGCAGAAGCACCTTGACGAGGCCAGGACCTACGCGGCCGCCAGCTTCTATCTGTCGATCGCGTGCGGACTGGGGATCACAGTGCTCGGACTGATCCTCCTGACGCCGCTCATGTACCTTCTGGGCAGCACAGACTCCATCCTGCCGTATGCCAGGATCTACAGCACATACATCCTGATCGCCGCACCGGCCATGACGGCGGGCTGCGTCATGAACAATATCCTTCGCTACGAAGGCAAGGCCGTATTTGCCATGATCGGTTTGGGCTCCGGCGGGATTCTGAACATTTTCGGGGATTATCTGCTGATCGGGCATTTTCATATGGGGATCGCGGGAGCCGGGCTCTCGACAGCTGTCTCCCAGTACATCAGCTTCGTGATCCTGCTGATGCCGTTTATAAGAAAGAAAGTTCAGACAAATTTCCATCCGCGCTATATTCTGCGGCAGGTGCGGGGACGGCGTTACGCCGGCGGAGAGAGCGCGGCTTTTGACCGGAACGCCGACAGCACCGATGACGAAGGCCTTGCTTCACGTCAGGACACTGCTGGTGATGTCGGCAACACAGGTTCCGTTTCACGTCAGGATCCGGCGGCCGGCGCTGCCCGCGGCATTTTCGCGTACATCCGCGACATTATCGTCGTGGGCTGTCCCAGCATGATGCGGCAGGGCCTGACCAGCATCTCGGTCATGATCCTGAACCAGTGCGCGGCAGCCTGCAGCGCCGCGGAGATGGCGGACGCGGTCATTGCGGCCATGAGTATTGTGTCAAGAGTCGTGAATTTCCTGTTCTGCGTGGGAATCGGTATCGGCCAGGGCTTCCAGCCGGTCAGCGCCTTCAACTATGGCGCGGGCCGGTATGACCGGGTGAAAGAGGCGTGGCGGTTCACCTGGCTGTTCTCCACCGGCATGATGGCGGTAATGGCCGTCATCGGCTTCGCATTTTCAGAGCCGATCATCCGAATCTTCCGGGATGACCCTGACGTTATCGCCGTAGGTATCCCGGCGCTGCGGATGCAGTGCGCGGCGCTTCTGTTCATGCCGCTGTGCTTAAGCGGAAACATGCTGTTTCAGAGCATCGGCAAGAGCGGACGGGCCATTCTCCTGTCCAGTATCCGAAGCGGCCTGCTGTTCATTCCGGTGCTTCTGATCACCAGCCGGCTGTTCGGAATTCCGGGAATCCAGATGTCTCAGGCACTGGCGGATACCCTGTCGGGACTGATCGCGGCGCCGATGATCTATGACTTTTTCAGGAAGCTATAGAACTACTCTTACTCCCTGCTGACCTCCCGAATCCATTTGCCGCTTAAGAGCCGGGACACGCACCAGACGGACTTGATCACGAAATCCACCCGCAGGCACAGCATCGTCAGCCAGGCCGGGCCGTGGAATACCAGTCCCACGAGAGCGCCAAGAGGAATCGACGCCAGCCACAGGAAGAGAATATCCGCTTTCATCAGGAACTTCGTATCGCCGCCGCCCCGCAGCACGCCCTTGGTCATGACAGACTGGACCGCCTGGAAGAACACGATCACGATGTAGGCGTTCATCAGCTGCCGGGTAACGGTGATCGTTTCCGCTTCAAGAGAATACATGGCTATGGTCATAGGCCCGAAGATGGCGACCAGCACCGCATTGACAGCGCCGAAGATCATGCTCAGCATATAGAACGTGACGCCCTGCTCCATGGCTTTCTCCCGCTCGCCGCGGCCGATGGTCATGCCGGTAATGATACTGGATGCGTTGGATACGCCGGAGATTACCACACTGAACAGACGCTGTACCACCATACAGATCGCATTGCCGGCCACTGCCGCCGCGCCCATATGTCCCAGCACGATAGCCACCGCGCTGTCGCCCAGGGCCAGCAGGCCGTCGCTTACCAGCACCGGCGCGCCCAGCCGGAAGTAATTCTTATAGAACAGGCCGGACGGCGATTTAAGAAGGTGCCGCACCCGCAGTCCCAGCTGCTTGTCGATCGCCAGAATATAGACAAATGTAGTCAGAAATTCTGCCGACCGGGCCAGCAGCGTCCCCAGCGCCGCGCCCGCGATCTCCATGCGGGGAGCGCCGAATTTGCCGAAGATGAAGATATAATTTCCCCCGATATTGACCACGAAGGAAATGATCGACACCACCAGCCCCAGACCGGCCTGTCCCACGGACCGCATCAGCTGGGCCGACACCAGGCTGGTGCCGTGGATCAGAAAGATAAACGCGGTGATCCGCAGATAGCGGACGCCCTGTGCGATCACATCCGTCTCCGACGTGTAGATCGCCATGATCTGCGCCGGGAAGAACCAGGTGAGCAGGGCGAACACCAGCGAAAGCGCCGTCGACAGGCGAATCGCCATGTTAAAGGTCTCCCGCACCTTCTCCTTGTCCCCCGCGCCCCAGTACTGGGCCGCCAGAACGCTGGAGCCGCCGATGATCCCCATGCAGAGAATCGTGAATAGGTTGTAATACTGATTCGCCAGACTGGACGCCGACAGCTGCACCTCCCCGAAGGAACCCAGCATCATAGTGTCCAGCATATTGACGCCCATATTGATCGCCTGCTGCAGCGCCACTGGCAGCATGATCGCCAGAACGGAACGATAGAAGGATTTCTCTCTTACAAATGTGATCTTCAAGCCGCGGACCTCCTCGGTATCGTTTTCATCTTTATATCACAGATTTGCAGCTGGCCCGAAAAGACCAGCTGCCGGCTATGTATCTGTTTTATCGCAGAGTGATATCTCCATCCTTCATCACATAATTGCGGGTTACCCCCATAGCCTGTATCCAGGACCGGGTCTCAAGGGTCCGCCAGGAACCGCTGTTAAACCCAGCTCCGCTGTCATTGTTCCAGAGCCATTCAGGCGTCGGCCACAGACATATGGACGGGGCGATGGCTTCATAAACGTTTCTGCCAACGCCGCTCTGTCCATGATGGGCCATCTGGACGATATCGGCGCGAAGTTCCTCCGGCGGCACCGTTTCCAGCAGCCGGTCTCCGCCTTCCTCGGTCAGATCGCCTAAAAATATCATCCGAACGCCGTTCATATCCACACGGTATACAACGGAACTGTGGTTGACCGGACCTTCCGACCCGAATAATGCGTCATTCAGCACCTTTACCTCGATGCCGGGCACCGAGATCTGCGTATTAGCGGCCACATTGTCCGTGACGGTCCCTTCAGGCAGTTGGGACAGCCTGTCACGGAATGCTTTGACAAAGGGGGCTATTTCCGGATCCACCAGACTATACCATGCCATATCGGTTAAAGCGGCATAAATATGGTCGATCACAATACCTGTATCACTTCTGCCGAGAATATCGAACAAAGCGCTGGCATGATCCGGATCCGGGTGGGTGATCAGCCAGGCGTTCACATGTCCGCCGCGCTCGCGGATCGCCGCCAGCAGATGATCCGTGTCGACTCCCCAGCCGCCGTCCACCACGACCAGGCCGCCGTCTGCGGACTGAAGGACTATACTCATCATCTGAGCTTCTCCCTGATTCTGCAGCATGGTGAGGCTGCCTCCGCCGAACATCGGCTGCTCCTGTCCGGTAATAGGCGTCGAATCCGAATATACGACAGGTCCGAGAGGTCCCCGCGGGCTGCCGACAGCCAATGGCGGCACACTTGCCGGTCCCTGCGTAACGGCAGACGCGGTAAACGCGGGCGCAAGGGCCGCGCAGGCGGCGGCAGCGACAGCGATAAGGCGTCTTATATTCGTCTGAGAGATCCATAGCTTCATAGATCTGTTCCTTTCTTTTGTGCTGATTCGGCGTGGCCTGCTCTCTGCTGCTTTCCACTCCGCAGTGCGGCGCTCAAAACCTGCGGTTTTTCGCTCACGGGCTTCGCCCTATGAAATCGTGCGCGCGGCAGGCCCCTTCCGTGCCAGCACGGCGGGGCCTGCCGCGCGCACGATTTCGCACTGCTCACTGCCTGCGTGGAAAGTCCTCCTCGATCACGCTCCACGCGGCGTCCGCGCTGTAATAGTTCCGTACATATTCCTGGCTTCTCTCACTCAGTGCCTGGCAGCTCTCCGGGCTCTGGTAGATATCGCATACTGCCTCGGCGAACGCTTCTGCCTGGTCGGCGATTACCATCACATCTTCCGCCTGAGGAATACCCTCAGCGCCGACCGGCGTGGTGACAACGGCCGCACCGTTATAAAGAGCCTCCACCACCTTGCCCTTCACGCCGGCGCCGTAACGCAGCGGCACGACCACAAGCCTGGTCGTATCGTAAAGCCTGGTCAGTTCCTCGTCGCTCACAAAGCCTTTGACCACTACTCCCGGCACCGTCTGCTCCAGCGCCCGGATCTCGTCGGTCACCCGCGAACCGGCCACATAGAACTTTGGCGGTTCAGCTCCTGCCTCCCGCATACGGCTTACGATCAGCGGATAGACCTCCTTCGCAAACCACAGCACCGCGTCCGCGTTCGGCGGATGGGCGAAGCCGCCCACGAACAGAATACCCTCTCTCTCCGCGAAATCCTGCGGGATATCGTTCCGGAACTCATCATACACATAAGCCACGATATCCTTTACCGGAATATTCTCATCCTCGGTCCTGACCGCGTCGCGCTCCACATAGGAAGGATAATAGGACATGTCCACCTTGTAGAACAGAGACATCTCAATCGCTTTCCAGTATTCCGCGGACTTACGCCGCTCCGGATCCATGGTCAGCGCGTACTCGCGGCTCTCCCGCAGATAATGCAGGTCATGTCCGTAATAGATCAGCTTGATATCCGTATTCTCCCGCAGATAATCCACATATTTGATGGCGATATGGGGACGGTTCAGATACGCGACCGCGATATCCTTCCCGTGCGCGGAGATCCAGTCCCAGATGCCCGCCTCGTACTCCGGACCGTACAATATCTCGATGCCCATCTGCTCCAGCACCGTGGAATACGGCTCCTCATGGGCAAAATTATCTCCCAGGAATTTAACTATATAGCCCTGCTTTAAGAACATTTTCAGGTACTGATAAGTGGTCTTGGATCCGGCGTCCTTGTCGAACGTAGGCACATAGTGATCGATCACCAGGATGATCGGCCTGCCCATACTGCGCTCGCGGGCCCGGAACGGATCCGGATTGCCGGTATTCTCACACTGGTTCTTCAGCTCGCGGGCCCATTTCTCCTTAAGCTTCTCCGTATTCTCTGCCTGATACCGCTTGAGGCCCTCTCCCTGGACGTCGGTTCCGTTGGAAATGCCCTCGTAATGGACCACCTTGGACAGAGGCTGGTATACCACCCTCAGGCCGGCCTTTCTCACCTCGAAAGCCAGGTCCGAATCCTCGCAGTAAGCCGGCGCGTAGCGCTCGTCGAACCCGCCGATCTGCTCCCAGAGACTGCGGGACAAAAGGATCGCCGCGCCGGAAATATAATCCACATCTTTTACATAGTTGTATTCCGGCTTGTCCGGATCGTCCAGGCGGCCGTAATTCCAGCCGGAGCCGTCGCTCCAGATAATGCCGCCTGCTTCCTGCAGCCGTCCGTCAGGATAGACCAGTTTGGAACCGACCATGCCGATCGTATCGTCGGACCGGATCAGATTCACCAGGGAAGACAGCCATCCTTCCGTCACCTGTGTATCATTATTCAGGAACATAATGTACCTGCCGCGGGCCAGCTTCGCCGCCCGGTTGCAGTTTTTAAGGAAGCCCTGATTCGTCTCGCCCCGGCTGACCGTCACGCCTTCCACATAGCGGCCGATATGCTCCGTAGCGTCCGTGGACATATCGTCGGCGATAATGACCTCATAGGATACGTCTTTGGTATGCTCCAGGATCGAGATCAGACAGGCATAGGTATATCCGATCTGATTGTACGCCGGAATTACAATGGATACCTCCGGCTGCTCCGGCTGCTGAAACACCAGCTTCCCGTGCTCCCGGTACACATCGCCGATCTCAAGATCACCGTCCCGCAGGTTTTTTCCCTCTTCCGTCCGGTAAAACTTATAGGAACGGATCGGATGCATCATATATTCCTTCCGGTAGCGAAGTCTCTTCCGCTGCGGCGACCCCTTCGGATACTTCGCGTTGAATTTCTCCCCCAGCTTGCGGCGGATCTTGGAAAGGACCGCCTCGTGGCTGTTCAGATACGTCAGGGTCCTGCCCATCTCGTCGATCTCGTGCCGCAGATCCCGGATTATGATCTCCAGATTCGTCACATGGTTGTCCGTCAGGCGCTTGACCTCCGTCATCTTGCGGATCGCGGCGTTCTGGTCATGGATCTGGGCGTTCAGCCGTTCCTCGACCTCTCTGGCATGCGCAAGCTCCGCCTCCAGGCGGGATATTTCTTCATCCATCTCCGTAAGGCTTTTGGCCGGCTTCTGCTTTACCAGATAATTCTCCAGATAGAGGACCTGGTTCTCCCCATGGACATAATACTGGAAATTCTTTTCCATGGACGCGTAAAGCGTCTCCGTCTCCGGCGTGATGCCGAATTTGCCAAGCCACTCGGTAAGCGTCCCGCAGTCGCTCATCAGGCTCTTAAACTGCCGGTAGGCGTAAAACAGGATCCGGTAGCGGATATAATCGACCGGCACCGGGAAATCGAAGACCCACTCATAATCCAGGCAGTAATTGCCGTCGTCGGTCAGCAGCACATTTTCAAAGAGCAGGTCGATATTGGACACATGGAAACAGGGGACGCTCCATCCGCCATCCGGTTTCTCTCCATCGGCCGGCGGCGTTCCATCAGCTGATATCTCTCCATCGGCCGGCGGCTCTGCCGCGGATCCGGCCAGCGCGGCCATCTCTTCCTCTCCAAACACTTCTGCAAATTCTTTGGTCGGCGCGAACGGTTCGATATCGTTCAGCCGCGCCGCCAGCAGCACGTCGATACTTTGCCGGATCAGTTCAATGGGCGCCTGACCGCTCACGATCTCATCGGCAAGCCGCGCCGCCAGCGTCCGTCCTTTCAGATACGGAAATGTGACCGCGCTCCCGTCGGGATTCTGCTTTCCCGGCAGATACCTCAGGAGTTCATGCTGCGCGGACAGGGCCTCGTACTGGGCGGTAAAATGTCCGATATGGGCTTTCGCCTCTTCGGTCAGGGCACTCTTCTCCACCCGGCATTCCCCGCCGGATCCGCCGAGGATCATCGTCTTTAACTGGAACTCTTCCCGGCGCGTCCGGTTGTATTTCATATAGCGGGGACCGTCCTGCTGGATCATCCGGCTGCCGCGCCGCCAAATCGCCAGATAGGCATTGGCATACTGGTCGAATTTGCCTTCTTTTACCACCTGGTCGAAGGCCGCTCCCATATCAAAAAACGGATAATCCGGGAAATCATAGGCCGCGATCGTATCGGTCAGATCCCCCTCCCGCGGCAGATACGCGTCGGAATAGATCGTTACCGGCAGCCTGTAGTCCGGCATCGGATAATAGAATTCCAGACTGCCGCTGTCCCCGCCGCCCGTCAGCCACCTGGTCAGGGAGTCCTTCGACAGGCTGTGATCATCCTTCACCGCGCCGGCCCAGTATTTGATACCGAGAGGATTGCATACCGCCGCGATCAGTTCGCCGTCCGGTTTCAGAAGGGCTTTCGCCATCCGGATCTGGGCCTCGCTCTCCTCCCCGCTCAGTTCATCCTGCTCCAGATCGCCGATGATCATGATATAATCATAATGGCCCTTCGCCTGAGGAACGTACTCAGCCAGAGTCCCCTGCACATAATTAATGTTCTTATATCCGTTCTCCCCGCAGTGGCGCAGACGGCTGATCTCCAGGTTGGCCCAGGAAGGATCGATCACGTCCACTTGGGACACCTTCCTGGCATACAGTCCCGTCAGCGCGCCGAAATCAGACCCCACCTGGAGAAGCGTCCCCTCTTTGCGGAACGGATACCATTCCAGCAGATTCTCCCTCTGGGGAGAGAGCGCATAAAGAAATTCCAGTTTGGGATTAGCGCCGAGAATGGCCTTCCTGTCGGCGCCGTAGGTCTTGATAAGCCCCAGCAGCCTGCGTTCCACTTCTGTTCGTTCTTTTTCTGATCTCATAGTGTTCCTTTCGTATTGCCGGATTCCGTTTCTGTGATCCTCACGGATTCTTTGCCCCCGCGGACTTCTTCTCCGCCTTTACTTCCGACTCCATATCATAGACTCCCACCGTATTCTTATTGGAGATCACGGTCAGACTCAGTACGTCGTAGAGCCGGTGATAAACCACATGCTCACCCAGTTCAAAGCCGGTGCAGCTCATACTCAGCAGATATTCCCCTCCCTGCAGCGTCATCTTCTGTGTAAATGAGACTTCATATTCGTCGCCGTCCTGCACGGGCCGGATGTCCGTTCCCTCGTACATCGTGTTCGTGCCGGTCAGTTCGGTTCCCTTCTTATCTTTGATCGTATACGTGAAGATCGGCGTCTGGATCGGCGCATGGAAACGGATCCGCTCCCGGATCGTGAACTGCTCGCCTTTCAGCAGCAGATTCGTCAGGTTCCCCCTCCCGTCAAACAGACCCATGTCGTAGATCTCCGCCCGTCCGTCGCCGTACTCGGTACGGTTGGGGTTGACAGTCATCTTATCCTTCATAAGCGCGGGGCGGGACTTCCCTCCGCCGGATTGCGCACGGTCCGAACCGGCGGATGCGCCGCCGGAATCTCCGTTCCGGCCGTCAGCCGGTATGCTGTCCGCGCCCGCAGCCGCGCCGCCGAAATCTCCGCCGGCCGCCGGCTCCGTTTGGGCCGCCGATTTAACGCCAGCCGCATCGCTGCCGGCTGTCCCGGCCTTCTGTCTCCGCTCCTCCGCCAGTTCCTCCTCCAGCGATTCCATCTGGTTCGCCAGGATCTTCTTATAGAGATCCACCATATGCCCGGCGGTTCCCTCGGCGATGAAATTGCCTTTATTTAACAGTACTACTTTATCGCAGTACTTCAGGATACTTCCCATATCATGGGTCACCATCAGGATCGTGGTGCCCTTCTGCCGGATCTCCTCCATGCGGCGGTAGCATTTGGCCTGGAAGAACACGTCGCCTACCGACAGCGCCTCATCCACGATCAGGATCTCCGGCTCCACATTGATCGCCAGCGCGAAGGCCAGGCGGACGAACATACCGCTGGAATAGGTCTTCACCGGCTGGTTCACGAAGTCGCCGATATCCGCGAAATCCAGTATATCCTGAAGCTTCGCGTCCATCTCCTTCCGCGAAAAGCCCATCATGCTGCCGTTCATATAGATATTCTCAATGCCGGTATAATCCATATTGAAACCGGCGCCCAGTTCCAGAAGCGCCGATACCGTTCCGTTCACCGTCACTTCCCCGGTAGTCGGCGACAGGACGCCGGTGATGATCTTAAGGATCGTGGATTTGCCGGAACCATTGGTTCCGATGATGCCCACGGTCTGACCCTTCTCCACGGAGAACGACAGGCCGTTAAGGGCATAGAATTTCCTGTGATATTCCTTGTGAAAAGGATTCAGGGATTCCTTCAGCCGGTCAATGGGCTTGTCATATAATTTGTAGATCTTTGTCACATCTTTTACGATGATGGCATTCTCCATGAGGTTCCTCCTGCGCCGCCCGTACGGCGTATTCCGTCACTGTCCGCTTCTCCCGCACACAGCCGGCTTCCGTCCGGCCGGCAGTTCCGCTTCCGGGCGCTTCCCCCGTGCGGCGGCAGCTCTTTTCTACAGCACATCCGAAAAATGCGGTCTCAGCCTCTTAAATACCTTTAATCCGACCAGGAACAGCAACGCCGTCACCACCCAGAAATAAACCGTCGTCGAGGGCCTCTCCCAGAACGCATTGCCGGTCAGCATGCTGTCCCGGTAGCCGGTGACAAGATACCAGACCGGATTCAGCTTCAGTACCCGGTCCAGCCAGGCCGGATGGTTCGCGAACATGGCCGGATCCCACATGATCGGGGTCACCCACATCCACACCTGCAGGAAGATACTGACGATCTGCGCCATATCCTTGAAAAATACATTAACGGCGCTGGTGAAATACACAACGCCCAGAGAGAAGACCATGGCCGCAAATGAATAATACACGATCTGCAGCCAGCTTATCTCCGGAAATGTCCCGTACAGCAGAAACACCACCACCATGATCAGCACGAAGATCACATGTACCATCAGACAGGAGATCACCTTGATCACCGGCAGGATCTCCACCTGGAAGACCACCTTCTTGACCAGATAATTATATTCCTGCAGACACCCGGTTCCCGCGTTCAGCGCCTCGCTGATGAAAAACCACGGCACGATGCCGGGGATCAGCCACTGCACATAAGGATATCCCGGGACAGGAGGCGCGTTCTTGAAGCCCATCTGAAACACAAAGAAATAGATCAGAACCGTGACTACCGGCTGGATAAACATCCAGACCACGCCGAAATAGGACCCTACAAAGCGCTTCCGGAAATCGGATTTCGCCAGGTCCCAGATCAGCTTCCGCCGCTTCACCATTTCTTTCGCCAGTGTGACAAGATAATTCATCGGTGCCTCTCCCGCCGTCTCCATCTGCTATTCATCTCTGTCCGTGCCCTCGACCGGGCGCAGGCATGCTCCGCCAAAGCAGCAGTCCGGCACGGTTCAGAATTTAAATGTATCCGCGAGACCGCCCCACTTCTTATCCCTCTCGGAAAAGATCAGTTCCATGCCTTCCTCGATGGGCCACTCGATGCCGATCTCCGGATCATTCCAGATCAGGCCGCCTTCGTCGCCGGGATGATAGAAATCCGTTACTTTATAGGCGAACTCCGCCTCGTCCGACAGCACCAGGAACCCATGGGCGAAGCCCGGAGACACATAGAACTGCTTCTTGTTCTCCGCTGAAAGCTCGACGCCGAACCACTGTCCGTAAGTCGGGGACTGGGCCCGCAGATCCACCGCCACGTCGAAGACCCTTCCGCGGATGGCCCGGACCAGTTTCCCCTGCGGGAACTGCTTCTGATAATGAAGCCCCCGCAGCACTCCCTTCACAGACATGGACTGGTTGTCCTGGACAAAAACCATATTAAGTCCCGCGGCCTCAAAATCCCTCTGATTGTAAGTCTCTACGAAATAACCTCTGGCATCCTCATGGACCTCCGGTTCGATCACATACAGTCCTTCAATATGACAGGGCGTCACCTTTATCTTTCCCATAAAACGGTCTCCTTTTTCCTCTATAATTCGTAATTCCAACCGATTCTCCGTGTTCCGGCGCAGAGATTCTGCGATTTCTGCCTCGCATGCGCCGCGCTGCCTCCGGCATACATTTCCGGCGCTAGAGCCTCAGACACACGACGCTGAATATTCTGAGTACCACATATAGATCGGCGCAGCACATCAAATACAATATACTACGGTTTCCATCCTTTGTCAAAACCAAACGGTCGTTTTTGCAGGCCATGAGGAGTACCGGCAGGAACGGAAGGAAATACCGGCCCTGGACCCCCTCGATCACCTGGGAATTTATGGGCGTACACGCGATCAGCATGGACAAAAGCGCCGCCGCGCCGCAGGCCGCGCAGATTACGAATATCCAGACTCTGCGGCCGCCGGTCAGCCGGATGCTTTCTCCCGGAACCCTAAACGCCAGCAGAAGCAGCCCGGCAGTATAAAACAGTATAAGCAGATACGGCACGTTAAGCACCGGATCCAGGTTGCCCAGCCAGGCCCCGATCATAGACAAATGAAACTCATCTAACTGATGGACCAGTGTATTGTAAAAAAGCGAGATCAGCAGACCGGGCCTGTGAACCAGAAGCGACAGGCTGAATCCGCTCTCTCCGCCGGACGTTACAGCCGTCTCGGCAGACGCCGCCGCATAGTACATGACCACAGAGCCGTTGACCATGATCATGGCCGCCCCGTAAGCGGCTGCCACAGCCGCCGCGGAAGCCAGCCATTTCTTTCGGCCGCCGAATTTCTTTACCGGGATCAGCAGGCACAGCCCCAGCATCGGCGCGTAGATCATCTTGCAGGGTCCCGCAGCTGCCGCGAGTACAGCCAGAAGCACCACATCCCGCACACGCACCCTGTCTCTGGCATAGGTCAGATCCAGGCAGACCGCCGTCAGCAGGAACATACACGCCAGGATCATCACGTCATAGGAAAAGGACGCCGACAGATGAACCGTCATCGGAAGCAAAGCCGTCCCAAAAAGCACTTCTTTCCCGAACGGAAGCCGCTTAAGGGCCAGCCACGTCATCACCGTGAAAAAGAGCAGATTGCAGAACCTTCCCAGATACGCCAGCCAAAGGCTGTTCAGCCGCAGGAGTCTCGCGGCGGCGATCCCAATGGCCTGGGGTAAATACGCCGCAGGCGTGGTAGTCACCGGCGGATAGGATGTCACGACCAGCGGGCCTGTCCCGCGGCTCTCCTGCGCCGGCATATCCCCCGTCCATATATCATGGATCACGCGGTAGGTGCTCTCATCCAGTTTCTGCCCCAGCACGACACCGGCCGACGCGCTGTCTCTCTCGAAGGCCTCGTCGTCCCTGGCCCAGTAGACGCCGTCATAACGGATCTCATAATCGCCATATACGTCTTCCAGGATCCAGTCCTGCGCCCGGACCAGCACACGCCCGTCTGCCCGGCGGGCCGGCTGCCCCAGGATATGGCTTGACACTTCATAGGCTGTAATATAATGGCTGATCTCATCCGGCGCCGACAGGGGCGGAAAAACAAACATATACATAAGCCCCAGACCGAGAGCCGCAGCGGGATAGATCCTCTCCAGGCTCCACTGCCGGCCGCGTATCCGCCCCAGAAACATCCGGCCGAAAATTACCGCGGCGCACAGCGCCAATGCCCACAGGCACAGGTACCATCCTGTAAGCCAGCCGTCGCCGGATGCCGCCGCTCCGGCCCGCACGTCCAGAAAATGCCACAGGCCGAACGCGCCGGTCACCGCCGCTGCCGCTATGATCTGTTTCCATCCAAGTCTATCCTTCATTCGTTCCTCCGCTGCCGGGATCTCTGCCGCTGAAAGCTGCCGCACAGAGCCGCGTTCTATTTATTTGTTCTCCTTCTGTGACCTGCATGCCGGCTGTTCTTCCAGACATACTTTCTTTCCCGGCTCCTCAGCCAGAAGCTTCTCAAAATAAGCCCTTTCCTCCAGACGCTTCTTCTCATCGAGAGCCATCTGCTGCACCAGTTCCCGGATCTTCGTCTCCAATTGGGAGATGTGGATCGTCATATAGAACACCTTCACGATCAGCACAAAGATGGCAAACAGAAACAGGAAATTCGCCGTCGAGTAGATCCCCAGGCAGTGAGCCGCAAGATCCGCTACTGCCGGAAACAGGCTGAACACCACCAGCACCAGCACCAGCACAATCCAGAAGACAGCGCTTTCAATCTGCATCTTTGACTGGCGGATCCGGCGCATCATAAGAAGCAGCGTTCCTACCGACACCAGGATCAGCGCGATCCGCAATGTCATTGTCATCATATCCGGTATCCTCGCTTTCTGTATCTTTTATAAAGTCATCTCTCCGTCCAGTAACCGGGGCTGGCGGTACACCATCCGACGACCCGCCGCGGCAGGCGCCTGTATTTCTTCCCCAGCCGGTAGCCGAGGAATTTGCAGCCGCTTCCGATAACCAGCGCCGGCAGAAGGAGGCCCCGGCCGGTCTTTATAAGCCACCCGGCAGTCTGCTTTACCATGCGGATCCCTTCTCCCTCCGACGGAACGCCGGCAAATACCTCCGGGTGATCCGCCTGGGACACTCCCAGGTCAAAATTCCGCCTGAACTGCTGCGCAAATGTCAGATTATGCGAATGGATCACCCTCGCGTCCGCCGCGTAGGCTACCGCGTAACCGGCCTTCATCACTTTCGCCGCATAGATCATGTCTTCATTAAATACGGTTCTGTTCACAAACCCGCCCAGCTTCTCAAATACATCTCTGCGGTAAGCGCAGCAGACATTGGACGCGAAATAGGTCTTGATCCCAAGCTCCGGCAGATCCTCCAGCGTCTTGATCCGGCTTTGACCCGGATAATTAAAATTCCTCGTATACCGCTCGATCGCTCTGCAGTTCCCCGCCGGAAGCTGACGCGCATACGCGGCGGCCACGCTCTCCTGCTTCGGTCCTTTCCACGCGAGCGCAGCCAGCAGCTTTTCCACCAGCTGGTTATCCTGCGGAACCGCGTCGTCGGTCATGAAGATCATCACATCCGCTTTGGAAAAGCCCGCGCCCCGGTTCCTGGTCGCGCCATGGTCAAATTCCGATTTGTCCAGGTAATGGATCTCCATGTTCGGGATCTTCCGGAAACTGGCCTCATTCCAGCCGCCGCTTTCCGTTTTCATAATGATGATCCGGTTCACCGGATGCGTCTGCTTCTCAAGCATTGCCAGAAGCCGGGAAAACCGTTTGTCCGGCTGGTATACCGGAATGATCACATCAACTGTTGTTTTTATCTCATCCATATGTTCTATCCTTCCTGTTTCTCCCCCCTGAGTTCGCACAGCCACGCGCCGGCCACGAACCCCGCGGCCATAACCGCCATCAGCGCCAGATACGCGTACGCGGCGCCGGAAATGCCGCTTCTCCGTACCATCGCGGGCGCCAGCAATACCGCCGCTGCCGTCATCACCACATAGATCCCGAAGATCACATTCTGCCTGCGAAGGATCACCAGTACATAGTAATACAGGTTCAGCAGCGCATAGAATCCGCCTCCCAGCACCACTATGACAAACGGAACATGATACCTTACCAGGCTGCCCGCATAAGCTCCGCCCAAAAGTTTCTCCAGAATTCCAAGCACCGGTCGGCCCAGGAACCATGCCAGGCCTACGGCCAGAACACTTAAAGCACCGATCAGCCCGGAAATGCGCAGAAGCATCTTTCGGAACGCCCCGAAATTCTTCTCTGTCCAATAACCGGTCAGATAGGTAAGGACCGGCCGTATAACAAAGCCTGCCGCCAAATTGATCACCGACGTAGGCATGAAGATCATGTTAAAATATCCCGACGCCGCGTCGTCCATATAGGCGTCGATGGCGTATTTCGCCGCCGAAAAAATATAAAAATCCAGAAATACCGATATAAACAGCAGGAAAGCCGCGCCGGTCAGCGGCCGCATCCGTTTCCATTCCCAACCCGTCTCCACTGCGGGAAGCTGCCGGATCACCGCCGCATCGAAAAGCAGCACGCCGGCCGCCTGGGCCGCCACGGCCGCCGCGCAGGCCGCTATCAGCGACCGGCTGACCGCAAGCGCCGTCAAAAATACTGTTACCGACAGAATCGTCCGAAATGTATTGGACTTGCCGGTCAGGTGGAGATGGCCCTGCCGCTGGAATTCCGACTCATATACATCCGCAAAGCCGTCGATCACCTTGTAGCAGACCAGCAGAAAAACCGCCGCCGCCTTGCCGGGCGTATAGTCGTTCAGCAGAAGATAGAACGCTCCGCCCGCCAGCGCCGCTGCGCAGGTCAGGAACCGGTGGTGCAGATAGTCGCCGAAACGGTACTCGCCGCGGCCGTCCGTGATCTGAAACGGACGCAGTCCGAAATACGCCACGATGAACATCTGCTGGCCGAGGGTGCTGTAGCCGAAAGCGAAGATCCCTCCCTGCTCTTCTCCGGCGATCCGCATGACCAGGAAGGCGAGGACCATGCTGGCAAATGCGTAGCAGAAGCTTCCCACCATGTTCCAGACGATATTCTGTTTTTCCCTGTGAGGGCCGGCGCCCATAAGGAGGGCGGACCAGCGGGACAGGATGTGGGGCATGATGAGACTCCTTTCGCGGGGGGCTTTCGAGATATGAATTGCGGGCTGGCACTGCGAAGGGGCGCGACTCCGCAGTGCGCGGCTCGGAAACCTGCGGTTTCCTCGCTCGCGGGCTTTCGCCCTATGAATTCGGACGCGTAAGTTCCGGCTTACGTGCAAGCACGACGCCGAGGGGACGTGACACGCGACTCCGCAGTGCGCGGCTCGGAAACCTGCGGTTTCCTCGCTCGCGGGCTTTCGCCCTATGAATTCGGATGCGTAAGTTCCGGCTTACGTGCAAGCACGACGCCGAGGGGACGTGACACGCGACTCCGCAGTGCGCGGCTCGGAAAC
>CANPZZ010000029.1 GCA_947589125.1 uncultured Lachnospiraceae bacterium
CCGCGATCACGGAAAATACCATGACCGCCGACATCAGATATTTCTCCAGCTTCTCCCCGAACACCTTATCCAGCCACCGTTCGAACCGGTTGGGTTCTTCTTCCGTCTCATCGTCTTCAAAAAAACTGGCGGACAGCGTCAGCGTCCGCATCCCCAGGATCAGAGAATCCGCGAAATTAAAAATTCCCCTGACAAACGGCAGGGAAAACAGCTTTACTTTCTCGGTAATGCTGACATAAGTGTTCTTCACCACTTCAATCCCGCCGTCCGGTCTGCGCACCGCGACCGCGTAATCGTCTTTATTCTTCATCATAATTCCTTCAATGACGGCCTGGCCGCCGATTCCGGAATATTTCATTCGTTCCCATCCTCCTTCCGCCATCCCCCGCAGTCACTTTCCGAGCGGCATCATCCGGCTTCTCCCTGCACGCACGCCGCCCCGTACTGCCCAAAAATGAAAACACAAAAACAGGGCGAGACCCAGTGGAATCCCACTCAGTCTCAACCCTGTTCTCTGTACTTTGGCTAATTAGCCGCGCCCAGACCGTACTTACGGTTGAACTTATCGATACGTCCGCGGGCCGCGGCGGCTTTCTGCTGGCCTGTATAGAATGAATGGCACTTGGAGCACACTTCTACGTGGATCTCCGGCTTCGTGGAACCAGTTACGAACTCGTTCCCACAGTTGCAGGTAACCTTGGCCTGATAATACTTCGGATGGATTCCTTCCTTCATCTTAATCACCTCTCAAATCTATTCTTCTATGCAATCGTGATATGAAAATCACTTTTCTACATCCGTATCGCAGAGAAGAACGAACAAATTCGCTTCCTGCTTCTGCGGAACAGCCTACTTAGTATAGCATAGAAAATATAATTATGCAAGTATTATTTTTTCAGCTTTGCCGGTATTTCACAGCAATTCTTTTATAATCTCTGCATCGCTCCCGACTGCGCTGGCTCCCTGTTCGGCCCCAACAGCGCCAGCCTCCTGCTGCGCGGCCCAAATGACGGAGACTTTCCGCACAACCATTTGAACAGTTCGTTAAATAAACCGCATGCGCCGGATATAATCGATCAGCTCCCGATTGGTCCTGGTCTTGGCGAACTGATCCAGGAGCCGCTCCACTGCTTCGTCCGCCTTTAAACCATTCGTCGCCTTGTGAATGATATCCACCGCGTCCTGTTCCTCGCGCGTCAGCAGTAAATGGTCGTTGCGGGTACCGGACTTTAAAATATCGATGGCCGGGAAAATACGCTTCTCGGATAATTTCCGATCCAGAACCAGCTCCATGTTGCCGGTACCTTTAAATTCCTCGTAGACCACGTCGTCCATACGGCTTCCGGTGTTGACCAGGGCCGTGGCAAGAATCGTCAGGCTGCCGCCCTCCCGCATGTTGCGGGCCGCGCCGAAGAAGCGCTTGGGCATATGCAGGGCCGCCGGGTCCATACCGCCGGAAAGCGTGCGTCCGCTGGGCGGAACCACGATATTGTAAGCACGGGCCAGTCTTGTGATACTGTCCAGAAGGATGATCACGTCGCGTCCATGCTCTACCAGACGGCGGGCACGTTCTACGACCATCTCGGAAACCCTCTTATGGCGCTCCGGAAGTTCGTCGAACGTGGAATAAATGACCTCCACATTCTTTCCGATAACCGACTCCTTAATATCCGTGACTTCCTCAGGCCGCTCATCGATCAGCAGAATGATCAGATGCATATCCGGATGGTTGGTTGTGATCGCCTGCGCCACCTGCTTTAAAAGCGTCGTCTTGCCGGCCTTAGGCGGAGAAACGATCATACCGCGCTGCCCCTTGCCGATCGGCGCCAGAAGATCCAGTACGCGCATCGCCGTAGAATTCGGCCTGCCGGGAGTCTCCATATGAAGCCGCTCATTCGGGAAAATAGGCGTCAGCTTCTCAAAGCTGGGCCGGGTCTCCAGAACAGACGGCGGATAGCCGTTGACCGATCTCACATACAGAAGCGCCGCAAATTTCTCAGACGCTGTTTTAATGCGGCGGCTGCCCACCAGAATATCGCCGGTCTTCAGATTAAAACGGCGGATCTGCGACGGGGCTACATAGACGTCATTCTCGCCCGGCAGGAAATTCTCGCACCGGATAAAGCCGAACCCGTCCGGCATGACCTCCAGAATACCGTTGGCCTCAACGCCGCTGTCCAGTTCAATAATATCCTGAACCGTCTGATCCGGGAACTGGGCCTGGATCTGAGGCGTAATGCTGGACGCCGGAACCCTGGGGCCTTCGGGTCTCGGAGCCGCCTCTGCGGGAACGGCTTCCTGCGTCTGGGCGGTTCGGGGCATATCAGTTCTTGACATATCGGTTCTGGGCATATCAGTTCTGGGCGCCGATACAGCAGCCGACTGTCTGTTATTATAAGCCGGGCGGCCGACCGGCCTCTGCGGACGGTTCTGCCCGTCGTTTCTTCGATAATTATCGCGCATGTTATCGCCGCGCGTTGTGGAGACCCGCGTCGTTCTTCTCACGGGCTCGGCCGACGGCTGCTCTGTCCTCGGAACCCCCGTTTCTGCTGCGCCTGCCACCTCGGGAACCGCTTCTTCACGTCCTGTATTCCCATCCGAGCTCCGCTCCACGGGATCTTCCGCGGCAGAAGAAGCTTGTCCGGCACCGGCAGCAGCCTGTTCCTCCATCTCCTTCGCTCTCGCGCACAGGAGATCGATCAGGTCGCTCTTTCTCATCGTGCTGATGCCTTTCATGCCCTGGTGTTTGGCAATCGCCTTTAACTCCGTAAGTGGCAACGTTTCAAGTTTTTCACGCATATTTTTCTCTCCTTCTCTATCCGTTCCTATGTCATCCAGGGGTTCTGTTACGAATCTGCGAACATCGAAATAAATAAGAATTACAATATGCAGTTATTATAGCTCATTTCCATCAAAAAGGAAAGAGGAAATTTTGCACATTTATTCAACAAGGAGTTCGTCAATTGTTACAAATTCATAGCCTTTTTGAGAAAGTGTATCCACAATTTCCAGTGCCGCATCTACAGACGTGCCATAGATATCATGCAGGAGAATAATGCTTCCGTTCTCCACATGGGCCAACACATGGCGAACAACGGCATCTTTGTCCTGCAGTTTCCAGTCCAGGGGATCCAGATTCCATAACGCTACGGTCATAGGCACCATGGATTCCAGTTCATCGCTCCAGGAACCGTAAGGCGGACGGATATATTCCGGCGCCATGCCGGTAACCGCTTCGATCTTCTGATTAGTTCCCTCAATCTGTTCACAGGCCGATTTAACGCTTTCCGCGGTCAGCTGCATATGGCTCTGGCTGTGATTACCGATCAGATGGCCTTCCTTCTGCATGCGCAGAACAATATCCTCATTTCCGTCAATATTCTGACCGATCAGGAAAAAGGACGCTCTCACGCCGCGTTCCTTCAGACCGTCCAGCAGCCTGGGAGTATAGATCTCGTGGGGACCGTCGTCAAAGGTCAGGGCAATAACGCCGGCGGATCCGGAATGTTCCGTCTCGCCAAAAGATTCGTTGTATATTTCGGGCACTTCTGAATGAGCCGCATTTTCCGCAGCCGCATGCTGGCCGGATGTGAAAATGTAAAGCCTTCCGTAGAAATCCGCGGAAAGGAAAAGTGCCAGAATTCCCCAGAACCATACCGCCAGCCTGCGGCTCATTCTCCATTTCCATCTGACCATAGGTACCCCCTGACACAATGATTCCATCATAGCAACTATATGCAGAAGAATGGAAAAATAGAATAATGGGAATACAAAAAGAGGCGTCCCCCCACGGAGTACGCCCCTTAAGCTGCGTTACGTTCAATACCCGGATCAGATCGCCTTAACGTTTACCGCCTGCATGCCGCGGTTGCCCTCAGCCATGTCGAAGGTAACTTTCTGGCCATCTTCCAGTGTCTTGTAGCCGTCAGCTACAATGCCGGAGAAATGCACGAACACTTCCTCGCCAGTCTCATCGTTGGTGATGAAACCATAACCTTTCGTTGCATTGAACCACTTTACTGTACCCTTGTTCATACCGGTACACCTCCTATCAAATAGTGCGCATTTCTCCTGAAAAAAAATCACATATCCTGTAAATCACTTGAACGCCAAATGACTTACAATAATATGTGAATCAATAGATCATTCAAAATACAATTTGACGATATCATAAATTTTTACTTCTGTCAAGCGCCTGTTTTCATTTTAAAAATTTCGGAAAATTCGGAAAAAACTGCCTTTTTATGCGATTCTCGGCGACTGTTCAGAAGGCTTGTCCGGCCATTGATGAATTGTGTTAAGGAGGCGGATTTTGTTTCTGAAAACGCGTATTTCCAGAAATACGTCAGCGAGCGCGTATGTAACTGTTGTCATTCTGAACAAAAAACACCCGGGGCATGGCCCCGGGAATGTCTTTCCAGATTACTGTTCTCCGGCAGGTGAAAATTACTTCAGGGTAACCTTCGCGCCTTCTGCCTCCAGCTTGGTCTTCAGATCCTCGGCCTCTTCCTTGGAAACGCCGGTCTTCACAGCCTTCGGAGCGCTGTCAACTACATCCTTCGCCTCTTTCAGGCCAAGGCCGGTAGCTTCACGGACAACCTTGATAACTTTAACCTTGTTCGGGCCAACCTCGGTCAGCTCAACGTCGAACTCGGTCTTCTCCTCGACTTCCTCAGCCGCCGGGCCGCCGGCTGCTGCTACAACCACGCCTGCAGCGGCGGATACGCCGAACTCTTCCTCGCAGGCCTTTACCAGCTCATTCAGTTCCAGAACAGATAACTCTTTGATCGCTTCGATAAACTCAGCAGTTGTTAACTTTGCCATTTTGATTTCCTCCGTTATTATTTTATATTATGGTTTCTTTTACGCGCCTGCGGCGCGTATTAGGGAAGTTCGGTCGCCCTTACGGTCGCCGAACGGCTGGTTTTCTAACCTCACAAGCTTTCAAGGAAAGCTTGTTCGCTAAGGAAACCATGCCCCGCGCCTGCGGCGCGTTTAAGGATGTTCGGCTCCCTGCGGTCGCCGAACGGCTGACTTTCTAACCTCGCAGGCTTTCACAGAAAGCCTGCTCGCTAAGAAAGTCATGCCTCTGCGGGTGCACTGTCTTTCTCGGCGATCTGGTTCAGAACACGGGCCAGATTGCTGATCGGAGACTTCATGCTGCCAAACAGACGACCCAGCAGGACTTCCCTGGACGGGATCGTAGCGATGGTCTGCATGCCCGTCGCATCGTAGTAAGTTCCTTCGACAACGCCGCCCTTGATCTCCAGAGCAGGATTCTTCTTGCCAAACTCGGACAGGATCCTGGCGGGAGCAGTAGCGTCTGTCTTCGACACAGCCATAGCGGTCGGACCTTCCAGAATCGGCCCCAAGGCCTCAAATGGCGTATCCTTCGCCGCGAAGCGGATCATGGTGTTCTTATAGACCTTGTAGGTGATGCCGGCTTCACGCAGCTGTTTGCGCAGCTGAGTGTCCTGCTCCACGGTCAGTCCGCGATAGTCCACCAGAACCGCAGTCTGAGCACCGTCCAGCGCGCTGGCGATCTCTTCCACGATCGGCTGCTTTAATTCCACTTTTGCCATGAATGGTTTACCTCCTTATTTTCTAAGTATTGAGAGGTCGAATCCCGCGAAACCGTTACCCGCGGTCCCGCTTCATACTGATAAAAAACCGCTCTGTCCAAAGACAGAGCGGCTCATTACATACACTTGCGTGAAGTATCAGTCCTCGGCAGGCGTGTTCAACTTATGCCTTACGGCACCTGCTGTCTTCGGCTTTCAATACTTTTCATACTATATCATATCTATATCCGGACTGTCAACCGGAAAATGAGATATCCGCGCGGTCAATACCGCATCCGTCACGGCCCGCCGGAACCGGCGCGCCGCGGTGCGCATTAAGCCGTAAACTTGGCTACGTTCAGCCGGATGCCCGGGCCCATCGTCGTGGTGATGGTTGCGCTCCGGATGTACTGGCCTTTCAGCGCGGCGGGTCTCGCCTTCAGGATGGCGTCCATAAGCGACTGGAAGTTGTCCGCCAACTGCTCCTCTGTGAAAGAAGCTTTACCCACTGGCACATGGATGATGTTGGTCTTGTCAAGACGGTATTCTACTTTACCGGCTTTAATATCATTGATAGCTTTGGTCACGTCCATGGTGACGGTTCCGGCTTTCGGGTTCGGCATTAAGCCCTTCGGGCCCAGGATACGGCCCAGACGGCCAACCACGCCCATCATGTCGGGGGTTGCCACGACAACGTCGAAGTCAAGCCAGCCTTCCTTCTGGATCTTCGGGATCAGCTCCTCGCCGCCCACATAGTCGGCGCCGGCAGCCTGCGCCTCGTCGATTTTGGCGCCCTTGGCGAATACCAGAATGCGAACGGTCTTGCCTGTTCCGTGAGGCAGTACAACGGCGCCGCGGACCTGCTGGTCAGCGTGACGTCCGTCACAGCCTGTTCTTAAATGCACTTCGACAGTCTCGTCAAATTTAGCAACAGCCGTCTTCTTCACCAGAGCGATAGCCTCGGCAGTATCATACTGCGTCATACGGTCTACCAGCTTCGCGGCCTCTGCGTATTTCTTTCCTCTTTTCATATCTATAAACCTCCTTGTGGTATTGTCGGGGATTGCCCTCCCACGAATTGTCAGTTCTATTATCTTCCGCGCCTGCGGCGCGTATTAAGGATGTTCGGCTTCCTTTAGGAATGCCTTAGTCAGCTACAGTAATTCCCATGCTTCTCGCGGTTCCCGCGATCATGCTCATGGCTGCTTCTACGCTGGCTGCGTTCAGATCCGGCATCTTCAGCTCCGCGATCTTACGAAGTTCATCCTTGGAAATGGACGCCACTTTGGTCTTATTGGGCGTACCGGAACCGGACTTGATGTTGCAGGCCTTCTTCAGAAGCACTGCCGCCGGCGGGGTCTTAGTGATGAAGCTGAAGCTTCTGTCCGCGTAGACCGTAATGACGACCGGGATGATCAGATCTCCCTGATCCGCTGTCCTGGCGTTGAACTCCTTCGTAAACTGCACGATGTTCACACCGTGCTGGCCCAGAGCAGGACCTACGGGCGGGGCAGGCGTCGCCTTGCCGGCCGGGATCTGTAATTTGATATAACCAGTTACTTTCTTTGCCATAATCAGGCACCTCCTAAATATTGTGGTAATGTCGGGGGATGTCCCTCCCACTTGTTACAGTTACATCTTCTTCAATTCTGTGAACGCAAGCTCAACCGGAGTCTCTCGGCCGAACATCTCGACATTGATCGTCGCGGTCTTCTTGTGCTCGTTGATCGAGCGGATCGCGCCGACGGTGTCTCTCCAGATACCAGAGGTAACCACAACGGTATCTCCGACCTCGAAATCCACCAGAAGACCTTTCGCCATAAAGCCCAGGCTTTCCATCTCGCCTTCGGAAAGCGGAACCGGCTTGGAACCCGGACCAACGAATCCGGTGACGCCGCGGGTATTGCGCACCACATACCAGGTATCATCGTTCATGACCATGTGAATGAGTACGTATCCGGGGAACATCTTCTTGTCGACCGCCTTCTCCACGCCGTTCTTGATCTCCACAACAGCCTGCATGGGGACGGAAACTTCCAGGATCTGATCCTGAAGGCTTCGGTTCTCGATGGTCTTCTCAATATCGACTTTTACTTTGTTCTCATAGCCTGAATAGGTATGCACTACATACCAGTTCGCTTCTGCCATATGACTCACCTTCGCCTAACTTATAAAATGAAACTGAGGCCAAACTTGATAACCAGGTCCAGAATCGCAATGATCAGACCCAGGGCAACGGAACAGGCCAGCACAGCCGCCGTCTCCTTGCCGACAGTCTCTCTGTCCGGCCAGACGATCTTGCCAAACTCAGTCTTCACACCCTTGAAAAAGCTTTTTTTCGTTTTCTCTGTGTTTGCTGTTTTCTCCATAATCATCACGTCCTTTACTCAAAATGATTACTTCGTCTCTTTGTGCAAAGTATGTGTCTTACAGAATTTGCAGTACTTTTTGGTCTCCATCCGGTCCGGATGAGTCTTCTTGTCTTTTGTCATGTTGTAATTACGTTGTTTGCACTCCGTACATGCCAGTGTGATCCTTGTGCGCACGACTTCCACCTCCGATTTCTTGTAGTCTGCATGCCGGTCTTATCTCTTCGCGCTAACCGCAAAATTAGTGCAAAAAAAAAGACCTTCTTTCTTCCATTCGCCTAATCACTATAACATAGATCGGAAGGTACGTCAATCATTTTTTATGGAAATCCATAGAAAATCCATGGAAAATCGTGCCGGGAACCGGCCGGGGAAGCGCCGGCAGCTTAAGTTCCCCGCCCGATGCAGACCGTTAACCCGTAAACGTTCTTTACTCCCATGGCATGTAGGATCCGGGCGCAGGCTTCCAGAGTGCTTCCGGTCGTGTAGATATCGTCCACCAGCACAACCGTCCGGACTCCTTCCGGCAGATGCCCCGCCGCGAATGCCTGCTGCAGGTTATGAAGACGTTCCGCCGGATTCAGTTCCTTCTGGGGCAGCGTCTTCTTCACGCGCTTAAGCGCGCCGGGCCAGACCGGAATGCCAAGCTCCGCGCCGACCCGTTCGGCCAGAAGCTCCGCCTGATTATAGCCGCGGCTCCGCATACGCGAAGGATGGACCGGCACCGGAACAAGAATATCCGGCCGGGTCCGCAGGATCTGCCTGCCAAAACGCCTGCAGATGGCCGCGGAAAAGAAGTCCAGATACTCCCTCTTGTTCTTATATTTTATGGCCACCATGGAAGTGCGGGCGGCATCGTTGTAATTCAGCAGGGCGAAATTGCGCCTAAAGCTTTTGGGATGGCGCATGCAGTCGCCGCAGTGTTCGGCCATGCCGCTGCCGCTTTCCAGCTGTTTTCCGCAGGTCATACAGACCGGCTGGCGGACCGGCGACAGTTTTTTCACGCATTCCGGACAGATCAGTTCTCCCCGGGGCAGCACGATACCGCCGCAAACCGGGCAGCGGCGCGGAAAGATAAGACTTATGACTGTCTCCGCCCGGCCGGTACGGCGGGCTGTTTCTTTCGTGTTCTCTGCCGGCAGTTTTATTTCCATACTCCCCTCTTCCGGCGGCATACACCGCCTGCTCTCTTCCTCCTCTTATTTTCTCATACGCTTTCAAATATTTTGATCTGGCAGCGTTATATTCAGGAGTCCGCTGTTTGCTTACGGATGTCCGTCTCCCGCGGCCGTCCGTCTCCCGCGGCCGTCCAGTCCCGCAGCTGTCCGCCTCCTGCAGTCACGCGCCGATCTCCAGGATCCGGTCCAGCAGACCGCAATACCTCCGCTGCTCCATCTGGTTGTCCGCCATGCTCTGAAACGCCTGAGGCACGCCCACGAGGCAGACGCAGGAACGGGCGCGGGTCACCGCCGTGTAGATCAGGTTGCGGGTCATCAGCATCCGCGGGCCGCTGTGGACCGGGATGATCACCGCCGGATACTCGCTGCCCTGAGATTTGTGGATCGTGACCGCGTAGGCCAGTTCCAGTTCCTCCATCTGGCCGAATTCATACTCCACCATCCGTCCCTCGTCGAACTCCACCGTCATGGTCTCCGCAAAGGTATTGATCTCCCGGATAATGCCCATATCACCGTTAAAGATCCCCATACCGGTGTCAACAGGAATACCATGACGATCACGGATCTCCCACTCGGTCTGGTAGTTATTCCGGATCTGCATTACCTTATCGCCTTCCCGGAAAATGACGCCGCCCGTCTCATGCTCCGCCTTCCTCTCGTCCGGCGGGTTCAGATACGCCTGGAAAATGGAATTGAGACGTTCCACTCCCAGCGCGCCCTTGCGCATAGGCGTCAGGATCTGGATATTGAGCGGATCGGCATGGACATAGCCGGGAAGCTTCTTCGTCATCAGCGTGATCATGGCGCTTATAATGGCGTCCGGATTCTCCCTCCGGATGAAAAGGAAATCCCTGCTCCGTTTCGTCAGATCCACCGGCCGGCCTTCATTGATCCGGTGGGCGTTGACGACGATATCGCTCTCCGCGGCCTGTCGGAAAATATGCGTCAGCATGACCACATTGAAACAGCCGGAACGGATCATATCTTTCAGAACATTCCCCGGCCCCACGGAGGGCAGCTGGTTCACATCGCCGACCAGGATCAGGCGCGTGCCTACATTGACCGCCTTAAGCAGCGACTGCATCAGCTGGATATCTACCATGGACATCTCATCGATGATGATCACGTCGGCGTCCAGCGGGTTCTCCTCATTTTTCTCAAACCGCAGAGAAACGGAACCGTCCTCGCCGGGACTTCCGTTCATTTCCAGAAGACGGTGGATAGTCTTCGCCTCGCAGCCGGTAGCTTCCGTCATCCGCTTGGCTGCGCGACCCGTAGGAGCGGCCAAAAAGACTTCCATCTGCTCCGCCTCGAAATAGCGGATGATTGCGTTGATCGTGGTCGTCTTGCCGGTTCCGGGACCGCCGGTGATGATCAGAAGGCCGCTGTTCACCGCTTCCTCTACCGCGCGGACCTGCAGCGGATCCAACTGGAGACCGGTCTGCTCCATGATACCGGCCAGACGTTCACGGATCTCCTCCGCCGGCGTACTGCCTTTGACATTCAGGTCATGAAGCATCCGGGCAGTATTCAGTTCCATGTAGTAATACGCGGAGGCGTAGACCGCCTGAATCTCTCTTTCTTCGCAATACTCCTGGCCAGGGAAGTCCTGATCCGATGGCTCCATACCCGGATCATGCCGTTCGCCCTCCACATCTCCGAGCCAATCCGTCTCCGAAAACCTCCGTTCCGGTGTCCGGCTTCCCGGCTGCGAACTATTTCCATCCGGGTACCGGAAGCGCATCGGTTTCACGACGATCCGCTTATCCATCTGCATATCCATCAGGTGTTTTTCCATGTTTTCGATCGGTACCAGCAGGAGTTCCGATGCCTGACGCACCAGTTCTTCCCGCGGAAGACAGGTGTGGCCCTGCCCCGCCGCTTTCAGAAGCGTATAGAGAATGCCCGCCTTGATCCGATAATCGGAATCGGCCATAATGCCCACGCGCCTGGCGATCTCATCCGCGATCTTAAAACCGACCCCCGGAATATCGTCAGCCAGCCGGTACGGATTCTCTTTAATGATACCGTACATCCGCGGGCCGTATTCCCGGTAGATCTTCGCGGCCAGATTCATGGAAACGCCGTATTCCTGCAGAAAGATCATGGCCTGGCGCATATCCTTCTTCTCTTCCATCTGCCCGGCGATCTCCATGGCCATGCGCTCGCTGATCCCTTTCACCTCGGCAAGCCGCTCCGGCTCTTCCTCGATGATCCGAAATGTATCCGCTTTAAAACGGCGGACAATGCGGGCCGCCAGCGCCGCGCCGACGCCTTTGATGGCTCCGGAGCCGAGATAACGTTCCATGGCGGCGGCATCCTCCGGGGATCGGATCTCGTAGGATTCCACGGATAGCTGCTCTCCGTAGACCGGATGCTCGGTCATGGTCCCCACAGCCTCGATCATCTCGCCTTCGCCAATATAGTGGAACGTGCCGACCAGAACATATTCCTGCCCGTCGGAAGACACCTCCAGAACGGAATAGCCATTATCTTCATTGCGGTATTTGATTTTCTCGACAAAGCCGGTTACTGTGGCCATTCTTCCTCCCCTGAATCGCTTTTGATTTTTCTTTGGTTTCTGCCGGACACTGTCTGCCGGACATAACTTTACGGTGCAGGCGCCGGGCAGCGTTTCACCTTCCGCGACAGAGTGCGAACACCCGGCGACAGTTTTCTTTTCCGCGGCGGCGCACAGACGCCGGCAATGCTTCGCCTTTCCGCTGCGGTGCACAGACACCGGCGACAGTTTTCCGTTCCGCAGCGGCGCACAAACACCGGCGACGGTTCGCCGTTCCGCGGCGGCGCAGTCCGCATAGACGAAATATCCCCCGCTGAATACGGGGGACTATTCTCATATATACCAATTCTATCCGCTCAAATATGACCGTGGCGGTTCCATATTCATCTCCGGGCGCATATCAGCTCCGCCCCTCATTATCTCTGACCGGGCAGCAGCTCATCACGTCAAACATCAGAAATCTCTTCTGTCCGTTTCTCCATGGCCGAATTCAATGAATTTGCCGGTTCCGACAGCCACCGCGGTCAGCGGATCCTCAGCGATCATCGTGGTGATGCCCGTCTTCTCCTCGATCAGGGCGTCCAGACCGCTTAAAAGAGAACCTCCTCCGGTCAGCACGATGCCCCGGTCGTAGATATCCGCCGCCAGCTCCGGCGGCGTGCGCTCCAGCACATTATGAACCGCGTCCACAATCTGCATGGCCGGTTCCTGAAGAGCCTCCAGCGTCTCATCAGAGGTAACCACGATCGTCTTGGGAAGGCCGGTGACCAGATTACGCCCGCGAACTTCCATAGTCAATACCTCTGGGCGACGATAAGCCGCGCCGATATTGATCTTGATCTCTTCAGCGGTTCTCTCTCCGATCAGGAGGTTATGCTTTCTCCGCATATAGCGGACCACCGCCTCGTCGAAATCATCGCCGGCCACCTTGATCGAAGCGCTGATCACGGTGCCTCCCAGGGAGATCACCGCGATATCCGCCGTACCGCCGCCGATATCCACGATCATATTCCCGCAAGCCTTGGAAATGTCGATTCCCGCGCCAATGGCAGCCGCCACCGGCTCTTCGATGATGATAACCTCGCGGGCGCCCGCCTGATAAGTCGCATCCTCCACCGCCTTGCGCTCCACTTCCGTAGCGCCGCTGGGAATGCAGACGGCGATTCGGGGCTTGCGCAGCGTCTTATGGCCGACGGCTTTATTGATAAAATATTTCAGCATCTTTTCTGTTACGGTATAGTCGGAGATCACGCCCTGACGCAGCGGACGGATCGCCACAATATTGCCGGGGGTACGGCCGATCATCAGGCGCGCTTCCTCGCCGAAGGTGATGATGCGGTTGGTGTCACGGTCGATCGCGACCACGGACGGCTCTTTCAGAACAACCCCTTTGCCTTTTATATATACAAGGATACTGGCTGTACCCAGATCAATTCCAATATCATTTGAAATCATCATTCTTTATATGTCCTCCTGATGAAGTTCCGTTTCGTATGGACAGTTATATTTGCGGCAGCGTACGGGAAACCCGAACTCCGCTTCGCTCCGTTTGGGTAGCGTACGGGAAACCCGAACTCCGCTTTGCTCCGTTTGGGTAGCGGGCAGATGCCTAGCATCTACCTTTCATTATATACAACCTGCCCCCTTTTTTAAAGGGGTTTTTTATGTTTTTTATTCTGACGAATTTCTTTCTTTTTCTTTTCTTCTTATTTTATATTTTTTATATTTTTTTTATTATGGGTACATACTTTAGACATAATTCTTAGCTATATTATAGATGCGCTAGCTGAGAGGCTGGTGCGAGACAAAGCTTTTTCATACTCATACCGGACGGTGCAAACCGTCCGGCCCCCCCTAAAACAATTTCCTAAAATATACCTACCATTCCCTACGGAAAAGGTCTTGCAACCGGCAAGACCTTTTTCGCGTCATAGGACCAGCCAAAAGGCCGGCCGCAGCATTCACCGCTGCAGCCGGCCAGCTTATTTCCATGCAGGCAAGGCGCCAGTGACGCCCTGCTTGTATTATTCGCCAAAATCACATCAGATCGCGTCCACCATCGCCATCAGGGCGGCGCCCAGGGCGGCGGACTTCGCCTCGGCGTCTTCCATGGAAGCGCCCTTCACGCCGTAGTACAGCTTGATCTTCGGCTCGGTGCCGGATGGACGGACGCAGACCCAGGCGTTGTCATTCATATCATAGTACAGCACGTTGGAAGCCGGAAGTCCGGTAGGCTTCACTTCGCCGGTAGCCATATCCTTCACAGTGTCCAGCTTGTAGTCGCGGGCGGACAGAACCGTGTAGTCGCCCACCTTGGCCGGAGTGTTATTTCTCAGGGTGTCCATGATGGTCTGGATCTTCGCCAAGCCCTCGATACCGGCCAGGCTGATGGACTTGACGGCGTCCTTGTAGTAGCCATACTTCTCATACATGGCGAGCATGGCGTCCCACAGGGTCATGTTCTTCGTCTTATAGTAAGCGGCGGCTTCGCAGAGGGCGACGCTGGCGCTTACCGCGTCCTTGTCACGGGCGTAGGTACCGATCAGGCAGCCGTAGCTCTCTTCCATACCGAACATATAATGCCCAATGCCGGTACGCTCCTCCTTCAGCACCTGCTGGCCGATCCATTTGAACCCGGTCAGGCACTCCACTAGCCTGCAGCCGTAATTAGCCGCCACCGCGTCTACCAGGTTCGTGGTCACGATGGACTTGACCACCTCGCCGTCAGCCGGGATCTTGCCCGCGGCGGCCTTCTGGCTCAGCACATACTCGCACAGCAGGGAGCCGGACATATTGCCGGTCAGGGAAATGTATTCGCCGGACTTCGTGTCCTTCACATACACGCCCAGGCGGTCGGCGTCCGGGTCAGTAGCCAGAACCAGGTCGGCGTCGGTCTTCTTCGCGATCTCAAGACCCAGGGCGAACGCCTCCGCCGCCTCCGGATTCGGATAGCTGACGGTCGGAAACTCACCGTCGGGCAGTTCCTGCTGGGGAACCACCTGCACATGGGTGAAGCCGATCTCCTTCAAAACGCGGCGGACCGGGATGTTGCCGGTGCCGTGGAGCGGCGTGTAGACGATCTTAATGCTGTCCTGCATCTTATCGATGGCGTCCTGATTCACCACCTGCGCCTTCACATGAGCGATATATTTGTCGTCGATCTCAGCGCCGATGACCTTGTAAAGGCCGGCGGCCTTGGCGTCGGACGCGGTCATGGTCTTCACCGTGGACAGATCCTCGATAGCAAGAACCTCCTCGGTCACACCCTTGTCATGGGGCGGCGTGAACTGAGCGCCGTCCTCCCAGTAGACCTTGTAGCCGTTGTATTCCGGCGGATTATGGCTGGCGGTCACATTGATACCCGCGATGCAGCCCAGCTCGCGGACCGCGAAGGACAGCTCCGGCGTCGGACGCAGGGACTCGAATTTGTAAGCTGTGATGCCGTTGGCGGCCAGTGTCCTGGCGGCTTCGTCGGCGAACTCCGGCGACATACGGCGGGAATCGTAGGCAATGGCCACTCCCTTCGCGGCTCCGCCCTGCTTAATGATATAGTTGGCCAGGCCCTGGGTCGCGCGGCGGACCACATAGATGTTCATCCGGTTGATGCCGGCGCCGATGATGCCTCTGAGTCCTGCGGTGCCGAATTCCAGATCCATGTAGAAACGCTCCTTGATCTCATCTTCGTTGCCGGCGATGGCACGGAGTTCTTCCTTGGTGTTCTCATCAAAATATGGGTTGCTCAGCCACTCTTCGTAGATCTTCATATAATCTTTCATGATGACGTATCCTCCTTATTGTCTTTCCGTAATGCAGTTTACGCCGCGCAGGCCGGCTGCCGCCGCACCTCATACGGCTTTCTGCCAATAGTATAACGCATTTTCCCGCAAAAAGAAAGGCTTTCCGTGTCCGTCTCAGCGTATTTTTTCCAAAAAACGGTTCCGGTCCTCCATCTGCCGCTCCAGATTCTTCAGTTTCTCGATATTGCGGGCCGGGATCCACGCTTTGTTGGCGTTAAAATAGAAATTGATCTGTTTCCAGTATTTCTCCGGATAGAGAAACAGATAGTAGAGGCGCTGCCTCTGGACGGCGGAAATGGGCAGAACTCTCTCGTAAGCCGAAAGCATTTCCATGCCCAGGGACAGGTTCCAGTCCTGCTTCTCCATGACCTTCCGCATGAAATAATAGAGGTCCTCCATCTGCTCCCCCAGGTGCATCCGGTGGAACTCGATCACCGCCACGTCGGCCTCCCCCATCAGGATATGGTGATGGTCCAGATTGCCGTGGCACAAAAAAAGAGGGGCGCCGCTCTCCTTCTGCCGCAGCTGTCTAAGCCCCTCACACGCCGAGGCAGCCTGCTCGTAGAATACCTGGAAATTGCTCAGGACGCAGCTCTCAAATTCCGTTTTCTTCCGTTTATTCTTCATATAATTGCGGGCCCGTTTGAGCTCCTGGTTATGACGCTCCAGCTCCTTTTCCATGGGTTCCGTCAGGATCGAGCCCAGGTTCCATTCTTCATTCCGCGGGATCTCTCTCAGGATCCTGTGCAGCCGGGCAATCTGGGACACAGCCAGACGCACCTCCCGCCGGTCGCGGATATTGCACTCCTGATCCGTAAACCACCGTTTCAGGACATAGCGGGTTCCGTCCTCCCCTACGGCGATCAGCTCCCCCTGCGCCGTGCGGACATAATCATCGACCCGGTCCATCCCCGCCTCACGGACGCAGGACAAGACCTGCATTTCAAATTCCAGGCGTTTCAGCGTCCCCTTGTATTCCGACAGCAGCACCGTACCCGCGCTTGTCTCGCAGATAAAACCGCTGCGCCCTTTGCGCACGCTGTCCACCGTCAGGTCATACTGGGCCAAAATCTCCAAATACCGTTCGTTCACATCTACCCCTCCACACGCCCTGTTCATAGCTATTCTAAAGTATGTGGAAATGGGGGAGATTATGCCACGGAGCAGAATTCCCGCTTTCTGAGACAAAAAGGCCCCGCGGGATCATTGGCCCGCAGGACCTTGTACCTCATTCATCCGTTTTTCTTTCGTGCGCAGGGATGCGTACCTCGTTCATCAGTTCTTCTTTCGTGTTCTTCTCAGGCTCCTCCAACACCAGTTCCAGAAGCCGCGCCAGGATCGCTCCAAGCTCACGTCCCGGCCGGAGTCCCGCCGCAATCAGGTCGTTTCCGGTCACCGCCAGCGTTTTTAAGGAAATGCAGTCGCCCCGGGCGCGGATCTCGGCGGCAGCCGCGAGGATGTCGGCCAGCTGCGCTGATGTCTCGGGAATACGGTCGTAGTCCGGGATTTCTTTATTCGGCTTTATATCGTACGCAGGACTGCTTTCGCTGCTGTCTATCTTCTCTTCATGCTGACATAATTCATATCTTTCATCCGTGTTCACGCTATAGCCGGAACTGCCGGTGATGCCGCCGGTCTCTCCCGCACACGGGTACAATTCGTAATACCGCAGAATCTCCTCTTTCAGGCACAGCAGATCGTCGAACAGTTCCGGCGACATCCGGCTCATGGTACGCCGGATCTCCGCCTGCGTCTGGCCCACCGGCTGCCGCCACCACTCCACAAGCGTTCCCACGCTCGCGACCGTATCATTGTCCAGCTTCAGTTCCCGCAGGATCTGCTTCGCCTCTTCCGCGCTCTGATGCCGCAGAAGCGCCGCCCACCGCAGGCTCTTCCTTGCGGGGAGCCGCGGGCTTAGGGCGATCTTCCCCGGCTCGATCTTCGCAAAGGTCTCCGACACATAGGCCGCCGCTCCGCAGTCAAATACTTTCCGGATCATATCCGGGTGATCCGACAGAAGGAGTTTCATCAGTTCCGTCTGGATCCGCTCCTTGCTCACATGAACCAGATTCGGCGCCAGTCTGCGCACCGCCGCCTCCGTCTCCGCTTCGATCTCAAATCCCAGCTGGGCCGCGAACCGCAGCGCCCGCAGGATCCGCAGCGCGTCTTCCGTGAACCGGTCCTCCGCCCGGCCCACGCAGCGGATCAGCCGCGCCTCCATATCCTGCTGCCCGCCGAATACGTCTACCAGTCCGTCGGTGCGGTTGTAGGCCATGGCGTTCATTGTGAAATCACGCCGTTTCAGGTCTTCCACCAGATTCGACGTAAACTCCACTGACTTCGGATGGCGGCCATCCTCATACTCGCCATCGATCCGGTAAGTGGTCACCTCATATCCGGTCCGGCCCCGCAGGATCGTGACCGTTCCGTGCCTGATCCCGGTATCGATCGTCCTTCCGAAAACCGCCTTCACCTGCTCCGGCTTCGCCGAAGTCGTGATATCCCAGTCCCCCGGCGTCCGTCCCATAAGCGCGTCGCGGACGCAGCCGCCGACCACGTAGGCCTCGAAGCCGTGCTTATTCAGTTTGTCGATGATCTCCTCCGCGGCGCGGGGGATTTGAATCGTCACGTCCACAGGCCTGCATCCTTTCCTAATTTTGCCGCTTTGCCGTGCGGCCCTGGCTGCAGCATTATTCAAAGCCAGCTGCCGCGGTCCGCATTCTCCGCAGACCGCGAGGCCAGCCAACGTGCAATTTTCTTCCTTCAGATCAATACGCCCTGCCCCAGTACACCATCTTCGCCGCAGGCTTCCCGCAGCAGACGCATTTGTCCGAAAGCTGCTCCTGCTTAAACGGCATGCAGCGGGAGGTCGCGCCGGTATCCTCGCGGATCTTGTCCTCGCACTCCCGGCAGCCGCACCACATAGCCTTCACGAAGCCCGGCTTCTCATTGATCGTCTTTACAAACTCATCGTAGTCCACAGCCTCGTAGGTGTGGGAATCCCGGTGGGCCTTCGCCCTCTCGAACATATCGCTGCGGATCGTCTCAAGCAGCTCGCCGACTCTCGTCTCCAGTTCGCTAAGCGCTACCGTGATCTTCTCGTGGGTATCGCGGCGCACCAGCACTGCCTGGTCATTCTCCATATCCTTCGGGCCGATCTCCACACGCAGCGGAATCCCGCGCATCTCGCACTCGCTGAACTTCCAGCCCGGACTCTTGTCGGAATCGTCCACCTTCACGCGGAAGCCGGACTCCGCAAGCCTGCTCTTCAGCTCATAAGCCTTATCCAGCACGCCTTCCTTCTTCTGCTGGATCGGGATCACGATCACCTGGGTCGGCGCGATTCCTGGCGGAAGCACCAGGCCGTTGTCGTCGCCGTGGACCATGATGATCGCGCCGATGATACGGGTGGAAAGACCCCAGGAGGTCTGGTGGACATATTTCAATGTATTATCCTTGTCTGCAAACTGGATCTCGAATGCCTTCGCGAAGCCGTCGCCGAAATTATGGCTGGTGCCGGACTGCAGCGCTTTGCCGTCGTGCATCAGGGCCTCGATGGTATACGTCGCCTCGGCGCCGGCGAATTTCTCCTTATCGGTCTTGCGTCCGCGGATGACCGGAATCGCCAAAACCTCCTCGCAGAAGTCGGCGTATACATTTAACATCTGCTCGGTCCGCTCTTCGGCCTCTTCCGCCGTCGCATGGGCCGTGTGGCCTTCCTGCCACAAAAATTCTCTGGAGCGGAGGAACGGCCTGGTCGTCTTCTCCCAGCGGACTACCGAACACCACTGATTATAAAGCTTGGGCAGATCCCGGTAGGAATGGATGTCATTTGCGTAAAAATCGCAGAACAGCGTCTCCGAGGTGGGACGCACGCACATCCTCTCCTGCAGCGGCTCCAAACCGCCGTGGGTCACCCACGCCACCTCCGGCGCGAAGCCCTCCACATGATCCTTCTCCTTCTGCAGAAGGCTTTCCGG
>CANPZZ010000030.1 GCA_947589125.1 uncultured Lachnospiraceae bacterium
CCCTTGGTCTTGGTCGTGTAGCGCATATAGGTGTAAGGCGTGGAGATCTCCGGCTTGTGGTACAGGATCGGGGCCGTACGGACCGCCAGCGTATCGCCGGTCTGGGTCACGTTCAGCTTCGCCACCGCGCCGATGTCGCCGGCCTTCAGCTCCGCAAGCTCGATCTGCTCCTTGCCGCGCAGCGTGTAGACCTTGCCGATCTTCTCCTCAGTCTCCTTGCCTACGTTATAGGAAGCCATATCCGGTTTCAGGGTACCTGTACACACTTTGACCAGAGAATACTTGCCGATAAACGGGTCCACAATGGTCTTGAAGACTCTCATGGAAAGGGATACGTCGTCGTTGTACTTGGCCACGAAGCGCTCGCCGGTGGATATATCCACGCCGATGCACTCGAAATGATCCGGCGACGGCAGATACTTGTCGATGGCCTGCAGAAGCATCTTGGCGCCCTGGGCATTGATTCCGCTTCCCAGCATGACCGGCACAATGCTGCCATTGATCACATTCTCACGAAGCGCGGAGGAAATCTCCTGGTAGGTGAACTCCTCGCCGGAGAAATACCTCTCCATGAATTCCTCGTTGGTCTCCGCCACGGCCTCCATCAGGGCCTCGCGGTAGATCGTCAGGTTCTTCTCGCAGTAATCCGGAATCGGGCACTCTTCGTAATCGCTTAAGGTGGTGAACTTCCGTCCGGCCATCTTCACCACGTTCACAAAGCCCACGAACTTCTCGTTCTCACGGATGGGCATATGGAAGGGCGCGATCTTGCGGCCGAAGCGGGTCTCCAGCTTCAGGATCAGGTCGCGGTAGCTGGCGTGGTCGTCGTCCATATTGGTCACGAAAATGATCCTGGGCAGGTTATACTTCTCGCAGAGTTCCCATGCCTTCTCAGCGCCGACTTCGATGCCGGCCTTGCAGTTGATCACGATCACTGCCGCGTCGGCAACGCTGATGGCTTCCTCTACCTCGCCCACGAAATCGAAATATCCGGGAGTGTCCAGGATATTGATCTTGATCGGGCCGTTCTCACCCTTGTACTCAATGGGCACTAAGGATGTGGAAATGGAAAACTGCCTCTTGATCTCTTCCTTATCATAATCGCTGATCGTCGTTCCATCTACTACACTGCCCATGCGCTTGGTGATCCCTGTCACCAGAGCCATCGCTTCCACCAATGTGGTCTTGCCCGCGCCGCCGTGGCCCAGCATAGCCACGTTGCGGATCTGCTTGGTGCTATACACGTTCATAACTTGTACCTCCTGTCAAATAAGCCTATGTTATCATTCTACTAAATAATTGCGGATTTTACAAGTGAATTGTAACGAATTGACTGGTTTTTTTCTGAAATATGCGTTTAGGCTGATTTGCTTATGAACTGGGGGTGTATGCCGCGAGGGGTCTTATAGTGGGAATATGCGTACAGGCGGGGAAGAATATGCACATAGGATCGAGGAAAACGCCGTTGGCGGGGAGAATATGCACATAGTCGTGGAAGTTACGCGCAGGCCCCCTGCTCCTCCTGAGGTTCAGGTTTGCTCGCGGGAAAAGTCTAAGTTCGCGGCGATTTGCTAAAAGCATTCCGAAAAATGGAACCAGCCTGGGCGCATCCATAAGGGGACTTTCTTGGTCCTTCCATTTTTCGGAATAACGCAAATCGCTGCTTACTAAGACTTTTCAGCCGCTCACAAAATTCACCTCATGAGGAGCAGGGGGCCTGCGCTGGTAGTTCCGTGAGTATGGGGATATGCGCGTATGCTGTATATTGCCGCTGCGCGCATTGTTCCGAACCCTTCGTTTAACCAAGCTGCCAAATCGTTCCGGCTTTATCGGCAACTCGTCGAATGAAACGGCCCGGCATACCACTAACATACTACATAAATTAAAAAGCCAAATCAAATAGACCAACAAATAACGGTGGAGAGCAAATAAGCCATCCGCCAGAGATCCACTTCCATTTCCATCCGCCAGCGACAGCGCAGCGGGACAGGCGGGGGCGCGTACCTCCCGCGACAATGTACAACACATCCATCTCGCCCTCAAGCAGCAATTCCCTGCCCCAGTCTCCAATTCACGAAGCCACAGTCTCTTTCTCATCGCATTATTCAATGAAATATTCAACAGAAATTTCAATATACCAATTGACAGCTAATATTATTCGTTATATAGTATTATCATCTCACTAATATTTTTGCATCCCCAACAACGAAAGGAGAACGCCAATGGCATTTCAGACCGGGGCCGCCATGCTGGACGCCTGCGTACTGGCCGTGCTGGACGGGCGGGACGTATACGGCTATGAACTGACGGTTTATATCAAGAGCGTGATCGACATCTCTGAGAACAGCCTGTACCCGGTGCTGCGGCGGCTGCAGAAGGACGGCTGCCTTACGACCTACGACCAGCCGTTTAACGGCCGCAACCGGCGGTATTACTCGATCACGGACGACGGCAGGCGGAAGCTGGCCGGGTACCGGAGCGACTGGGAAGACTACAAGAAAAATATGGATCTGCTGCTTGGCGGGAATGCAAATAATATGCCGCCGACACCCGGCCCGCACAGGCAAACACTTTAATGTAGGAGGCGCACACATGAACAAAGAACAATATCTTCAGAAACTCAGGGAAAGCTTAGGCGGACTTCCCGCGAAGGACGCCGCCGAGATCATGCAGTACTATACGGAATATTTCGAGGACGCGGGGCCGGAACACGAAGCCGCGGTCATCGGGGAACTGGGGGATCCGGCGGTTCTGGCTACGCAGGCCATAGAGGCCCTTGACCAGACGCAGGAAATCGTTCGAAACACATCCCGGCCGCTGCTCCCTTCCCTGCTCGGCCTTCTCAAAGGCCGCGGAGCCGCGCAGGAAGATCAGCAGTCCACTTACCGTTTTCAGGAAATGGATCTGGAGCCTTTCCGCAGCGTTTTCGTCCATGTCCGTAACTGCCCCATTTCCATTAGAGAATCGGCCGACGGCAGGTACGGCGCAGACGTGCGCCTTCTGTTAAATGAAGGCGAGACCGCACAGGCCGGTATTGAAAACGGCGTTTTCACCATCCGGATCAGCGGCAGGGCCATCTCTCACCGAAACCTGCAGGGAACCCAGTATGTGAAGCTGTACCTCCCCGCCGCGGAATATGACCGCATTGAACTGCATTCCTCCAACGCCTCCGTCATCTTCGACTGCCCCGCCGCGGTCCGCGGCGACGTAAAGGTCGATACCAGCAACTCCTCTGTCAATGTAAGCGGTATTCGGGACGCAGGGAATATCCACGCGGACACCAGCAATGGCAGCATCCATTTCCATTCGCTGAAATGCGCGGAGCTCATCGCCGATACCAGCAATGGGTCGATCCGCATCGAAAACGCCGCCTGCGACGTGTGCAGCGCGGACACCTCCAACGCCTCCATTTCCATAAAGGCCTCTGTTTTCCGCAAATGTGTGGCAGACAGCAGCAACGGCAGCATCACTGTGAGCGGGTGCCGGTTCACTGAGGAACTGAAGGCCGATACCAGCAACGCGTCGATCACGGCGGAACTGGAAGGAAACGAATCAGACTACAGCGTGAGCGCGGATACCTCCAACGCCGCAATCTACGTAAACGGCGAGAAGCGAGGCAAGTCCTGCAGCACGGGTTACGGAACCCGGAAGGTCGTCCTGGATACCTCCAACGGAAGGATCAATATAACCTATAAACCTGCACTTTTAAAGGATACGCAAGTATAACCAGGCTGGCTCTTTTCCACACAGATTGCCGTGTATGCCCGCTTTGCGAACGCGCCGGACACACTGACAAAACGAATACTCTGCTCCACGAACTCGTCAAACGCCACGGAAAACAGGTGCCGCCGAAAATATATTTACAGAACCGTGTTGCGGAAGTATAATAGAAATGATAGTACCAGCGACACATAAGCCTACGGAGGAAAATCACAGTGAAAGTAGTAATCTGGGCCGGCGGCCTGGGCTCCCGCATCAGCGAAGAGAGCCATCTGCTGCCGAAGCCGATGATCGAGATCGGCGGCAAGCCGATCCTGTGGCATATTATGAAGATCTATTCCCATTACGGATACAATGATTTCATCATCTGCCTCGGTTATAAACAGGAAATCGTCAAGCAGTTTTTCGCCAATTATATCGCCAACAACTACGATGTCACCTTTGATATGCGCGAGAACAGAACCATTATCCATGAGACCGCCGTCGATCCCTGGTCCGTGACCCTGGCCGACACCGGCCTGATGACAGGAACCGCCGGCCGACTGGCCCGCGTCCGTAAATACATAGGCGACGAAACCTTCATGGTAACCTACGGTGACGCGGTCGCCGACGTGGATCTGCCGGCGCTGGAGCGGTTCCACCGATCTCATGGGAAGCTGGTGACGATCACGACCGCCACTCTGGCGCAGACAAAAGGCGTCCTGAATGTAAACACGGACGGCGACGTAATGGCTTTCCGCGAGAAAAAGGACGAGGACGCGGCGCTTATAAACGGCGGCTTCATGGTTATGGAGCCGGGTATTTTCGATTATATCGAAGGCGACGCGCAGATGGATTTTGAACTGCTCAAGCACCTGGCGGAACTGGGCGAGGTCAAAGCCTATCATCACAGCGGTTTCTGGCAGTGCATGGATACCCAGCGCGAGAAGAAAAAACTGGACGAGATGTGCCGCCGCGGCGACATGCCGTGGAAGGTATGGTGACCCCCGGACAGGGTGTCCCCCGGGAAAATATCTGTGCCTCTTTTCAGAAGCTGAAAATCATCCCGAACGGCCGCCCGCCGCGCCGTTTAAAGAGAGCCCCCGCATCAGTGCGGGGTTTTTCCTTTATAAAGGATTCCTGCAAAAATCCGAACTGGTGCATATTTTAAAAGCCCGGAAATTTTTCGGTTTAAATCAATAAAGTGTTGACATTTACACGCCCCTGTCATAGAATAAAAAGGCGCTCCGCGGAAACACGTCCGCGGTGCGCTCGGCTGCCCGTTTTCAAAGACATCAGGAGCAGCTTTGACAACTCAGGGAGGAATACTGATTATGATCATTATTATGAAACCAGGCGCTTCCGAGGAAGCGATATCCAAAGTTACGAAAATCATCGAATCCAGAGGCCTGCAGGCGCATCTCTCCCACGGCGACGAGGTGACGATCGTAGGCGTCATCGGCAACAAGGCCAAGCTGCAGGGAGCCAACATCGAAAGCTCCGAGGGCGTGGACAAGATCCTGAACGTCACCGAATCCTACAAGCTGGTCAATAAGAAATTCCATCCGGAGGACTCAGTGATCCCGGTGGGGAACACCCGGATCGGCCCCGGTAATTTCACGGTCATGGCCGGTCCCTGCGCCATCGAGAACCACGACATGCTGCTGGCAAGCGCCGAAGCGGTGAAGAAGGCGGGAGCTACGTTCCTGCGCGGCGGCGCGTATAAGCCGAGGACCTCCCCCTACTCCTTCCAGGGTCTTGAGGAGGAGGGTCTTAAATATATGAAAGAAGCCCGCGAAGCCACTGAGCTTAACATCATCTGCGAGGTCACAAGCCTGCGGGCGCTGGAGACGGCAGTCAAATATGTGGACATGCTGCAGATCGGCGCACGGAATATGCAGAATTTCGAACTTCTGAAGGAAGTGGGAAAGTCCGGCGTGCCGGTGCTTTTAAAGCGCGGCCTGTCGGCCACTATTGACGAATGGCTGAACGCCGCGGAATACATCATTTCCGAAGGAAATCCGAATATCGTTCTCTGCGAACGGGGCATCCGAACCTACGAGACCAGCACCCGCAATACGCTGGACTTAAGCGCCGTGCCGGTGATCCGCGCCAAGAGCCATCTTCCGGTCATCGTGGATCCCAGCCACGCTACCGGCGTGCGGGCCTATATCGAACCTTTGTCCAAGGCGGCCGCGGCGGTGGGCGCCGACGGTCTCATGGTGGAGGTACATCCGTGTCCGTCCTGCGCTATGTCGGACGGTCCCCAGTCGCTGACCTTTGAGCAGTTTGACGCGATGATGCAGCATCTGAAGCCGTACGTGGAACTGGCGGGAAGGGCGTGATTCCATTCTCGCCGCAAAACCATAACAGGAGATTTTCAGCATGAATACAATAACTGCTACACCCAAAAAAGATTCCATCTTCGGCTTCATCGGCCTCGGCCTCATCGGCGGGTCCATCGCCAGAGGCATCAAGCGCCGGCAGCCGGACGCGACGATCATGGCCTATATGCGGACCCGCGCGCGCCTGGAGCAGGCGAAAGCGGACGGCGTCGTAGATGTGATCCTCGACGGCATCGGCGAGGAACTTCGGCTGTGCGATATCATTTTCCTGTGCGCGCCGGTGGAGTACAACGCGGCCTATCTGGAACAGATCGGGGCATTTCTGAAGCCGGGAGCCATCATCACCGACGTGGGCAGCACGAAGACAGACATTCACGAACATGTCACACGGCTCGGCATGGAGGATGTGTTCGTGGGCGGACACCCGATGGCTGGTTCGGAGAAAACCGGATACGAGAATTCCACAGATCATCTGCTGGAAAATGCCTACTATATCGTCACTCCCACCGCCGCCTCGACGGAGGAGAATGTGCAGCGTCTTGTAAATGTGGCGGAGACCGTCGGGTCCCTACCGATCATTCTGGACTACCGCCGACATGACCGGATCACAGCGGGGATCAGCCATCTGCCTCATGTGATCGCGTCCAGCCTGGTGAATCTGGTGAAGGACTCCGACAGCGAGGACGGCATGATGAAACGGCTGGCGGCCGGGGGCTTTAAGGATATCACAAGGATCGCCTCCTCTTCTCCCGAGATGTGGGAGCAGATCTGCGTGACCAACCGGGAGAATCTGTCGCAGATACTGCGCCGGTATATCCGGTCGCTGGAAGACATCGCGGCGGAGCTGGATCGCGCGGACGGGCAGTCGCTCCACGATCTGTTCGCTTCCTCGCGGGAATACCGGAACAGTTTCTCCGAGAAGGCCCGCGGCGCTATCGCGCCGGAGTATTCCTTCACGGTGGATATCGTGGATGAAGTCGGTTCTATCTCGACGCTTTCCGTGATCCTGGCGTCGAAGGGGATCAGCATCAAAAATATCGGGATCAATCACAACCGGGAGCATGGCGAAGGGGCGCTGCGGATCGAATTCTACGAGCAGAGCGCCATGGAGCAGGCCTGGGATGTATTGCAGAAATATCATTATGAGCTGATGCGGTAGGCAGGGAGAAAGACCGCACTTTATCTGCAGCGGACGAAAACCGCGCCGGAAGCAGTTCCTGCGAAGGGAGATTAATATAACGGTTTCCTATTTCAGAAATAAGAAAGGATATAACCTTCATGAAATTTGCAAAATGCAATGGGTTGCGCGGTGAGGTTACTGTGCCGGGCGACAAATCCATTTCCCACAGAAGCGTCATGTTCGGCTCGATCGCGAAAGGAATTACGGAGGTTCACAACTATCTGCAGGGCGCGGACTGCCTGTCTACGATCTCCTGCTTTCGGAAGATGGGGATCGAAATCGAGAACCGCGGCGACGTCGTCCTGGTCCACGGCAAAGGCCTGCGGGGACTTACAAAACCCACGGCCGTTCTTGACTGCGGCAACAGCGGTACCACCACGCGGCTGATCTCCGGAATCCTTTCGGCCCAGGATTTCGATGTGACCCTGACCGGCGATGCCTCGATCCAGAAGCGTCCCATGAAACGGATCATGGAGCCGCTGTCGCTGATGGGCGCGTCCATCGAAAGTGTAAATGGAAACGGCTGCGCGCCGCTTCGAATCAGCGGCCGGAAACTGCACGGCATTTCCTATACATCGAAGGTGGCCTCCGCCCAGGTGAAATCAGCGATCCTTCTGGCCGGGCTTTACGCGGACGGCGAGACGCGGATGACGGAACCATATCTTTCGAGAAATCACAGCGAGATCATGCTGACCTGTTTCGGGGCAGACGTGAGGACGGAGATGGAAGCCGCAACGGCTGGGGACAGTGTATCAGCTGCGACAGCCGATTCCGGCAGCGCCACTGCCATTATTCAACCCGCCACGGAGCTTCACGGCAATCTGGTCGAAGTTCCCGGCGACATTTCCTCCGCCGCGTTCTTCCTTTGCGCGGGACTGATGGCTCCCAATTCGGAGATTCTGATCCGAAACGTGGGGATCAATCCCACCCGGGCCGGGATTCTGAACGTGATCCGCGACATGGGCGGCAATATCACGCTGTTAAATGAACCTACCGGCTCCGGAGAGCCGACGGCCGATATTCTGGTGCGCTCCTCTTCCCTTCACGGCACGGTGATCGAAGGCGCTGTGATCCCAACGCTGATCGACGAACTGCCGATGATCGCCGCCATGGCCTGCTTCGCGGACGGAACCACCGTGATCCGCGACGCGGCGGAACTGAAGGTAAAAGAATCCGACCGCATTGCCGTTATGGCGGAAAATCTGACCGCCATGGGCGCTGACGTAACCGCCACCGAAGACGGAATGATCATCCGCGGCGGCCGGCCGCTTCATGGGGCCGTTATCGACAGCCACTTAGACCACCGGATCGCCATGACATTTGCCGTCACCGGACTATGCGCCGACGGTGAGACGGAAATCCTGGGGGCGGAGTGCGTGAACATCTCCTATCCTCAGTTTTATGAGGATCTGAAGCATTTAATTAAGTGATCTACCGCTTTATTCCCGGCTCTTAGTTGTTCATCAAGACGCTGAAGTTTCCTGACGGCAGACTTCCGGCACGCCGGCCCGGTAAGAAAACTCACATACCTTTCCATACTGATATTACAAGAAAAAGACATGTGCCGGTACGATCCAAACGCACATGTCTTCTCTGTTATGTCAGTATGTCAAACCATTATAAACCGGGCAGGTTATCCCGCCGCTCCAGAAATATGTTCCCTTCTATTCCCGCGGAATCATCCGCCCGCCATACTGGATCGCGTACAGCCCCTGCTCTTCCGTCTCGATCAGCTTCACAAACGTATCCGTATATTGATTGCGGACGATCGCCGTCCTGGGTCCGGTGGGAATGATATGCTTCTCCTCGCCGTCGGTCCTGGCTCCGATCCGTCCGTCGGGCTTCTCATAAAGCTCCACCACGGTGCCTTCCCCGGACACATACCGGCCCGCCGCCTTACGGACCGTCTCCGCGCTCCAGACTGTCTCCCTCCACGGAGACCTGGTATTCACCGGGCAGTCCCCGTTATAGGCCTTCATAAACGCGTCAGAAATGGCGCTGACCGGCACATCCAGCGTGTTGCACAGAACGATCACCGCGGCCTCGGACTCATAGGAGAAGGCGATATTCGAGGAAACGCCCGGCAGGCTCCCGCCGTGCTCGATCACCTTCATATCTCCAAGCTGCCTGATCTCCAGACCATAACCGTAGTTCTCGAATGTATTGCATGGGATCCGGGGCTTCACCATCTCCCGTACATGGTACTGACTCAGAACCCGCACACCTTCCGGCGACTTGCCCTCGTTCAGATACATGGTCAGGTATTTCTTCAGATCGTTCAGTGTGGATTTCATGGAGCCGCCGCCGTGCAGGACAAAAGCGTCGTCGTGATAATCCCGATGTCCCTTCATAACGCCGTCAATCTTCTGGTAAAGTGTCGCCGCGTTCTCATCCACACTGGGCCGCACGAAATCGCAGCAGCTGCGCTCCATGCCCAGCGGCTTCAGGATATTCTTCACCAGATAGGCTGCATAGGATTTCTCACCGCCATAGCGCCGGATGACGTCCGACAGCACGGCAAATCCGTCATTGCAGTAGCTGTAATTTTCACCGGGACGGCCATTCAGCCCATTCTCTTCCGTCAGGCTGTCCAGACGGCCGGCTACCAGACGGATACCCTCTTCGGCCAGTCCCTCGTGATAAGCGAAATCGCCGTCCACAGCTTCATCCAGCCCCATCTTCTTCGCGATATCTCCCACCAGGATCCGGGGCTGCGGGAAGAAGCCGCCGCTGTGGCTGAGCAGATGACGGATCAGCACCGGCGCACTCTGGTTACGATTCGTAAATTCCGGAACGTACTTGCTGACGGGGTCGTCGATGCTTAAGATCCCCCGCTCCTCCAGCTGCAGGATCGCCATCGTCGTAAAGGACTTAGTCACCGAGGCGATTCCGAAAATGGTGTCGCCGTCAATCTCCTTCACGGAATCCAGATCGCGCACACCCCAGAAACGCTGATACTGGGTCTCTCCATTCTTATCCACGACCGCCACAGCGATACCGCAGGCGTCATAGTCCTTCTTGATCGATTCGGTCAGCTGCTCGGCCAGCAGCAGATTAGATTCCGTTAACCGGTTCATCTCGTTACTCTCCTTTTTACCTGAAAATATATTGCGGCGCACGCCGTTTTCTTCCCAGCGTCTGCCGTCAGTCGGCAAACAGCACTATCTTCGTAACCATATCATATTCATCCGTCCAGATCAGGCAGCGGGAGCCGTCGTGAATGTCTTCCAGCGTCACGATGTTCCGCGTCAGATACGGCAGCACCTCCACATCATCCGCCAGCATATAGTCCTGCTCTCCGTAAGCGTCCAGAAGTTTTCCATTGTCCGTATCCACGATAGCTCCGGCGGAAAACACGAAAGTGGGAGCCTTGAAATCCTCCGGAATCTTCACGATCACCGCGTAAGCCGTCACCTGTGGCGGCAGCGACATGGTCATGGCCGGACCGAGGTAAGCCACGAAGCTTTCCCCCTCTTCCAGGTCAGACAACTCCACCGGCAGACCGTTCACCGCGTCCACGACCACCGAATGGGCCGGATCGATATGAATGATCATTTCTCCCGGAGACGATACGTCCGACTGATTGTCCACGGTAATCATCGCTCCGGCAGCCGGCACATCCGGCTCATCCGCAGTGTTCTCATCGCCTTCCACGCTGACAATGGTACCCCATATCTTCACAGGAGCCGTCACATCCGTCTCTTCCCCGGCCGGCGCTGTCTCCGCCTCTGTCGTGGATGTATCGGCGATATCGCCGTGAGCCGTCATAGTGTCCTTGTCAAACCACACCGCGCCGGGAGCCGCCGACAGATCCGCCGTGTCGTTACTGATAAACGAGCCGTTCTCAGAAGAGTCCGCCGCGCCTGTCTCCGCGGCTGTTTCTCCCGCCGGCGCCGCAGCCGTCGTCTCTTCAGTCGTCCCCACAGCTGTCGTCTCTGCAGTCGTTCCCGCAGCCGCCGTCTCCTTTGCGGAGGATTCTACAGCAACTGCGTCGTACTTCCCGCAGCCGCCGGCAATCAGCATGATCCCGGCCAGCCCTGCGGCAAGTATCACAGCATAATTCTTTCTTCTCATTCCATTCCCCATCCGCCGCCTGAGATGGCAGCGCCTTTCCATCTTATTCGATCAGCCGGCTGCGGCCCATCCCTTCCCAGCCGCGCACTTCCGCTGTCTGCAGCCATTATACCTTATCCTGCCGGAAATTGCCATTACGGGCATATGAAGATTTCTTACAAAATCCTTTGTTTTCCTCTCCCGTCCGGCGAGGAAATCGTGAAATTTTCCGATTGAAATATTCCGAAGATATGCTATACTGTTGCATACGGGCAAATTTCCGGCACATTCTCACTTTGCCGAAGGCGGACCATACAGCCCCGCCGCATCAGATCGCCGTGCCGCTATTTCATTTGCCAGACAGTTCTGAGAGGAAATAAGTTATGCGTTCGATTGGAATCGTCACAGACAGTCACAGCGGAATTGACCAAAGCCTGGCGGAAAAGCTGGGCGTCATGGTACTCCCCATGCCGTTTTATGTGAATGAAGAATGTTATTATGAAGAAAGCACCCTTACCCGCGCGGAATTCTTCCGCCTGCAGGAAAGCGGCGCTTCCGTAACCACATCCCAGCCGTCCCCGGCGTCGGTGATGGAGATCTGGGATAAGGCCCTGCAGAAATACGAAAAAATCCTTTATATGCCGATCAGCAGCGGTCTGAGCGGCTCCTGCGCCGCGGCCCAGGCCCTGGCGTCCGACGCCCCCTACGAAGGCCGGGTACTGGTCGTGGATCATGGCCGGGTGTCTACGCCGCTGGTGCGGATGATCATGGACGCGCTGGAACTGATCCAGGAAGGTCTTACCGCGGAAGAAATCAAAGAAATCCTGGAAAAGCACCGGGCCGATATGGTCATTTATCTGGGCGTACAGACCCTGGAATATCTGAAACGGGGCGGACGCATCACTCCCGCCACAGCGGCTCTTGGGACCTTATTAAATATCAAACCTGTCCTGCAGCTTGACACCGAGAAACTGGACGCCATCAAGAAATGCCACGGCTTCATCAAGGCGAAACATTTCATGATCGAGACCTTAAAGCATGATCTGGAGACACGCTTTAAAGAACAGTATGAAGCCGGCAAAATCCATCTTCTGGCCGCTTCCAGCGCCACGCCGGAAGAGACCGCCGAGTGGGTGGAAGAGATCCGGGCTGCATTTCCGGGACATGATGTGCTGAGCGGCAATCTGTCCCTGGGCATCTGCTGCCATACCGGCCCCGGCGCGCTGGGGATCGGATGCTCCTGCAGTCCGAGGCGCGGATAAGGGGTGGATCTTTCGCGTTTCCACCCCTTCAGTCAAGCAGGAACTCGCTCAGCACATAATTGCTGATATCCATTCCGAAATCCGTCAGCCGCACATAAGGACTTTCCACCTCGATCAGCTTATTCTCCTTAAGCTTCGGCAGCACCTTACTGTATACGTTCCACATATTCTGCCCGAACCGCTCCAGGAATTCGCTTCCGGAAACGCCCTGCGTCATGCGGAGTCCAAGGAACATGAATTCCTCTATCTGGTCCTTCTCCGACAGCTCCGTAATATCCTGATGGAGCCGCCAGTCCGCGTCGTCCGCCTTCATATTGATCTTCCGGTATGTATCCAGATCCGGCTCATTGCGGAAACGGAATCCCTGCAGATAGGACGACGCTCCCAATCCCAGTCCCAGATATTCCACGCCGGTCCAGTAGCCGATATTGTGACGGCACTCATAGCCAGGCAGCGCGTAATTGGAGATCTCGTAGCGCTCCAGACCGTGTTCCTTTAAGAGCTGGCGCGCCGCGTAGTACATCTCCCGGTCTTCTTCCTCCGACGGCAGCAGTTCCGGATGATCATGGTACATTTCGTAAAATGGAGTCCCTTCCTCGATCATCAGGCTGTAAGCGGAAATATGCTCCGGCTTCAGCATCAGCACCCGGCGCAGCGTGGATTTCCACGACGCCAGGGTCTGTCCGGGAAGCGCCGACATCAGATCTACATTCACATTGGTAAATCCGGCCAGCCGGACCCTCTGGTAAGTCTTTAAGAATTCGTCAAATGTATGGATGCGGCCCAGAGTCTTCAGTTCCTTATCATTCGCCGTCTGGAGTCCCAGACTGATCCGGTTGATGCCGCAGTCCGCGAACGCCTTCAGCTTGTCCAGATTAGCTGTTCCGGGATTCGTCTCGATCGTGATCTCCGCGTCGCTCTCCAGATAGAAGCACTGCCGGACTTTCGAAAGAATCGCCCGGATATCCTCCGCCTTAAGAATCGACGGCGTGCCGCCGCCCAGATAGACGCTGACCACGCCGTAGCCCTGATAATAGCCGCTCTCCCGGTCGATCTCCGCCAGAAGCTGCTCCACATAGCCGTGCTGGGACATCTCGCTGGCGGGTTGGGAAAGGAAATCGCAGTAGAGGCATTTGCGGACGCAGAAAGGGATATGGATGTAAAGTTCAAGCGGTCTTCTCATCTTCTTCGCCCCTTTCTGCTCTGTCTGGTTCCATCTCTTCCGGCTTTTCTTACTGTTCCGCCGCGCCGGTCATCTCCGGCTGCCCGGCCCCATCATTTCTTATCGCCCCATCGCATTGATCGGCTGTGACTTTCCTAATGGTTCACCTTTCCGCCCGGTTCCGCCGCCCGCACTCCGCCGGCCTCGGCTCCCCGGATCGCTTCTGTCATTCGTCGTCCAGCTTCAGCACGCTCATAAACGCCTTCTGCGGGATCTCCACATTGCCGATCTGACGCATCCGCTTCTTGCCTTCCTTCTGCTTCTCCAGAAGTTTCTTCTTCCGCGTGATATCGCCGCCGTAGCACTTGGCCAGCACGTCCTTGCGCATGGCCTTCACGGTCTCGCGGGCGATGATCTTGCTGCCGATGGCCGCCTGGATCGGGATCTCGAACAGATGCCTCGGAATCTCATCCTTCAGTTTCTCGCACATCTTCCGGCCCCTCTCGTAGGCCGACTCCGCATGCACGATAAAGGAAAGCGCGTCGATATATTCATGGTTCACCAGAATGTCCAGCTTCACAAGCTCCGACCTCTGGTAGCCTTTCACCTCGTAGTCCAGCGACGCATAGCCCCGCGACCGGGATTTCAGCGCGTCGAAGAAATCGTAAATGATCTCGTTTAACGGCAGGTCGTACCGCAGGATCGCCCTGGTGGCCTCCATATATTCCATGCCAAGATAATTTCCGCGGCGCTCCTGGCACAGCGTCATGATCGCGCCCACATACTCGGTGGTCACCATGATCTCGGCGCTGGCCACCGGCTCCTCCATGTAGTCGATCTCCGTCGGATCCGGCATATTGGATGGGTTCGTCAGCTCGATCATTTCCCCGTTCTTCTTATGGATCCGGTAAATAACGCTGGGCGCGGTGGTGACCAGGTCCAGATTGTACTCCCGCTCCAGCCGCTCCTCGATGATCTCCAGATGGAGAAGTCCCAGGAACCCGCAGCGGAAACCGAATCCCAGCGCCACCGACGTCTCCGGCTCGTAAAACAGGGACGCGTCATTGAGCTGCAGTTTCTCCAGCGCGTCCCGCAGATCCCCGTAGCGGGCGCCGTCCGCCGGATAGAGGCCGCAGTAGACCATGGATGTAACCTTTTTATAACCGGGCAGCGGCTCCGCGCAGGGCCGGTCCCTGTCAGTGATCGTGTCGCCGACCTCTGTATCCTTCACATTCTTGATGCTGGCCGTGATGTAACCTACCATTCCGGCACTTAATTCATCACAGGGTATAAACTGACCCGCACCGAAATAGCCGACCTCCACGACTTCCTCTTCCGCTCCGGTAGCCATCATGCGGATCGTGGTCCCCTTCTTCACCGTGCCGTCCATGACGCGGCAGAAGACGATGACGCCCTTGTAGGAATCGTAGATGGAATCAAAGATCAGGCAGCGAAGCGGCGCGTCCGGATCGCCCTCCGGCGCCGGGATCTTCTCGACGATCGCCTCCAGCACATCCTCCACATTCTGCCCGGTCTTGGCGGAAATCCGCGGCGCGTCATGGGCCTCCAGCCCGATCACGTCCTCGATCTCGGCCGCCACACGGTCCGGCTCGGCGCTGGGAAGGTCGATCTTATTGATAACCGGGAACACCTCCAGATTATGGTCCAGGGCCAGATAGACGTTGGCCAGGGTCTGGGCCTCGATGCCCTGGGCGGCGTCCACCACCAGCACAGCGCCGTCGCAGGCCGCCAGGCTTCGGGACACCTCATAGTTAAAGTCCACATGTCCCGGCGTGTCGATCAGATTGAAAATATATTCCTCGCCGTCTTTAGCCTTGTACACGGTGCGGACAGCTTGGGCCTTGATCGTGATGCCCCGCTCCCGCTCCAGATCCATGTTGTCAAGGACCTGCGCCTGCATCTCGCGGCTGGTCAGAAGCCCGGTCATCTCGATGATCCGGTCCGCCAGCGTGGATTTGCCGTGGTCGATGTGGGCGATGATGCTGAAATTGCGTATCTTGCTCTGGTCTATAGTTGGCATATATGGATTCCTTTCACTTGCTTTCTCTGGCGAGATTACATCCTCCGAACATGGTCCCTCCGAGGGATGCGCAAGATTCGGCCCGGTGTTTTGTCCTCACTTCGTTCGGACTCCGAACCCGCGCGGTATAATCTCTTGCGAAATTATACCATTTTTTCTTCCAACTTGCAATCTGAGAAAACGCAATATTGCAATCAATACCTCACCCGCCCAGCGTCATATCCAGCAGTTCTGCCAGCGGTTCCATCGCGTTATATGCTTCCTCATAAGTGTTCGTCTGCGCCCCCACCTCGATCAGCGCGGACCTGGGCCGCACATGGAGATTGTAACGCAGGCCTTTTAAATAGATCTTCCGCGTAAATCCCGGATAATATGCCGCCGCGTCCAACTGCATCTGCAGGCTGAAAGCCAGATTATCTTCCTTGTAGGGATTCGGCAGATATTCGATCGGGCCGTCCGGCGTCTGGCTCATACCGTTAAAAAACATGATCTGCGCCGCAGATTTTCCATTGATCTCCGTGACAAGATGAACCGATTCATTCACGCCGTCCCGGTGGATATCCAACACCACCTGAATGGACGGGTACTGCTGGAGGATCGCCATGATCCCGTCAAGGGCGTAATTGTATGCGTGATTCCGGTCCAACTCGCCGTTCATGATATCATACGCGGTCGTATCGTGGATAACCTTGTAACCCTTTTCTTCAAGTAATTCTGTCAGACGATTACCGATCCCCACGACTGTGGCCCCCGGATTCTCCGGACTGTAATCGGCGAAAGCCTCCTGGGAATGGGTATGATAAATGAGTATCTGCGGTTGGTCCGTCTCTTTCTCTATAGACAGATCCCGGGCCAGAAGCGCCGCCGCGTCGATCTCCTCACGCCCGGCCGTGGTAGACGCGTGGACACTGTAGAAATTCTGCATCAGAAAGTCAAAATCGCTGAGCTGCTCCAGCACATAGGCCGCTCCGACCACTGCCAGTCCGTCGCGCCGGTGATACGCCGGAGTCAGGCTTGTCATCTGGCGGAACGCGATTTCCTCCTGGGACAGTCCCTGGGGACCTCCCGAAACTGCTCCTTCCGTTCCCTGTCCCGGCACATTCACTCCGGCTCCTGTCCCCGCTGATCCCTGACTCCCGCCATCTGCCCCGGTTAGCCCCCAGCCCGCGCCAACCGGCCCTTGGACTGCTCCGGTTAATCCTTGTCCGGCTCCGTCCGTTCCTGCGTCTTCCGCCGTCCCCGCAGCTAACGGTCCCAATGGGCCCGCCAGACTGTTCTCATCCCCATACAGCGCCAGATACCAGGATTCGCTCATCAATTTCTGCCTGGCCAGATAACCGGCATACGCCGGATCCGGATCTGAGGTGATCGTCTCCTGCGTCACAGTCTCCCGCGCCAGGAACCGGAGAAATGGGTTTCTCCCCAGCAGAAAAGCGACGATTCCGCGGAAAATGCCGCTGCGTATCGATTCCGCAAAGGCTGACCGAAATCCTTCGGTTTCTCTTTCTCCGTCCCCGCCGGACGCAGCGTATTCCGGCTGTATCTCTGTTTCCGCTTTGCTACCGTCCCCCCTAAACAGCGCCTTCCCCAAAAGGTCGTCCTTTACTGTCAGCGCTTTATAAAACCACGCCAGCATCAGAACCGCGCTCACCACGAGCATTACAAATCGCAGTACGGCATCCGCCCGGTACCGTCTTCTCATGGCTGCACTCCCCCTTCCTTCTCCCGTCATTTTTCTGCCGGTTCCGCACGTTTCCCGCTTCATAACGCCCGTCCGTTTTCATTTTTCCATCACTGAATGCCCGTCCCGCTTCCATCTCTCCGGCACAGAATACCCATCCCGCTTTCATTTTCCCGGCACAGAATTCTCGTCCCGCTTTCATTTCGCCAACACGCGCACAGTCAAAACTGTAACATCATATGCCATATTCCTCTTCATCTTGCGGATTTTCATAAAATGCCAGATGGATCCCCTCAGAAATCGTATAGCCGAGACGTTTCACCGTCTGATCGATATCCGGCGGCGTCACGTAAAGCTGACCGAACTCCGGTTCCAGAAGCTCACTGATCAATTGGTACTGCTCGTCGGGCGGCAGTTCATCCATATAGTCGCCCATGCCCTTCGTCTCCATATGGCTCCAAAGCGTCCCGATCAGGGCTGAAACGGTATCGTGAACGATAGCGGCCGCCCCCACCACTGTAGGTACGCCGATCGCCAGCACCGGTATCCCAAGTCCTGCCTCTGTCAGACTGTGCCTGTGGTTTCCCACGCCGGAACCCGGCTGAATGCCGGTATCCGTCAGCTGGATCGTAGTCCCCAGCCGCCGGATGCTCCTGGCCGCCAGGGCGTCGATGGCAATGATCATGTCCGGCGCAGTCTCATAAAGAATCCCTCCTACAATCTCGGCGGTCTCCATACCGGTCTGCGCCATGACGCCCGGTATAATACCGCTTATGATCACCGGCTCTCCGTCATCCGGCGGAAGACTGGACGCGGCGCGCAGATTTCGGTTGACCCGGAGATTCCCAAGGACGCCCGGTCCCAGCGCGTCCGGCGTCACTGACGGATTGCCGAGGCCAACCACCAGCACATGAAGCGGATCCCCGGCCGGAAGGGCATGGCGTTTCCGCAATCCCTTGATCATTCTGCGCAGCTGGGACGCCAGCTCCTTTGAGACTTCCCGATGATACCCTTCGTCTTCACGCCCCATCTGCTTCGCTTCCATTGTCAGATAAGTCCCCCGCGGCTTTCCCATAGCCCGCTCTCCCGCTTCATCCAGGATCTTAACCTCCGTCATCTTGATGGAACTGGAAGCCTTTCTCCACTCCCGCAGGGAGACCCCGGATATCTCCCCTCCGTTGCCCTGAAAACCCTCTTTTTCTTCTACCGCCAAATCTGTACGGATCTCAAACATATTCCGCTGCCTCCTTTTCATTCCTCTCATCATCTTTCGCAAAAAACGCCCGAAATATGTATTGACAATCCCCCGCAAATCCTATAAAATACTAGCGTATGTTTACATTGAACTGTCCGTGTCCAGGCTTTGATGCAAACACAGCTCATAAACCAGACCAATATATCGGAGGTGTAACAGATTGGCTAACATTAAATCCGCGAAGAAGAGAATCTTAGTGAATGAGACCAAGGCCGCCCGCAACAAGGCGATCCGTTCCAGAGTAAAGACCGCTATGAAGAAAGTCGACGCTGCCGTCGCTGCCGGCGATAAGGCTGCCGCGCAGGCCGCGCTGACCAACGCTATTTCTGAGATCGAGAAGGCCGCTTCCAAAGGTGTTTATCATCCGAACAACGCATCCCGGAAGGTGTCCCGCGTCAGCAAGGCTGTGAATACCCTCGCTTAATCGGCGCGCTAAGATCTATGTGTTGTGCAGGGCGCGCCCGGCGCGTTTTCCACGTCATCATGAAGTCGCCCCCACCCGTAAAACGGGTGGCTCGGACGCGGGCTATAAGCCCGCACTACTCGGCCAGCGTCTAAAGGCG